>CALBSW010000047.1 GCA_937967465.1 uncultured Flavobacteriales bacterium
CGACCCACGCCAACGTCATCGATGACATGGCACCCACCCTGGAGCTCGAGCCACACACGGTGTACTTGAACATCGGCGGAAATGGCTACTTCTCGGAGAGCGACATCTTGGGTGACGCGACCATGGACAACTGCAGCTACAATACGGACATGTCATGGGACAACCAGAGCTGTGGTGCTACACCGAAATACGGCCTGACTTCAGGCACGTTGGATGTGAACACCAGCAACTGCGACGATTGCACGTCGCTGGTGTCGCTCGGGTTCGAGTTCACGTTCTACGGCCAGACCTATTCTCAGGTCTACATCAGCTCCAACGGTCTCCTGCAGTTTGAAAGCAGCAGCTCCGAGTGTTGCAGCGGGGATGACATTCCCGACAACGATTATGATGCAGCCATTCCGGTCATCCATACGGACCTCGATCCGGACGAGCGGGATTACTCCAACATCTACTACCAGACCGTGGGCACGGCACCGAACCGCGAGTTCGTGGTGAGCTGGAGTCAAGTGGCCAATTATTCGAACAACGACATCTCTCACGATGGCCAAGCTGTCCTCTATGAGGCGACCGGAGTGGTGGAAGTGTTTTCCGGCTACCATCCCGTCATCAACAGCGACATGACCACGGGCATCTCCAATCAAGATGGTACGCTGGGCATGGCCGCTCCGGAATTTGTAGAGAACAAAAGTGAGCGCGGGAATGCCTACTTCACATTCACGCCGGATGGAGACAACTATGCCATGGAGTACGAGGTGTGCTCCGACTTCACCTGCGCCGATGTCGGTGTGGTGGATGTGACGGTGACGGTGACCGACCCGAGTGGCAATGCCACGACGGGCGTGGTCGAGGTGACCGTGGTGGACGACGTGGCGCCTGTGGTGACGTCGACTCCGTACATCCAGCCTCTGGATGAGAATGGAGTGGCCACCTACGATTTGTCCAATGCTACCGCCACGGATGCCTGCGGAATCCAGTCCTTCGAGGCCATCAACACCTTGGATTGCGACGTAGAGGTTCCTGCCATGGGCACCGTGGACTTCACCAAAGAAGACGATGCCACTGGCGCTGCGGCCACCGACTACATCTCTTGGGATGTGGCTTTGACCCGCGGCAACAACGGAGGGCTCTACAACGCGGGGCTCCAGAGTGGCTATTCCAATGCCGGACCTGCGGGCACCCGCTGGAAGCTGGGGGCTGCCGATTCGGATGCTGAGTGGTCAAGCTTGTATGACGCTGTTGGGGGACAATTGGGCAACAACTTGCCTGGAGAGACCCTCACCATGGTGACCGTCCAGAGCGAGCGCTTCTTCGAGGTGACCTTCACCGATTGGACGTCGGGAGGCAACGGCGGTGGATTCGCCTACACCCGCACCGAGGTGCCCACGGCATCCGGTTACTTCGTGGACATGGAGGCTGGAGAAGGCTGTGAGGGCTTCGTCAGTGAGACGGTGTCCTTCGAGAAGATGGACTACGACGATCCGACGTTGGTCTACGACAGCATTGCTCCGGGCATCTGGATTTCTCGTGGAGACGACCAAGGACTCATCAATGCGTCGACAGGAGAGTCCTTTTGGGACAATGAAGGTCCGAGCGGCACGTTGTGGCGCGTTGCCGGCAGCGGGGCAGCTTGGTCTTCCTTCTACGGTGCGTTCGGAGGCGGAATCGGCAACCAGATTCTGACGACCGACTTGGAAATGTTCGTGCCGAGCGTCAATGAAATCTGGGTGATGGACTTCACCAGCTGGACGCAGAACGGCAACGGCGGCGGATTCGCTTACACGCGGACCAGCCTCGCCCCGTGCGCAGGATGCATGAACCCCACCGCATTCGACTACAACCCGGATGCCATCTACCCGACGCCGTGTGACATGCCTGTGTATGAAGAGGTCCAGCTTGTGGCCACCGATGTCAATGGTAATGTGACCGATTACACGTCCTACCTGGCTGTGGTTGACGACATGGCTCCGTCGCTCAACAGCTTCGACCTCGAGGACTACACCTTGTATGCCGGAGAGACCTGTGTCAATGACGTCGACCTCTTTGCGGCCGGATACCCTTGGTATGAGGTCACCGACAACTGTGGTGCGGAGGTCAACATCCTGTACGATGAAATCAACGAGACGGGCATTGCGGGCTGCCGCGAGTTCGACCGCCGCTGGATCATCGAGGCTGTGGACGCCTTCGGCAACACGTCACGAGACACGACCCTGCAGCACATCACCGTGATCGACACGACCGCTCCGGTGGTCTTCCTCGACGGAGTGCCTGCCGACCTGAGCATCGACCTCGCGGCCGATTGCACAGGCGACATGCCGGCTGCGGCCAGCGTGACGGCATCCGCTACGGACAACTGCACGGACGCGCCGACGCTGGGTGCCGTGACCTACACGGACAGTGCTCCGGCCTACCTCTGTGGTGACGCCGGCAGCTACACCGTGGTCCGGACCTACATGGCCACGGCGGAGGATGCCTGCGGCAACCACGGCATGGCCACGGCCACACAAACGGTGACCTTCCTCGACGTGACCGCACCGCAGATCACGGCCAGCGCCGGCATCGCCAATGGGGATGTCGTGGTCGAGATGGAGGGTGCTGAGATCTTCGATTGGATCGAGGTGCCGAACCCGATCAACCTGTCCGCGGAAGACGCGTGCGGGGGAGAGGTGAGCATCGCCGAAACCGAGACCATGAGCGGCTACCTGCCCACCGAGATGACCGGCAACTACTGCGGTGCTCAGACGCCGGAGGGCTTCCTCGATGGGGACGCTTGCAATGGAGATGCACCGGCCGCCTTGGTCCTGGAAGGGACCTACTTCGGTGGCGAAGGCTTCACCATCGCGCCAGGCGGCATCAACATCGTCGAGAGCGATTACGACCAGACCCTGCACATTGAGGTGGAGGTGACCAATGCCGACGGCACGGGTGGCTTCATCTGGAACGCAGACTACAATGAGGCCTTCAGCTGGGCCGAATGGAGCGCCCTCGGCCGCGGCTACAAGAAGGACTGTGCCAACGTCCTGCCAGGCCAGGCGCCTTGGACGAACTGGGAGTACCTCGTGATGCAGACGGGTGGCATGATCGGAACGGGCATTTACGCCGGCTCCGAACTCAGCCTCACGCACCAGCCGATGAACTACTACTACGGCCTGCAGGTCGGCGCGGGGGCCAACAACGTCAACGCCAAATACGGCGCCAGCGCTTGGTTCTACTGGAGCGGTCAGCTTGTGGTCAACGGCGTGTCCCAGGGCTTCCTCGCCAGCAGTGGTGACATCATGCTCGATCTCGATTGCAACTTGCCTTGGAGCGTGGAGTACGGCTACACCGTTTCGGATGCCTGTGGCAATGAGACGGGCTTCAGCTACAC
Source organism: uncultured Flavobacteriales bacterium (assembly GCA_937967465.1). Taxonomy (GTDB): domain Bacteria; phylum Bacteroidota; class Bacteroidia; order Flavobacteriales_D; family Sanyastnellaceae; genus UBA8752. The sequence goes on from CALBSW010000047.1 coordinate 3,365, forward strand.
CGTGACGGGCGATGCCGAACAGGGCAACACGCCGACCGCGACGGGAGAGACCGGCCACCAGCCGTTCGACATCAGCTTGGTCAGCGACATCAAGGAGCCGATCCGCGTGACCGGTTTGATGCCGAACCCCACCAACGATGTCAGCCAGCTCGGCTTCGTGGTGTCCAACAACATGCGTTTGCGTGTGGACCTCTACACCATGAGCGGCCAGCTCGTCCAGGAGCTGTATGATGGCAATGCCATGACCGATGTGGAGTACCTCATGACCATCGATGCCGACGGCCTCGACGCGGGCATGTACCAGATCCGCATCGCCTCCAACACCTACATGGCCGTGAAGAAGCTGCTCGTGACGCAGTGATCGGTCAGGTGAACTGAATGCGGAAGCCGCTCCCAGCCGGGGGCGGCTTCCTGCTTTTGCGGCGGTTATCTTCGCCCTCCGCTTTGGCGGACAAACTCCATTCGATGCCGCGCATTTCGTCCAAAGGGCAGGCCATGCCCGACAGCCCGATCCGGAAACTCGCTCCCTTCGCCGTCGCCGCCAAGGCCGAGGGCCGCAAGGTGCTCCACCTCAACATCGGCCAGCCCGACATCGCCACGCCGCAGGTGGCCCTCGATGCCGTCAAGGGCATGGACCGGACCGTCATCGAGTACAGCCCGAGTGATGGCTTCGCCACCTACCGCGAAGGGCTCGCCGGTTACTACCGGTCGGTTGGCGTCGACGTCACGCCCGAGCAGGTCATCGTGACCACTGGTGGCAGCGAGGCGCTCGTCTTCGCTTTTCAGGCCTGCCTCGAGCCCGGCGATGAGGTCATCATCCCCGAACCGTTCTACGCGAACTACAACGGATTCGCGACCATGGCCGGCGTCAAGGTGGTGCCGGTGACCTCCAAAATCGAGGACGGCTTTGCCTTGCCGCCCGTGGCCGACATCGCCGCCAAGGTGACCGACCGGACCCGCGCCATCCTCATTTGCAACCCCGGCAACCCGACGGGCTACGTCTACACCGATGCCGAGCTCGACGCCATCCGAAGCCTCGTTCTCGAGCACGACCTCTACCTCTTTGCCGATGAGGTGTACCGCGAGTTCTGTTACGGCGACCAAACCCCGACGAGCGTGTTGTCCCTGCCCGGTCTCGATGACCACGTTGTCCTCATGGACAGCGTGTCCAAGCGGTACAGCATGTGCGGCGCCCGCATCGGCGCGTTGGTGACCCGCAACGCAGCGGTGCACCAGGCCTGCATGCGCTTCGCCATGGCCCGCCTGTCCCCGCCGACTTTGGCGCAGATTGCGGGTGAAGCCGCGTTGAGGACGCCCGCTTCCTATTTCGAGGAGGTCAAGGCGGCCTACGTGGACCGCAGGGACGCCCTTGTCGCAGGGCTCAATGCCATTCCCGGGGTGACCGTGCCGGAACCGGGAGGCGCCTTTTACGCGGTGGCCCGATTGCCCATCGATTCCAGCGATGCCTTCTGCCAGTGGATGCTGTCCGAATTCCACCTCGACGGGGAGACGGTCATGATGGCGCCGGCCAGTGGGTTTTACGCCACGCCGGGCGCGGGTCAAGATGAAGTGCGCATTGCCTACGTGCTGGAGACCGCTGCGATTCGCCGCGCAGTCGCCATCATCGCCGCGGGCCTGGAGGCCTATCCGGGACGCCGCTGAGTCGACCGGGGGCATGAAGAATGGGGCAGAGGAATTACCTTTTGCCTCATGATCAACACCTGCATCGCCCGCCTGTCCTCTGCGACGCTGATCCTGTTGTGTTCCCTGACTGCCCTGGCCGATACGACCACGGTTCAGACCTACACCTTCGACGCTCAGAACAACCCCGAGACCGCCTACGACAGCCCAGGTCGCCGGTGGTTTGAATTCCCCGCCTCCGACAACGGCGTGGCGTACGGCAAGGTCCTCATGGAGTACACGCTCAAGTGCTTCGAGGACGGCACGGCCGGCAACCTCGGCTATGCCTGTGGCGAGTGGGACTACCTGAGCTACACGTACCTCTTCGACCACACGGGCATGCTGGACAGCGCGGCGCTGCAGCACCCATACCGCCTCCTCGCCGACGCGCCTTTCGAGTCGGCTGACCTGCTGCCATACTTGGAAGGGGTGCAGGACTCCATCTGGATGCCGGCCGCGCAGCACATCGTGGACGCCGTCAATTCAGAGGTGACCGTCCAGCCGGGTGAGGTGGGATACGCCGAAGGGCTGTTTGCACCGGCCGCCTCGCGCCGGGCCCAATGCCTCTGGACCGCCGAGGAACTCGCGCCACTGGGCGCAGGAACCATTGACCGCTTGTGGATTCCCATGATGGCCGGTGCGGCCGATGCCCGGCGCATGGACCTCAAATGGGGGCTGACCAGTGACACAGCCCTGACTGGGTTCCGCGAGCTGTCGAACACCGCCTATCAGTATGGTCTGTCGACCTGGCAATTCGACGACAGCCTGTCGCTTCGCCTGTCGCCGCCCATCGAGTGGGACGGGGAGGGCAACTTGATCCTGGAGTTTGCCCTGGACGATGTCGACGTCGCCACGGACGGCAATCAGGATGGTTGGGTGGTCACCAACAACGCCCCAGGACAAGGATGGGCATCCACAGGAGAAGATGGTGAGGTGGTCTTCACGGCGCCGGACCGCATCGAGATCGATGTGGACGACCTCGGTGGATTGTCCCAAGAGATCACCATTGAATGCTGGGTCTACGGCGATCCGGACAGCCAGCCCCAGAACGGCACGCTGTTCGAAGGGCTCAACGCCAACAACCAGCGGGTGGTCAACGTCCACCTGCCCTGGGGCAACGGCCGCGTGTATTGGGACTGCGGTTGGGACGGCGGGTACGACCGCATCGATGCCCAGGCCGCGACGCAGGATTACGAGGGGCAATGGAACCACTGGGCTTTCGTCAAGAACGCCACGACCGGCGTCATGGAGATGTACCTCAATGGTGAGCTCTTCCACAGCGGCACCAACAAGGACAACCCCATCGAGGACATCGTCCGGATGAACCTCGGGTGCAGCGGGACGGGCACCAACCACTACAATGGCCGGGTCGACGATTTCCGAATCTGGGGCAAAGCCCTCGACGGAGCGACCATCGCCGAGTGGATGAACCACCAGCCAACGGCCTTTCACCCGGATTGGGACGACTTGCTCGTCGATTACCATTTCGATGGGGCCAACGGCACCGAAGAGGTCAACCACAAGCCGGGTGGGGCACCAGGATTCCACCACGGCACCACGCTGCGCCGCACCACACCGGGCCGAGAGCGGTTCAAAGGGGACGAGACCCCATTCCGTCCGCACATCGGATTCGGGCGCGGAGAGTACCTCGAGTTGGTGGCCGACGGTGCCATCCTCGACTTGCAGCCCGTCGCGCCGATGAGCCTGTCTACCTGGGAGGTGCAGGGCAATGCGGTGGCCATGACGGACTTGACCTACCACTACAGTCCTGGCGAGACCGTGTCCGTTCCGCTCTTTGCCGACACGATTTCGTACCCGATTGCCGGTGAAGTCACGCCTGTGGTCAACGACACCCTCGACTACTTCGGTGTGCCGTTCGAGGTCATTGACCGCTATGAGCTTTATCGTTACATCACGCCGTATGGCATCGGGTTGGACCTCGGAGACGACGGCTGGACCTGGTGGTATGACGTGACGGATTACCTGCCATTGTTGCGGGACAGCGTCCAGCTGGAAGCCGGAAACTGGCAGGAGCTGCTCGACCTCAAGTTTCACTTCATCGAAGGCGAGCCCGCACGGGACGTGTTGGGTGTGGAAGCGTTCTGGAAAGGCCAATACGGCCTGTCCACTTTCGATCAGAATGTGGTGGCTTACGAATACGCGCCCGGAGAAGGGGAGGCCATGTGGCGCCTCAAGACCCGCGCTTCCGGCCACGGCTTCGGCAGCGGCAACAACTGCGCGGAGTTCTGCCCGAACATCCACAAGGTCAAGGTCAACGGAGAGCAGCAATGGTCCTGGCAGATCATGCAGGAGTGCGCGGACAACGCCCTCTTCCCACAAGGGGGCACCTGGATTTACGACCGGGCCGGATGGTGCCCGGGAGCGCCCACGGAGACCCGCGACATGGAACTGACGCCCCTCGTGGAGGGCAACGACAATTTCACGGTGGACTACGACATCGATTACGACCCGGACGGGAACTACCGGTTTGAAGGGCAGATCATCGCCTATGGTCCAGCGAACCACAGCTTGGATGCGGAGCTGGTCGACGTCATTGCGCCCAACGGGTCCAAGTTGTCCTCCCGGACCAACCCCATTTGTGACAAGCCACAGGTCGTCCTGCGCAACAGTGGCAGCACGCCATTGACCTCCTGCACCATCACGTTCGGCTTGGAGGGCAACCTGCAGTCGACCACGTGGACCGGTGAGCTGGGCTTCCTCGAGGAAGAAGTCGTGGACCTCGTGGCGTTGGACGCCAACCTCTGGGTGGGCGACGAGGATGAGGACCTGGTCTTCATTGCCCGGGTGTCCGCCCCGAACGGCGGAACGGATGAAGTCGCATGGAACGACGAAGTCCGGAGCACCTTCCGCCGCCCGCCGACCTACACCTACATGGACGATCCCGACGATGAGGACGACAACCGGTTGATCGTCTTTGTCCGAACGAACTCCACGCCGTGGGAGAACAGCGCCAAGCTGACCCACCAGGACGGGACGGTCTACTTCCAGCGGACCTATCCGGAGGCCAACACCCAGTACCGGGACACCATTTACATGAACGAAGGGTGCTACACCTTCGAGTTCTTCGACAGCGACGACGATGGCATCAGCTTCTGGGCCAACAACGACGGCAGTGGTTTTGTCCGCCTTCGGAAGGTGGGGGGCAACTTCATCACCTTCGAGCCGGACTTCGGAAAGTCCATCGTCCACAACTTCCACTTTGAGACCAACCTGGTCAATGACATTGAAGCGCCGGACGTGGCCGATGCGACCGAAGTGCGGGTCTATCCCAATCCCGCGAGGGAGGCGGTGACGTTTGAATTGGAGGGGTGGAACGGTGCCTTCACGTGGTCCCTGCTGGACGGAGCGGGCCGGGAGGTGCAATCCGGGCGTGGACACGCCAGGCCGGATGCCCGTTACCAAGGCCGCATCCCATTGGCGGGATTGCCAGCCGGTGTGCATCTGCTTGTTTTGCAACAGGGAGATCGGACGGTTCGGCGCCGTGTGGTCGTTTTTTGAGGGGTTGGGCTAAAAAAAATCAAGAATTTTCTGAGAGACCCCCTTCAAAAGAGGGGGGGTGTCTCGTGAATTCACGAAAAATTCATCAACAACCCCGGTTTTTGACGAGGGGGCACTCTATTTTTGTGCCTCTATCGGAAATACCATGTCCACTTACCGCATCACGGCAATCGAGGATGTCCTCGAGCGTTCCCCCAAGGCTCCTGAGACGCCTTCCCGCAAAATCTCAGAGTACTATGGCGACCACGCCTTCACCCTCAGCGCCATGCGCGAGTACCTCACGGAGGAGGCTTACGACCACGTTGTGGCGGCCACGCAAGACGGCATTCGCATCGACCGGAAGATTGCCGATCAGGTGGCCAGCTCCCTGAAGGAGTGGGCCATGGCCCGCGGTGCGACGCACTACACCCACTGGTTCCAGCCGCTGACCGGCAGCACGGCGGAGAAGCACGACAGCTTCATCCAGCCTGACGGCCGCGGTGGTGCCATCGAGCGCTTCGACGGCAGCCTCCTCGTTCAGCAGGAGCCCGACGCCTCCAGCTTCCCGAACGGTGGCATCCGCTCCACCTTCGAGGCCCGGGGCTACACCCTCTGGGATCCCAGCAGCGCCCCGTTCATCATGGGCACCACCCTCTGCATTCCCACGATCTTCATCGCCTACACGGGACAGTCCCTCGACAACAAGGCGCCGCTCCTCAAGGCCCTCGCTGCCGTGGACAAGGCCGCCACGAACGTCTGCCAGTACTTCGACAAGAACGTCACCAAGGTGGTCGCCACCCTCGGCTGGGAGCAGGAGTACTTCCTCGTCGACAAGGCCCTCTACAA
>CALBSW010000048.1 GCA_937967465.1 uncultured Flavobacteriales bacterium
CCCGAGGTCTTCGGCCGAGAGCGGCATGGTGAACCCGTATTCCTGCCCCCACACATCGAGTGAGCCGATGCCCATCCAGGCCCGGCAGATGTAATCGCCACCCGGCGAGAGCCCACCGAGATTGGCCTCAAACAGGCCGGTCGCGTCCTCGTTGGCTGTGATGCGCGTCCATTCTCCTCCCTGTGGCTTCCACTCCATGGCCACGGCTCCGTTGAAGGTCGGGGTGTAGGGCTCGACGCGTCCCCGCAGGGTGGCCGTCGTATTGGACGTGATGAGGGCCGACAGGGTCACGGGCAGGGTGGCTCCGGTATTCACCGCCGGGTCCACGGGGTTGGTCCGCGGCAGGTTCCAATTCCAATCCTCCGCACTACAGGCGGCCAGGACAAGTGCGAGAATCCAGATCGACGCGTTCCTCATTGCTCGATGAATTGACGGATGGCCTCGCGGTGCCGGTCGGCAGCACGACGCGTCTCCACGAGGTTCCAACTCCACAGCACACCCGTCACCCCCAAGGTGACAAAGGCGGCTTTGTGCAACCGGTTGGCCTTGGCATACGCCGACTCCGCCGCATCGGGGGTCAAGGCGTCCTGGTAATCGGAATAGGCGCGGTCCGCCAGCCCGTCGAGGACCAGCCCCGCTGCGGCAGGCAGGGCCACCGCCAGCAACCAATTGCCCCCCTTCTCCTTGCCGTAGGTCACGTACTCCATACCCATTCCCGGCGCCAACGCCGAAAAGGCCATGGCGGCACCCGTGCTCCTCGGCTGGGCCGAGATCAACTGGGTCTCATTGGACTGCTTGGTCCCCAATTGCCAGAAGCGGTATTGGAACTCATAGTTGCCCGGGGGCGCGCCGCGCAGGGCGTCCCGAACCTCTTGGGGCCCTTCGGCTCCTTCCATGCGCACCCGCATCGGGAATCGCGGATCGTAATAGAACCGGAAGGGCAACGTCACTTCAGCCGTGGCGTGAAGACGCACACCCGCAAACGTCGGCACCGCCGGCAGAGCCATGCCCGACGCCGCATCCCGGAAGTGCCGCTCCACCATTTCCGAACGCAATCCCGAGACGTGGAAGTCCACAGTGGCACCGCGCAGAGGATCGAGGTCAAGGTCGACTTCCACCGGCGCATTGAGGTTCATCCGGTTCGAAGGGCGATACCGGCTCAATGCGCGCTGCATGACGGCCTCCATTTCGGTCCGCCACGTCACGGCCCCCAGTTCGTCCACCTCGAAATAGTTGAACGTGCTGTCGCGGAGGACCTGTTCGGGAATGCCGTCGAGTGGATGGCGCACAATCTGGTCGCGGGCGGCCAGTTCCATCGCAAAGAGGTTCATGGCACTGGCCACATTGCCCCCCACGTATTGCTCGCTGAACAGGCGCTGGCCGGTCTCGGCGTCCGATACTGTCACGGCGTGCACCTGGATGCCATTGCGGCAGATGATTTCGAGCATCGCCACGCCGTCGGCACCCGCGAGGTTGCCCCACTGCGCCGTGGTCGACTCGTCGTACAGGCCCGACATCTGCTCCTGCCACTCCTCGAGGATGGCGTCCTTGACGTTGCCCCGTTCCAATAGGGTCGTGGTCGTCCCGAGCGCCTCTTCGAAATCGTCGAGGGCGTGGGAGACGTCCGCGCTCGACTCAGGACAGGGCGCCATGCGGCCCGTCATCGTCCCCATGCGCTGCGGCCACCGCTGGACCTCGCCCAGCTCCATGGACTGCACGTCCACTTCCTTGGTTGGCACGTACAGCACCGACTGCTGGGTGGTGCAAGAAGCGAGCAGCAACAGACACCCGAAGACCCCCATCCCCTTCAGGATGGCGCGTGCAGTACGATGGGTTGAATGGCGGTTCATCTCAGCGAAGAATGTGGCGGACGGTGGACAGGTCGCGGCGCACGAGGATGTCCCGCCCATCCTACTCCACATCGAACAGCAGGATGTAAGACTGACTGTACTCGACGAGCGTCCCCTCAAAGCCCAGGCCACTGCCGTTCAGTTCCTCGAGGATGACCTTTTTGCCCCGATAGCGCTCCCACACGGGCTCGTGGGCATAGGCGGTCAGGCTCTCGCCTCCCTCCTTCTTGATCTTGTCGAGCATGGCCGCATCGTTCCCCATTTGCTTGATGGGGGCTGCTTTCCGCGTGGCCGCCATCAGGGCCGACAAAATCTCGAGGACAGTATCCTTGGCGCTGTTGAGCAGGATGCGAATGTCCCGCCCCATTCGGGCAAACAATCCGGGATTGACCGCCTTTCGCATGCGCTTTGAACGGGCCTTGGCCTGTTTGACATCCAAGGTATCCGCCGTCCGTTCCAACCACGCCATCGTCTCCCATTCGGAGGCGTAGAAAATCTCGTTGGCCTGCGGCCGGTCATGATCTGCATAAGTGACGATGTAGGCGTTGGATTCCACTTCGAGTTGGCCACTGATCGGCTCGGGCTCGAGGCCGTGCAACGTCACCGAATGGCCATCAAACCACGTCATGCACCGGTCCTTGCGCCGAGCGCGCAACGCCGCCGCCACAACGGACACGCCGATCAGAATCAGGATGGTGGTCAACGTGTCGCCCATCACCACACTGCGTAAAATTCAATCACGAACTGCCCCGGTTCTGCATGCAAGCAATGGCCTCCATCCATTTCCAGACAATAATCAAAGACATAGGGCTGTCCCTGTTGTCGCCACGAATCAAGAACAGCCTGCGCGTCCTCGACTCCGGCATCGCGCATCTGTTCAAGCCAATCCACCCACGTGGACGTCCACCGAAGTGCATCCACCTCGCCTTCATCGTGGTAGAACGACGTCCTGGACACGCTCAGCGACTCGCAATTCTCAACCTCCAATCGACTGGGCGCCTCCTGCCCATAAATGCGCTGCTCTTCCCAGACCATCGCCGAGTCGGACAACGCCGAAATGCACCGCGGAAAGCTGTTGTCATCGAACCCCATGTCCGGCGTAAACAGCCCCTGCGCAGAACCGCACAATGCGACGCAGCACAACGCGGCCGTCAGGAAGCACGCTCTTCCCGTGCTCACTCGTCTTCCCACGTGATTTGGAACTCGATTTCGTGTTCGCCATCTCCACGCTCGTGCTCAATGGTGAAGCGGGCCCGGTCCGGCACGTAAATGGCCTCCCCGGCAATGCTGATGCGGAAATTCTCGCCGCTCTCAATGCTGTCCGCCAGGCGGCGCAGCTTGTCGACGAATTCTTCCTTCTTGTACTCCTTGGTGATCTCGCGTTCGCTCATGGAAAGATGATTTCCG
>CALBSW010000049.1 GCA_937967465.1 uncultured Flavobacteriales bacterium
GCTTTGGCCAACGAAGGCAACAGCTTGAGCCTCACGCCGACCGTGGCCGATGGCAACAGCCTGAGCTTCGACCTGACGCACGCGCAGGCCGCTGCCCTCAGCAGCTGCACGGGTGACCTGTACTTGCACTTCAACCTGATCATCGACGGCAAGAACAGCGGCTTGACCCTGTTCATCCGCGTGCAGGCCTGATCCACTGAACCTCCCCACCACAACGACAGCACACCATGAAGCGAATTCTACTCCTCGCCATGCTGCTCGCCGGGTGCGGGTTGTTCACCGAAGAGGTGTCTGCCCAGGCGGTCCTCGGACGCCACGCCATCACATCTGGCTTCCATGATGCCGGTGATGCGCAGGGCATTGACCTCGACGGATCCATCGGACAGGCCATCACCGGGACGGTCAGCATTCCCGAACAATACCTGACCCAAGGATTCCAGCAGCCGGACGATTACACCCCTTGTCCAGGTGACGTGAACGGCGACGGCTTGGTGTCCACGGTGGACATTCTCGACGTGCTGGGTTACTACGGTTGTCTCGAAGACTGCGGGAACTACGATACCAACGAGGACGGCGTGGTCGGTGCACCTGACCTGCTGTACATCCTCGGCTACTACGGACAGATCTGCGAATGATCTGAAAGCATTTCCTCAAGAACATTTTGGTTTGGTTCTAAAGGAACGGAGGGCATTCCCAACGGGGTTTGCCCTCCACTATTTTCAGGGGGTGCGATATTGCCGTTGAATGGAAAGTGCGCCCACCCTTGAGCCCACGATGCGCGCCGACCGCATCGTCGATGCTGCCCTTGTTGCCGTCGTCCTGGCACTGTTTGTTGCAGCGGCCTTCGGGCTGACGGAATTGCCTGGAGGAGAAGCCCAGTGGGAACCTGTCGAATGGAAGGGGGTGCACGATGCGGCCAAGGGCCTCATTCTGCCCTTGTTGGCATTGCGAATCGGCCTGTCTCTTCACGGTGACCCTGCGGATCGCGGATTGCGCAACCGCGTTTGGATGGCGATGGGGCTGTGTTGGGTCGGCGACATCGCCTTGACCTTCGCCGGCGACCTGGCTTTCCTGATTGGACTGGTGAGTTTCCTGCTGGGCCATGCCTGTTTCGTGCTGGCTTTCCGGCACCACTTGGCTGCGGGTGCGCCTCGGTCCACGGTCCGAACCAAGGGCATCGCCATGGCGGCTTTGTTCGGGGTGTTGGTCCCCACGGTATCCCACTTGTGGGGGCTTGCAGGTGAACTGGGCCCTGCCATTGGGGTCTATGCTGCGGTCATCGCCACCATGGCCTATTTCAGTTGGGTGCTCGGTCCAGGGCCGGGCGTGCTGGCCTTGCGCATCGGCGCTGTGTTCTTCATGGGCAGCGACCTCATCCTCGCCTTCGGGCGTTTCGGGGAGGCACCTCTGGCCAATGGGCACTTCTGGGTGATGTCCACCTACATCGTGGCGCAAGTGGCCTTGGCCTTGGGCTTTACTGCCGCTGCTCGGCGCCCAGAAGCCACCCATCCGTAAGGACAAGCCCCACTGCTAGGAGCAGGTGCAGCGGCTGGGCCGCTGCCGGCATCCCCAGCATCCCGAAGGCCAATCCCGTGGCGAACTGGGCTGCCAACAAGGCCACAACGGTCCATTCCCAGGCGGTGGGCCGACCTGATTTCAGACCCGGCCAGAGCCAAGCGAGGTGAACGGCAAGCACGGCCCAGAAGGCGCTCCTGTGGCCCTTCCACCACTCTGGCAGCTGGGCAAGCCATTGGCTGCGATCGACGCCGTCGTGGACGAGGTGGTCCACTGCTTCGCGCACCTGTGTGCCGAAGACCAATTGTCCAAGGGCGATGATGCCTGCCACCCAGATCCACCGTGTGGATGACGTTGTGATTCGGGGGACCGGTGCGCCGGCCTTGCGCAGCGTGAGGAGCTGCAGTCCAAGGATGGCCAAAGCCCCCAGCATGTGAAGGGTGATGGACCCTGGAATGAGGTTGCCGTCCACCACCTTCTTGCCAAGCCAAGCCACGAAGCCAAGGGCCAGTAACGCGCCCAAGGCAGGCCACAATGGCGCCGTCCAACGGTGTCGCCATGCAGCGAGCAACGAGAGGCCCACGAGCAACAGGGCGGGGAGTCCGGCAAAGGCGCCGAGGAGCCGGTTGAGGAACTCCACCCAGGTGTGGAAGGGGTTGAAATGGGCGTAATCGTGCCGGGTGTAGTGCTGCCAGAGCCCTGTGGCACGGTCCGAATCAAAGGAAGTGCCCGACAGGTGGTCGGCTGGGGCCACCCACAAGGAGTCCCGCTCGAGGATCATCCGACCTTCTCCGTATTCGGTGTCGGGCTGCCAATGGACTTGAGATGCTTCCGTGGGGGGAATCGTCAGGCCGAAGCATTGGGGCCAATCGGGGCACCCCATGCCGCTCCCGGTCATCCGAACGATGCTTCCGGCCAAGACGACGAGAAAAGCTGAGACGAACGCCACGCGGGCGGTCCGGCGAATCCAAAGCGGGAGGCGATTCCCTGGGATCACGGTCAACGGCTGGCTTCGGGGGCGTAGTGCACGACCTGGGCGGTCTGCACGTCATACAGGCCATCCCCAATCTCTTCGACGGTGGCGATCAAGGCCTCCGGTTCGACCACGTTGGGATCGAAGGCCACCCAAGCGGTATCCACCTGGTGGTCCTTGTCGAAGCGGATGTCGGCACGGGTGACACCGGGCAAATCGTACAACTCCTTGCGCACCTTTGAGACGCAGGCGATCTCGCACATCATGCCCGAGATGGCCAATTCGGCCACGGTTTCTTCCATCTGTCCAGCGCGGTCGACATGGGTCACTTCCACATCGCAGGATTGGCAACCGGACAGCCAAAGTGCGCCCAAGGCCACACCTGTGGTGAGGGGAAGACGCCAAAGGGCGGGAGAAGCATCATTCATCATGGCCACCGAAATTCGCCGTCAAATTACCGCCGTTGGCCCAACATGGGGGCGCGGGGGCTGTTAACAAGCGCGATGACGTCCGCAAACCCCCGACCCACGATTGGGCATTACCTCCTGCTGTTGTTGTTGGCGGCCACTTGGGGCAGTTCGTTCATCTTGATGAAGGTCGGCCTCTTCGGATGGGGTGGGGGACCGGGGTCTCCTCCCGTGCTCTCGGGCGTTCAGCTGGGATTGTTGCGGATGGCGCTGGCTGGGTTGGTTCTGTCGCCTTTTGCAATCCAGCGGGCCCAGCGGTGGGACCGCACCACTTGGTTGGCACTCGCGGTCAATGGCTTCATCGGGAGTCTCCTTCCCGCCATGCTTTTCGCGCTGGCGCAAACCCGCCTTCCGAGTGCGACAGCGGGCATGCTCAACGCGCTGAGCCCCATTTGGACGCTGGTCATTGCGGTGCTCTTGTATTCGGTGGCGGTTCGGCCCAAGCAAGTCTTGGGGTTGCTCCTGGGCTTTGGCGGAGCAGTGGGGTTGATGTCGCTCAAGGATGGGGCCGGGGAAGTGCATTGGGGCGCTGCGGCCATGGTCGTTCTGGCCACGTCGTGCTACGGACTGAGCATCAACGTGGTGCGAAACCGCCTATCCGATGTGGCCCCGGTGACGATCAGCGCGGTCGCCCTGTGCATGACGGCCCTTCCTTCGGCGGTGGCCTTCATGTGGTCGGGGGGTGTGGAAGTGCTGACGACCCACGCTCAAGGAGGGAATGCGTTTCTCGCCGTGGCGACTTTGGCGTGCATCGGGACGGCCGCGGCGCTCATCTTGTTCAATGCCTTGATCCAGCGGACCCACGCATTGTTTGCGAGCAGTGTGACCTATGTGATCCCCCTGTTTGCCCTGTTTTGGGGCTGGCTGGATGGCGAATGGATTGGCTGGCCACACGCGCTGTTTGGCGCCGTGATCCTCAGTGGTGTGCGGCTGGTCGCCCGCGGCTGATCACTCCAGGATGTCGCCCCTGAGCTGGCGGAATCGCTTCCGGGCCTCCACCACATACAGGCTGCCCGGGTACTCGGTGAGCAGACGCTCGTACAACGACTGGGCTGTTGCAGCATCCTTCAGTTGGACGTCGTAGAGCTCGGCCAGGTGGAAGAGGGCATCGTCGGCGAGGATGTCCATGGCGAAGAACTCCACCACTTCCTCGTAGTGTCCAATGGCAGCATTGAATTCGCCGCGTTGGGCGGCGATGTCCCCCCGAATCAGCAGAATTTCATCTTCCAAGGTGTGGCCGGGATAATCCAACACCAGGGAGTCGAGGGTGAGCAACGCTTCGTCGAGGCGGTTGCGATAGCGGAGCAGATCGGCCCTTGCAAACATCTCCATGGGCGCCGTGATGGTGTCCATGTTGAAGTTGTCGGTGATGAGCAGGCTGAGGTCGATCGCGTCGTTGGAGATCAACTTGGAGGTGCTCGCCTTGAGAATGTCCAGCTGGGCTTGGGCCCAGTTGAAATCCCCTGTGAAGTAGCTCACACGGGCATTGCGGAACTTGGCCTGCTGTCCGAGGAGGCCTTCCTTGTGATCGAGGTCGACTTGGCTGAACAGCAGTGAGGCCGCCCAGATGTCGCCTTCAAAGACGAGGATGTCTCCGAGGGCGAGCTTCATTTCGCTCCGGTCGTCCCGCGCCAGACCTGGCATGGCGACGGCCCGGTCGAGCAGGTCCCGAGCCGCGCTGGCGTCGTCGAGATGGAAGGCGAGCAGCTTGGCCCAACCGGCCATGAGGCCGGCGGTTTCCGGCGTCTCTCCGAGGTCCTGAAGTGCTACGCGGTATTGGTCTGCCAAGTCCAACGCAGCCACAGTATCGAGGGGAAAGGTCTGCGTCACTTGTTCGGCGCGGACCTCGAGCATGGCTTGCCGGGCGTCTGCATGGCGCGGCGAAGCGGGCCCTCTGGAGGCCACGATGGCGTAGCATTCGTAGGCGGTCTCCAGATCGCCATTCTTGGCGGCGACCTCCGCCAGTTCCATCAGCCGCCGGCCCTGTTCTCCCTTTCGTTCATCCAGTGCGCGGACATGGGCCAGGGCGCTCATGAAGTCCCGTTGCTGGTTGAACACCCACACCAAGAGCTCGAGATACACGGTGTCTTCGGGGCGGTCTTGGGACGCTTTGAGCACCTTGCGCCGGACCATGTCGGCCTGGCGGATGTCGGTGGAGACGCGCAGGTTGCGGTTGAAGCTGTTCTGGACAGTCCGCAGGTAATTCGGCCGGTCCCCCAACAAGGCCATGAAGCTGTCGACCATGCCTTCATAGTCGCCGCGCAATCCTTGGAGGTTGGCGAGCTCGTAGTGATATCCGTAGTTGTCTGATCCGGAGTCCCGGGCGTTTTCATAGACGGCCAGGGCCAAGTCCAATTGATCGAGTTTGATCAAAGCGTCGGCCAGCCGCTTGGCGGGCCCCCTCCCCGGAGGCACATTCTCCAACGCATCCGCAAACGCGGCATCAGCCTCCTCCTTGCGCCCGATGCGCAGGTACAGCGCGCCGAGGTCCACCTGGGCCATGCTCTTGTCACGGCGCTTCTTCAACCGCCCTTTGACCAGCTTCTCCGCAGCCTCGAAGTCCTCCAGCTCAAGGAGGGTGTTGAGGTACATGTCATAGGTGGAAGGGTCCTTCTTGTACAGGTTGTCCAGGTACAGTCGCGCCTGTTCAAACGCACCGCTGTTGTAGTAGTAGGTGGCCAGCTCCAAGTCGCTCTGGGCGATGGATTCTCCCGCAGAAAGCAAGGCGAGCAGGCTCACTGCCCAGCTGGCCATTCGAAGGCGGAGGGCCATCATGGGGCGGGGGATTCTGGAATGCTGGACAAAGCTGTGGAGGCGGAGTCAGCGCGGTCAATGACGCCATCGAGATCGCGCAGGCCGCGCTCGAGGAAGTCGAGGGCGATGTCGACTTCTTCAACGAGGTGTCCTGCAATGCGCAGCTCGTCGGCCACTGCGGCATCGAAGTACGCTGCATCGATGGGGGTGCCTTCTGCGTCGACTTTGGCACCATCGACAATGGCGTCCACCAAGTGTCCAATTTGCCGGCGTGTGCGGTCGATTTCCTGGCGAATCCTGCGCTGGCGACCCGGTTGACGCTTGAGCATGCGGCGCCGTTCATCGAGTACGGAGAAGGGCTTTCCTTGGTCGAGGTTGACCACAAGGCCGTGCATTCGGGCTTCGACCACCGCCAACGTGCTGTCCACTCTGGCATGGGCGGGTACGGCGGCATCGTGGTCGGCGGCTTCGAATCGGACCGCTGCACTGTCGACGGCCATCAGCGCCTCTCGGAGATCCGGCAGGTGTTCCGTTCCAGGTTTCGGGCCGCAGGCGGACAGAACCAGCAAGAACAGGGGCCAGGCGCGCAGCTTCATGCGATGCGGTCGAATCCGGTGTAGCGTTGGAGGGCTGCCGGGATGTGGATGCCATCCGCGGTTTGGTGGTTCTCCAACAGGGCGGCCACAATGCGCGGCAATGCCAGGGCGCTGCCGTTCAGGGTGTGGACCAACTCGGGCTTGCCCTCTCCGTTCTTGAACCGACAGTGGAGCCGGTTGCTTTGGTAGGTCTCGAAGTTGGAGACGCTGGAGACCTCGAGCCACCGGCCCTGGGCTGCGGACCACACCTCCAGGTCATACGTCAGACAGGAGGTGAATCCGAGGTCACCGCCGCAGAGGCGGAGGGTGCGGAAGGGCAGCTCCAAGTCGCGAAGCAAACCTTTGACGTGCTCCACCATGCCGTCGAGTGCTGCGTAGCTGTTTTCCGGCTTCTCGAACCGGACAATCTCCACCTTGTCGAATTGGTGCAGGCGGTTGAGGCCACGCACATCCTTGCCATAGGATCCGGCTTCTCTCCGGAAGCAGGGTGTGTAACCACAGAGTTGAATGGGAAGATCGTCGGCCTTGAGCAGGTCGCCGCGGAACAGGTTGGTCAGGGGGACTTCCGCAGTGGGGATGAGGTAGAGGTCATCATCTGCACAGTGGTACATCTGACCTTCCTTGTCCGGAAGCTGACCTGTACCGCGACCGGAGTCGCTGTTGACGAGGTGGGGTGGGATGAATTCCTCGTATCCGGCCGCGTCTGCACGGTCCAGGAAGAATTGGATCAGGGCGCGTTGAAGCTTGGCCCCTTTGCCACGGTAGACCGGGAATCCGGCGCCGGAAATTTTGACACCAGCTTCGAAATCGATCAGGCGGTATTGGTCCGCGAGTTCCCAGTGGGGCTTGGCATCTGCACCCAACTCGGGCTTGGTGCCTTCTTCGTCCACGACTTCGTTGTCGGCATCGGATTGTCCACTGGGAACGCTGTCGTGCGGACGGTTGGGCAACTCGAGGAGGGCCGCTTCCTGTTGCTGGATCAGCGCTTTCTGCTGCTCGTCCAGTTCGTGGATGCGTTCCTTGAGTTCCCCCACTTCGGCACGTCGGGCCTCGGCCTCTGCCTTTTGTCCGGACTTGAACAGGTCACCGATCTCCCGGCTGGCTGCATTTTGCTGCGCCTTGAGGTCGTCCACTTCTTTTTGAGTGGTGCGGCGTTGCAGGTCGAGGTCGAGGATGCGGTCGAGCAGGGGGGCAGCATCCAGCCCGCGCTTGGCAAGGGCAGATTGAATGGCATCTCGATCGTGGCGAAGGGCCTGTAGGGTCAGCATGGCATGTAAAAATACGACGGTGCCCCCGCCTTTTCAGGTGAGGGCACCGTCAAGGACACCCAAAAGGGCATCCAATTCAGTTTCCTTGTGGAAATCAGGCTTCGGCCGTCGGGACGACGGACACGTAGCTCTTGTTGCCGCGGCGACGGCGGAATTCCACGACGCCATCCGTGAGGGCGTACAGGGTGTGGTCCTTGCCGATGCCGACGTTGTTGCCGGGGTGGTGTTGGGTGCCACGCTGGCGAACGAGAATGTTGCCTGCGATGCAGCCTTGGCCGCCATAAATCTTGACGCCCAGTCGTTTGCTTTCCGATTCGCGGCCGTTCTTGGTTGAGGCCGCCGCCTTTTTGTGAGCCATGGTTCGGGGGGTTGCTTATTCTTCGCCTTTGTCTTCGGCCTTCTTCTTCGGAGCGGCCTTTTTGGCTGCCGGCTTCTTGGCAGCCGCTTTTTTCGGTGCAGCCTTATCAGCAGCGTCCTTCTTCGGAGCGGCTTTCTTGGCTGCAGGCTTTTTGGCTGCGGGCTTCTTGGCCGCCGGCTTCTTGGC
>CALBSW010000050.1 GCA_937967465.1 uncultured Flavobacteriales bacterium
GCCATCGTCCTGTACGCAAAGCGCGGCCTTCCTCTCGGGGCCGCGCTCTACGCCATCTATCTGGGGATGGCCGTGATGGGGTGGTTCGGGCTTTGAACCGTCCGCTTCAGCGGATGATGAATTTCACCGGAATGGTGTACTGCACGCTCACCGGCTTGCCTTGCTGGCGGCCGGGCTCGAAATCGGGCAGGGAGCTGACCACGCGGAGCGCCTCGGCGTCGAGACGGGGGTCCACCGGACGCAACACCCGACCATCGCGCACCTTGCCGTCCTTTCCGACAACGAAGTAGACGAACACCGTGCCCTGAATGCCGGCATCCTTGGCAATCGGCGGGTACTTGGTGTTGGAGCTGACGTACTTGATGATCTCCAGCTGCGTGCACTGGTCACGCTCCGGACCGGTCTTGCTCTTGCACGGACCAAAGCCCGGCATGTCCTCCACGATCATGAAGGGGATGTCCTCCTCCACGACTTCTTCCTCTTCGACCTCGATGATCTCGATCTCGGTGTCCTCGTCGATTTCGATGTCCTCGATTTCCAGCTCCTCTTCGATCTCCTCCTCGTCGTCGACAATCTCGATGACCGTGGTCTGCTGCGGAGGCGGCGGAGGTGGTGGTGGCGGGATGACGTTCACGGGGATGACCTCATCCTCGAGCAGGTCCACCTCGAAATCCAGGGCGCGGACGATGTTGACATCGTAGCTGGTCCAGGCCAAGGCGGCGAGCAACAGGGCGAGGACGGAGACGAAGCCAACCGAGCGCCAGGTGCCCCGCTTGTTCTCGAGGTCGGCTTGGGGTGTTTTGCGTGGCTGCATGAGCTGTGTTTTGCTGGGCCGTACGGGCGGCCAAATTAGTCTAAAGGATGCGCTTGCCCATAGGCCACTCCAAATACAATGCCCGAAATGCACATCCGGCCGCGAGGAGTCCAAAAAGGTCGGCCAACACATCCGCCACATCGCGCCCGCGATCGAGGAACACGATGCCTTGTGCCCATTCGAGCAACACAGCCATCATCCCTCCGCCAATCAGGACCACAGGCCACGCCCGACGGCAGGACCAGTGACCAGCACGGCCCTTTCTCAGGGCAATCAGGGCCGACATGGCCCACAGGCCAAACAGGGCCGCATGCAAAACGAGGTCCACGCGCTGCTGGCTCCACCAATCTTGTCCAGACAGCTCGGCGCCGGGCAGCGCATGCAGGGCCACGACCACCGCGGTCATCGCCCAAAACGACAGGGAATTCCGTGCCGCGTGCGTCGTGCGGGACTCAGCCGACCTCCGCGGCATAGGCCTCGGACGTCATCAAGCCACTCAAATCCGGCGCGCCGTCCAGCTTGATCTTGATGATCCAGCCTTCCCCGTAAGGATCCTCGTTGATGAGGGCGGGGTTGTCTTCGAGGGCTTCGTTCAATTCCATCACGGTTCCGGCGATCGGCATGAACATGTCGCTGACGGTCTTCACGGCCTCGATGGTGCCGAACACCTCCTCCAGTTCCAGTTGCTCGTCTTCCGTTTCCACTTCAACGAAAACAATGTCACCCAGCTCGGATTGGGCGAAATCAGTGATGCCCACGGTGGCCACGTCTCCTTCAACGCGCACCCATTCGTGGTCCTTGGAGTAATGCAGGTCCTGGGGGAAGTTCATGGGGCGAATGTAATCCACGCGCCCCTCCCGTGCGCGGCTTATTGCGTGAGGTTGAAACGCAGTGCGATCCCACTCTTCACGTTGGTCGTGGCGAAGCTCGTTGAGACCTTCGGGCGCGTCAGCTGCTCGTCGAAGAAGGCCTGCAGAATCAGTTTGCGCGACACTTCGAGGTCGGCACTGAACTTGATGCTCGCCACCTTTTGTCCGGCCGTCACCTGGTTCTCCCGGTTGAAGTCATCTCCAGTGCCGGTTCCCACCGAGGAGAGCGGATCCAGCTTGCGGATGATCGTGCTGTTGTCACGCACCGTGATGTCCAGACGCAGGACCACATCCGTCTCTTTGAGCATCTGGATGGGCAGCTTGCCCCGGGTGCGCAGGAAGGGGTTGGGCACATTGGCAATCCGGTAGCCCGTTCCGATGACCAGCGCATTGCTCTTGGTCTCCGTGATCTGGTTGTTGGTCAATCCGAAGTTGATGGTCCGGTCGCGGCGCATCTCCACCTTGATCTGGGGCTCGTTCTTGCCGCTGGCCTTGAGCGTCACATCCACCCCGATGAGCGGCGACATCTGCTCGCTGATGGTGACCTGGTTGTACTGGCGCTCGTTGACGTAGTTGCCGAAGGCACTTTGATCGAAGGCCGTTGGGCGCCCCAGGTCGTCCGCCTCGTAACTGAGGTTGGTCACGTAGGACGTGGTCATGGTCGACCGGTAGCTGTGGTTCAAGCTGAAGCGCTTCACCCGGTTCTTGAGCAGGTTGCCCTTGGACAAGCCGTCGTAGCTCACGCGCCAGTTGGGGGCGAGCTTGGTTTTGAACGGATCGAGGGAAACCTGGTCCGCGCGCTGACCGGTGTAGGCCGCGATGAAGGCCGGGATGGTCACCGCCGGGCTCGTCGGGCCCCAACCGAGGTAATAGCCATTGGGCTCGCTGCTCGGCAAATTGTAGCTCTGGGCGTTCAGGCGCTCGCTCATGTCGAGGCGGGCCAATTTGAACTGACGCCACGTGTCGCTGTCGAAATCCTCGTCGTCCTGGACAAAGGCCGTCGGCCACGTCAGGATGGTGGTGGTGAAGTTGCCGCCGTCCTGTGGGGATTCGAATTGCCAGTCCCCGAGCGCGTCGTCAAAACGGAAGAAGCTCTGCTGGTTGCGGCTCTCGTTGCGGCTCGCTTCGAGGTCGATCTTCAAATCGTCAAACGGCTCGAGTTGGGCCCGCAGGTTGAGGTTGGCGCTGTAGTTCTCCTGATAGGTCTGGTTCAAGTACGGATTGTCCGTGAGCCACCCGCGGCTGGCGGCG
Organism: uncultured Flavobacteriales bacterium; assembly: GCA_937967465.1. GTDB lineage: Bacteria > Bacteroidota > Bacteroidia > Flavobacteriales_D > Sanyastnellaceae > UBA8752. Next base: position 2,935 of record CALBSW010000050.1, read on the forward strand.
TCGAGGGCGAAATCACCGGTGCGGTTGCCCTGAAGGTCCGTGTTCTGGTGTCCGAGCAAGAAGGGCAATCCCGGCGCCTCCAACGCGCTGTCGAATCCGGCGTACCGCGCCTTGCGGTCGGTGGCCAATCCCGGCAAGAGCAAGCCTTCGTTGCGGCTGTAGCTGACGTTGACGCTCTTGACCGCCATCATGGCCTTGAGCACGAACGACACCGGGTCGATGTACAGCGGCGGCTTCTCGTCGTCGTCGTAGTTGCCGAAGCCATCCCGGTCCTCGTTCTCGATCTCCTTCTTCTTTTTGTCCTGCTCCTTTTGCCACTCCCGCTTCCGCTTGCCTGAGCTGATGTCCTTGAGCAGTGGCACCTTGTCGTACAACTTGCTGAAGTTGGCCTGGGCATTCAGGGTGATGTTCCGGCTGTTCTGGATGGTATGGCCGAGGCTGTCCTGCGCGAAAGGCGCGCGGTCCCAGCGGTAGGTGCTCTGGTACCGAATGTCCGCACTGGTGAAGTTGATGAGGGGGAACTTGTCCAGGGGAAGCCGGTAGCTCGCGGAGATGTTGTGGTCGTAGGTGGTGACCTCTCCGAAGTTTTCGATGTTGGTGAGAACGGTGTCCCGGTAGCGGGCATACGACTCGGCATCGTTGCGGTCGATCACGCCGGTCGGCTCCCCGACCAAGGCCGTTGCCCGGCCGTTGTAGTCCACCTTGAGGCTCTTCGTCAGGTCCCATTTGACCACGTAATCGCGGTTCCAATTCCACTGCTTCAACACCTGTGTGCTGACGAGGACACCGGTCTCGATGCCGAGCAGTTCTGCAGTGTTGTTGCGCACCCGACTCGCCTCGTAGGTGCGGTCCATGCCCATGTTCACGCTGACCTGCTTGAGGCCGGGGTAGAAGTTGAAGTCGGTGAGCCATCGGATGGCCTTGGACCGGCCCATCCAGGCAAACGGCTTGATCTCCTTGGGACGGTTCGTGAAATCGTAGCGGATTCCGCCGCGGTAGTTGCGCCGGATGTTGAACTCCGTATTGATGTCCCGCTGGTAATTCTCGGTGTAGGCGAAGTTGGCGCTCAGGTTGCCCGGGTCGAGGAAGGCGAGGATGCCGCCATCGTTCTTGCCCCCCTTGTTGCTGGGTCGGCCTGCGGCTCCCCGCTGCGCTTCGAGCTCGCGCTGTTTGGTGACATCGTCCGCCCCCTTCAAACGCTTGGCTGCCGCTGCGGCGTCGTCCTTGCCCTTTTTGCGGTCTTTCTTGCCCTTGCCGCCCAGTTGGGGGTCAATCTTGATGTTCGAGAAGTTGATGCTCCGGATCCGGTTGATCTGCTGCGACTTCTTCTTGCGTTCGGTGGACAGGCCGGCATCCGCGATTTCCACGTCGGGCGACAGCGGATCGAATTGCGGAGTGGAGACGGTCTCGCTGTAGCCGAGGTACATCGGAAGCTGAACCCCAAGGAAGTCGGGAAGGAACTTGCCCAACTGCAGGGTCGTGTTGGCGTCCACCCCCTGAATGGTTTCCCGCTGACGTTCCTGCACCCGCTGCTCGAGGCCACCCCAGCCCGGGGTCGACATGTTGGCTGCCACGTTCAAGCTGCCCAAGTCACTCAGCGTCGCCTGCATTTGTGCCGTGGCCGCCCAACCGCCTTCCTCGTTGAATTCGGACAGCCGCAGCTCATTGGCCCAGACCGTGGCGCATTTCTCCAGACCGTCATCGTCCACACCAAACGGATTGGTGTCCTTGTCGGAGTTCCGGATGCCGATCATGACGGTCACCACATTGGCGAGGTTGGGATTGCCTCGCACTGCAATGCGCGCGCCATCCACGAAATCCGCATACTCCTGGAACAGCGGGTATCCCACAGGGCGGCTCACCTTGAGGTTCTGCAGGTCCTGGAAACGGAGGTCAATCTCATTGGCTTCCGGCCAGATTTCCGTCTCCTCCGTCACACCCCACGGGGTCACCTGCAACGGGATCTCATATTCGTAGTAGTTGTCGACGAAGTCGGAACCCAAGCGCACGAAGCACGTCACGTCTCCCGACTCCAATGGAGAATCCGACACGGCCTGCTCGGCGTGGACGAACATGCGAAGGCGCTTGTACATCCGCATGTCGAAATTGATGTTGCGGTAGGCGGCCCGGGCATCCCCGTCCTCCAGTCCGCAGACATCCAACTGCAGCGACTGCTCGTTCAGCTGAGCCTGGTTGGCCGTGGCCACATTGATCTCCCGCACGATGCCGGGCGGAATCACGTAGTTGATGGGCTGCCGATATCCGTTTTCCTCCAGGTTGACAGCAGAAATGGCGAACTGCGTGTCGGAGGGATCGTCCGGCTCAATCTCCTGCGGACCGGCAAGGCTCTCTTCGAACTTCCGCCATTCACCACGGATCAGCTCAAGGCGCGCAAAACGCAGGGTCGCAGGCTCCCGCCACCCCTTCATGAACACCCGCATGAACCGGATGCTCCGGAAATCACTGATCCCCCCGATGCGCTGCTCGAAGTCCCGGATCGGCACCTGGAACTGCAGCCACTTCACTTGCCGCGTCTCGCCGTTCGGCATGGTCTTCTCCGCGACGAGGACATCCGACAGGTAATTCCGGCCGATGTTGGCTTCGTTCAGGTCGCCCGGGCGGAGGGGAATGCGGTACTGGAAGTAGCTCTCGATGGCGCTGAGCGTCAAGTCCTCGTTGAGGTCCTCCGTGTTCGGCAGGGTGGTCGAGGCAATCGGGTATCCTTCCGGCTGGGCGGTGTTCGAATTGCCCTCGTATCCATTGAAGAAGCGGTAGCGCTCCAACACGTCCTCCTCGTTGGCCTGCGCCACGGGATCCCGGAAATACCGGAAGTCATCCGCGGAGGGATCATTCCGAATCTCGTCGTACGCCGCCGGGTCAAGCTGGCTCTCCAAACTCGCCAGCCAGTCCCCGAAGAATTCCTGCTCCTCCTGAGAGTTCAAGCCGTCGAGGCCCACGTCCTGCTGGCTGTAATCCCCGGTGCTGTTGTCGAACGCATTGACCACATTGAAGGTCGTCGGGTCGGCCACCAATCCCCAATTCGACTCCACCACCGGCGCCGGCTGATTCGGCGAAGGCAATCCATTCTCAAACGCCAGCTGACCGTCGTTCAAGAGATCCTCACTGATGGAACCCAGGTTGAAGTAGAGGTCACCGCCGGTGCTGTTTTCACTGTCGTCGTTGAAGGGGTCCATCATCCAGAACTGGATGTACTCCACGTTGGACAGCTCGAAATCGGTGGTGAGCAGGGCCCGCTGAATGCCGCCCCAGCGCTCTTCAGGAGCTTGGAGAGACCCGTCGGGATTCAGGCCCGGGACCGGCCCGACGCCTTCTGCCGGCAAGTAGTTGTAAGGGCCGCGTTCCGTGGGGTCAAACGTCAGGTCCAACGTGGGGAGGTTCTCAGGCGTACCCAGCGGCAACTGCCGGTTGGGGAACACCTCCTTGTTCTCCACGAGGCGCATCAGGTGGTTGGAGCGCACATCCACATCGACCTGACCATCGGGAAGTCCTCCGCCAAAGAAGCTCGGGTCGATGGTGTACCAATTCAAACGCGCCCGGTTGTAGTTGAACAGCAGGCTGTCCTCCACATCGCCCTCGGGAAAGAGATCGGGCTGCAACTTCGGCGTGCTGGCCAAGCTCCACTGCGTCCAGTTCCGGATGTCGATGGCACTTTGGGAACCCTCGAAATCGTCGATGTACGCATTGCCTTCCTTGCCCACGGCACGGCTGTGGCCCGGAATCAAGTACGCGGCCTCCGCGCTGATGTTGATGTTGGACGGTGCCGTGGCATCGAGCAGGGGCAATTTGTCGATCAGGTCCGTCAGGAACTGGCTCGACCGGGACCAGGTGAAGTCCGCCCCCATGATGGTGTTGTTGACCGGCTCGTCACCAATGTTGACCTTCTGGGTCAGGGGGCGCTCCCGCAAATTCAAAAAGGTGGCCCCGAGGGCGAGTTCCTCACTCGGCGCATAGTCGAAGCGCGTTCCCAAGAGGGTCTTGGTCTGGATGTTGAACAGGCTGTTGCTCTCCAACGACACCCGAATGGGCTGTCCGCTCTCGAGCAAGCCGTCGTTGATGATCCGCACACGGCCGAGGTTGTAATCGACCGTGTAGTCCTGGTTCTCAATCAACCGCGCACCACCGCTGGTCACCGTCACGGAGCCCTCGGGGATGTTCAGCGCGTTGAGCATGATCTCCGAGCTGACCTGGCTCTGATACTGGCCCTTGATGCGGAACCGGTTCAGGGATGGAATCTGCTGCGCCGCCGTCTTGGTGGAGTCGTACAGCGGTTGGAAGACCACGGTCTGAATCAGGGACTCCGCGAGGTCGGGGTCCGTCACCCGGTCTTCAATCTGATTCCGGAGGGTGCGGCCGAACGGCTCCACGGAAGGCAGGAAGACCCGGCCATTCTGGCTGTTCATCGTGCCGCCCTGGGTGGCCGCATTGTCCACGAAATCATAGACGCCATCCGGCTGGGGCTGACCGTTGACGTCAATCCGGTCCATGCCGAGTACCTGAATGAGCAGCTCTCCCTCGAGCGGGGCCCGCGGGATGTAGTTGAGGTCCACACCGGTCGAGGGGTCGTTGTACCACACCCCGATGCGGAAGTCCTCCGAACTCAAGCCGAATGCCTGAAGCGAGTAGACATTTTTCATCATCAGGTCCCACAATGGGGCCGGATCGCCATTCTCAAGCTCCACACGGGTCACGGAGCTCTTCAGCATTTTCAAGATGAGCGCGTTGGGCGCCGCATATCCGTCCTGGCTCAAGGTGCCCACCTGATACGTCTCCCCCTCCAACGTGTACTCGTAAGCCACGGCCAGCACCTCCGCATTGTTCAGGGATTGGCGCAGGCTGATGAAGCCGAGGCGGTCATTGTAGGTGAACTCGGTCTGGGCCAGACGGCGGGCATTGCCCACCCGCTCATAGTGGATGCCTGGGCTGTAAATGGGCTGACCATCCGGACCGGTGTAACCAGCGATGGCCGCTCCGGCGCCACTGAAACCAATGACATCGGGGTTCCCCGTCATGTCGAGGAAAATGTCGTTGTTGAAGTTGCTCGGCGCCTTGTTGAGGTTGATGCCCAAGCCCGGATCGTCTGTCAGGTCCGCCAGTGGCAGGTCGCTGGAGAGGTAGTCGGGGTGTTCCCCCAAGTCAGTGAAGGCCAACACGTTCCGCACGTCCTGCGTGTTGGCTTGGGTGTTGACCACGTAGACCTCGATCCGGGTGATGCGCGCCCCGGAATTGACCACGGGCAAACTGCGCATCGCGTTGTCGTAGCGGTCCCGGAAATAGGTCGACAGGAAATAGTGTCGGTTGGCCTCATAATCGTCGGCCCGGATGTCGAATTCCTGCGTCTGGGCACCGCCCTGCACTTCGATCTCCTTCCGCTCGCCCTTCTGCTGGCTGAACACCGTCGTGTTGTACACCTTGCCCCACTGGGTTTCCAGCTTGGTTCCAAACAAGGACTGACTGCCTTGAATCAGCGTGCTTTGGAGCGGCATGCTGATGTTGCCCGCCTCGATGTTCTTCAGGATGTCGTCCTCCTCTCCCTGGAACCCGATGTTCATTTGGTTCTCAAAGTCGAATGTGGCTTCCGTGTTGTAATTGGTTCCGAGGTTGATCTTCTCTCCGATGCTGCCGTCGATGGAGAGCTGGATGCGCTGGTCGAAATCAAAGGTGGTGATGGCGCGATCCCGCTCGGCCAAACGCGGGTTTTCGGTCTTGCTGTAGCGGACACCGAAGTTCAATTCGGCCGATCCCTGAGGCCGAATCTCGATCTCGTTGGATCCGAAAATGGTCTCGAAAATCTCCGAATCCACCGT
>CALBSW010000051.1 GCA_937967465.1 uncultured Flavobacteriales bacterium
TGGCCCGCAAGCGGGCGCTGTCGGCAAAATGGGCGCGGATGGACGGGATGTCCTCGTTGTCGAAGTCGCGGATGAGGGCGCGGGCGGTTTCGCAGTTCTGCTCAAACAAGGCGTCCGCAGAGGCCACGGTGGCGGCGTCACCGCCATCGGCAGGCGGCGTGCAGGCGGCGAGGAGTGCCAAAGGCAAAAGGAACAGCAGTCGGGTCATGGTCAGGGGTTTGATTCGGTCTCAAACTAAGCCCATTCCTCGCGCCCTGAGAACGGCCCCTGAGCATCCTTCAACATCCCGTGCTGCGTTGTTCAGCAGGGCGTGTTTCCGAGGCTCAGTGCACCAACCGGATCTGCCGGCCGCCGACGTGCAGGAACAGGACGCCGGACGGTGTGCCGTCCCAACCTGAGATCCGGCCCGACTCCGGGACCCGGCCTTCTCCGACGGTGCGACCCGAAGGATCGGTGACCAGAAACGGGGAGCCGGGCTCTACCCCCTCCACCGTGAAGGCGCCCGAGAATGGGTTGGGGAACACCCGGAGGCCCACCTCAACCTGTGTCGACAACGCGGAGACTTGAGGCTCGGCGATGCGCATGACGCCCACCTCGGTGTCGCCGCCGGCATCGGTGTCATTGAACACCACATACCCGCCGTCGATCAGGCAGCCGTACTCGGTGGCGGTGTTGACCCCGCCCTGGCAGAAGACGGCGCTGTTCAAGATGTCCCCGTCTCCATTGACCTTGAGCATCCAGCCGTTCCAGACGTCGGAGGATTCGAAGGGGGCCATCTGCTCGCTGTACCCGCTCTCGTCGCCGGTCCCGCCGAAGAGGTAGACGCCCGTTTCGTCGGCCTTCACGCCGTAGAGCTCGTTGCGGATGTGGGACAGGCTGTACCCGCGGGGGTTCGCGTAGTGCTCGACCCATTGGAGCTGGCCGGTGAGGTCCACCTTGATGCAGCTGAAATCGAAGGGATCCCCCGCCCCGGGCCGGCCGCGATGGCCGCCGTAGTAGAGGTGCGCGCCGTCGGTGGCGAGGTCGTAGGGAATGATGTCAGCGGTGCCGGCCAGCGGCGCCTGCCACAGCGTGGACCCCGTGGTGGTGAGGGCCGTGATGCCGAGGTCGGCGTCCCATTCGGCTGTGGCGCAGTACAAGGTTTCGTCCAATTCGGCCACGGCGAGCACGTATTCCGAACCAGCGATGTCCTGCGACCAGATCTGGGCGCCGTCGGCCGGGTGAACCTTGACCACATTGCCCGCTCCGGCATACACGACGAAAATGGTGCCCGCCTCATCGCCGCCGGTGAAGCCCGCGCCGTAGAGCATCCCGTCCGAGCCCACGGTGGCCATGCGGATTCCGTCATAGCCGCCGCTGGACGCGGCGTACGTCTTGGACCAGACGGTGCTCCCGTCGGCCCCATCGAGCCGGGCCATCCACCGCTCCTGGCTGTCGCCGATGCCACCGGTCACGATGTAGTCGGGACCATCGGCCGCTTCATAGACGGCGATCCCGAAGCCCACCGTCCCCTCGATGCTGCGGGACCAGAGTAGTGCACCCGTCTCCCCATCGATGCGGTGCACCCGCGTCATGTCTTCCGGCATGAACACGAGGCCGATGTGGCCTTCACTGTCGGCCACACCGCGGTTGACCTTGCCCGCAGGCCCTTGCGTGTACACACTCTCCCAGACGATGTCGGCGTTGTAGGTCGACGATTCCGGCACCACCTGCGCGTGGAGCAACAGGGGAAAACACGCGCAAAGCAGAAGACATCTCATGGGCACAAGGTAGCCGCCCACACGTCCCGTAGGAAAAGTCTGACACACCAGCCTCCACGGCGTTCTGAAAAACAGCACCTTGGGTCAAATCAAACGCAGGCACCCTGTGCCTCACACACCATCATGGAAAATGAAATGCTGATCCCCATGGCCTTGGCCGGGATCTTCACGGCGCTGGCCGTGTTCGGCGTCGTCCGACGCAACCCTCTGTTTGTCCGCCTGGGATACTTCCTCTTTGGCGGCATGATTGTCACCTTCAATGCCCTCGGCCTCCTGGCCGGTGAGGTCATGTACGAAGGCGGCGTCATGGAAATCATGTCCATTGGCATCTTCCTGTGCCAGACCATCATCGCCTACCCCGTGGTGCCGGACGATGTGGACTTCAACCATCCGGCCATCAAGACGATGGGGCTGCGCATCACGCTCACCCTCTTCATCATCAATGCCACGGCCGTATGGATGGTCCTGTCCATGCCGGAGTTCCCGCGAATCGCTGGCCTCTTCCACGGCATCCTCGCCCTCATCATGGGCATGCGGATGGTGATGATCGCCACGGGCCAGAACCCGCCGGTGCACAAGTGATCCACCGCAACATTTGACCACAAAAAAGGGGCAGCCGTGGCTGCCCCTTTTTCATGCGCGCTGACCACGGTCACTTGACAACCCGAAACCGCTGGGAACCGGCCTCGAGGACGTAAATCCCGGCCGGCAAGCCTTCGAGGCCGTCGATGCGGCCTTGGCCGTCCGTTACCCCGCTGCGCACCACCTGACCGGACAGGGTCATCATCGTGTACAGCGCAGGCTGACCGCCCAGCCCCTCGAGGACCAGCCGGTGCTCAAAGGGGTTGGGCGACACCTGGATCAACGCCCCATCGCGGTCCGTCACCGCGCTGACCGCACTGCAACCGTCATGGAAGAACTCCCAAAGGATGCGGCTGGGCGAGACGCCGTCCATGTCCTGGCTGAACCAGACGTGGTCGCCGGGCGCGCCGAATTCCTGCTCCACCGTGTAGAGGGACAAGCACGTGCCGCCGTTGCCGCCGGTATAGGCGTCGTGGACAACGTCACCGCCATTGAGCGACGCAGTGGTCTGGCTGGCCGAGGGAATGCCGTTGTGGTCGAGCCAGAGGTCCACCACGTCGGCCACGGAGGCATACCATTCATTGCCGTTGTAAGGCAACACGTAGTCGCCGACCCCATGGAAGACGATCACCGGGACGGGATGGGCCGGATCGCAGCTGCCCGCATCGTCCAGCATCGCCCCGGACATCACGCCGACGCCGGCCACCATGTCCCCGCGGGTGCACCCCACGCTGTAGGCCATCATGCCACCATTGCTGTAGCCCGCCACGTAAACTTCTCCGGCAGCCACATTGTGGTCCGCGGCAACGTCCGCGATGAGCTGTTGGGTGAAGTAGACGTCGTTGTCATACAGGTGATCTCCGGTTCCGTTGCCCGGCTCCCAATACGTCGACTCCTTCGACGGCCGGTAGGCGCCCTGCGGGTAAGCCACGAGGAACCCCTCTTCATCGGCCAGCGCATTGAACCCGAGCCCCTGCCCGAGATACTCCTCCCAATACGAGGCACAATCCCCGAAGCCGTGGTAGACAATGACGAGCGGGTGGGCCTCCGCGGGATCATATCCGGCAGGCACATGCAGGATGTACTCCCGCGACACCGTTTCCCCGTCTCCTCCCGTGGTCGGATAGGTCTCGGAAAACGACCGGTAACCCGGATGCGCGCAATTCAGGGTGCACACGGTGTCCGGCGTGGCCTGGGCCATCGCACCAAGCGACAAGGCCAGCGCAATCAAGCTGAGGAGATGCTTCATGGGCAGAAGGTAGGATGATTCCGACCATCCTTCCGACCTTGGCGGCGCTCCCATGTTCGGCACGACCTGGTCTACCCTGCGCAACCTCGGCATCGGCCCCTCGACCCCCTTGTTCGAGGTCCGCAACACGCGTCTGGTGACCTACATCTGCCTGACAAGCGTCGCCGTCACTTCGTTTTATGGTGCGCTATTTCTGGCTCTGGGGGACTGGATTTCTGCCGTGGTCGACTTCGCCATGGCCGCCTTGTTCAGCGCCCCTCTCATTCTGTTGGCCCGACACCATCTGACCTGGGCCAAATGGTGGCTGATCTTCGGTGTGAACCTCGGCACGCTGCTCATCATTCTAGTCTATGGCCCGGCTTACAGCAACGAGCTCTTCTTCGTCCTGACGGCGATGCTCGGGTGCATCGTGTTCAAGGAGCGTCGCCCAGGCCTGCTGGGCTTCACCGTGGCCATGGCCTTCTACGGCGCCTCAGTGGTCTGCACGCGGCTGTTCGCGCCATGGGTCAAGCTCGACCCGGCCTACGAAGACCCGCTGCACATCGTCGGTCTCATTTCTGTCGCTGGGGTCGCTTATCTGCTCATGGAGTACATCCGCAGCGAAACCCAACAATTCGAGAGCACCATCATCGATGCAAGGGACTCCCTGGAACGGGAGAAATCGCAAGCCTTAGAAAGCCTGCACTACGCGGCCTCCATTCAAAAGGCCATCCTGGGCACGAAGCGATCAGCCCTTCAGGCGTTCAAGGACGGCTTTATCCTCTACAAGCCCAAGGACTTCGTGAGCGGTGACTTCTTCTGGTGGGGCGACTCGGACGGCGTGAGGATCCTGGCCGCAGCCGACTGCACAGGACACGGTGTGCCCGCCGCTCTCATGACCATCATGGGCCACGACCTGCTCAACGACATCGTGCTCCGCCAACACGTCACCGACACGAAGGAGATCCTCCGGGCCCTCGACAATCGGGTGACCGAAAAACTCTCTCTCCACCCAGGATCCAGCATGCAGGATGGCATGGACATCGCCATCATCGCCATTCACCAACAGGGCCGCGCCATCCAATTCTCCGGCGCCAAAAGCGATCTGTACCTCGTTCAGAGCGGCACCATGACCACGACCAAGGGCAGCCGATTCTCCGTGGGCTCCACCCTGTACGAAACGGAGAAGACCTACCCCTCCACGATCCTCGAATACGAGGAAGGCGACCGGCTCTATCTATTCAGCGATGGCTTCCAAGACCAATTCGGAGGTCCGCGAAACAAGAAGTACCTCCGCAAGCGGTTTCGCGAACTGCTGCGCTCCACGGGGGACGACGGCATGGCGGCCCAGCGGGCGACCCTCGAAGCCGAATTCAAGGCGTGGCGCGGAGAGGAAGAACAGACCGACGATGTCCTCGTCATCGGCCTTCAGCTCTGAGCGCTCAATCCAGAATCAGCGAACGAGCATGATGGTTCCGGTGAGGCGTTCAAAATCCTCACACAGCCCCGTGGCTTCAATCATGTAGACGAAGAGGTCGTTCATGTGGGACAACCCATCGCCCCGAGGGCTTCCATTCCAATAACGGTCTCCCACGTACCCGGCGTGAACTGGGTGGTGAAGATGGTCAGAAGCAGGGGTCTCATCTGGAAATAATTTCCGGTACGAATCGCCTGGCACCAAGCCATTCACGAATTCAAGGAAAAGAAAACGACCCCCGTGAGGAGGTCGTTTCGATGTCGGGACAGCAGGACTCGAACCTGCGATCTCCTGGTCCCAAACCAGGCGCCTTACCAACTGGGCCATGTCCCGAGCGGGCGCAAAGATACACTTCAGCTGTCGGCGCGCCACCATTCGAATTCGCGAATGGCGATTTGCGCATCGTACTCCCTTGAGATGGCCGCTTTTCGGGCCTTGACCCAGCTGACCTCGCGGGCATTGACCCGGAACAAATCCGACTCACCCATCTCCCATTTGGCGCGCTCGGCATCCAAAAGCTGACGGCTCTGATCAGCCGCAAGGTCCGCGGCTTCTGCCGACGCCACAACGGCAGGCAAGGCCGCTTTGACCGCCGCGAATTGCACTTCCCATTTCCGGGCCATGTCGAGGCGCTTTTGCCGGCGCTTTTCCAGCTCGGCCTCCGCCTGGGCCACCTCTCCGCGCGCCTTGCGGAGGAAGAGCGGCATCGACACCTTGATGGACGTGGCTTGGCGCTGGGACGGGTCCAGCCCTGCCCAGTCGGGCCGACTGAACAGCCCCGCATCAGAAGCGGGCAACTCCGGATCCAGTCCAGTCAGCCAATCCATTCGCCCCTCGATGGTGGGACGCAGGCCCTGTCGCGCAAGGCGAGTCGCGTACCGCTGGAGCACCCACTGCCCTTCCACCTCCACCACGGCGGGATGGCGCTGTGCAGCGGCATCGGGGATGAGAACAGCCTGTTGAATGGCTCCTTCCACGCGGGGATCCATGGCCAATGGACCGTCCGACGCCCTGCCGCTCGGTCGTGCGATGGGATCCAAGGCGACGGGGCGTCCGTTCTCCCACAGCATGGCCTCAACTTTGGCGCGGGCAGAGATGACATTGGACTTGGCCCATTCCAAATCGGACAACCTCCGAGAGAGGATCAGCCCCGCCTCCACGGTGTCGATGGCCGCCCGGGCACCTTCGCCGACAGCGCGGTTGACTTGGGCCAGTTGGGTGCGGGCCAATGCTGCTGCCTCCAATGACACATCGAGCTCGGTCTCCGCTTTCCACCAAGACCAATACGCCCGCTGGGCATCGAGGCGCAAGTCCAACTCCATGAGCTGTCGTGCCGCGGCCCCCAGCTCCACGATGACTTCTGCCTGACGCAACGCGGTGCGCCGGGCATCGGTGAGAAGCCCCTGCCCCAAATCCACGCGAATGCCAGCCCGCCACTGTCCGCCTTCCGGCAAAACACGGCTCGCATCCACTCGGGTCCCCTCTGCATCATCTCGGCCAATGACCACATCGATGGGAGAGGCCGTGGGGAGGACGAGATTGGCTTCAGTCAACGCGTAGTAGCGGGTCCCATCCCACACCTTTCCCTTCTCCTGACCGCTGAGGACGGGGTCAAACGCACCGCGTGCGCTTTGTTGCTTGGCTCGGGCACCCTCCTCGATCAACTCGGCCTGCCGGGCAATGGGGTGGTGCGTCAGGACGGCATCCAAGAACACCTGCTCCGTGACCCAAGTCGGCGGCTGGGCAGACATGGACAACGTCAGACCGCACAACCAGAAACACGCCACGATGTCACTCCTCATTTTCCAATCCGCTTCTTCACCTTTCCCTTTGGACCATCTTCCAGACCGTCTGGACCGGAATAGAAATCCGGGGGAAACCCATTGAACTGACGCCAGAGCTCGTAGCCCACGGACACCTGCTCAAGCAGGGCAATTCCCCGAGCACCACTGCCCGCCCGGAGCGTTTCTGGCCACGGCGACGACGCCGGCTCTGCCACCAGGACGCGGTATTGGCCCTCGTCGCCAATCATCCGATCGATGGCCACGATTTCACCGGGGAAGGTGCCGTACTGCAGCCGCGGCCAGCCGCTGAAGAACACAGCAGGCCATCCGTCGAACAGAAAACGCACCTCGCCGCCCGCGTGGAGCAGAGGCAGGTCCATCGGGTCCACGTACATCTCGACGGCACGCAAGCCGTCGTCCGGAACGATGGTGACCAACGGTTCGCCCGCCTTGACCGTCTCACCGAGGCCGAGTGCGAGTGCCCGGGCGATGCGGCCGGACTGGGGCGCGGTGACATAGCGGAAGCCTTGCCGGGCTTCGTAATTGGCGTACTGATTGCGCAGTTCGGCGACCTTGGCTTCCCCACCCGCAAGGTCAGCCTCGGCTTTGGCGCGGTCGACTGCGAGCTTGGCCAGTTTGTCGGCGTATTCGCGGCGTTTGGCCGAGCGCGTCAACTGGGCGGCCTTGAGGGCGGCGCGACTGGCCGTCCAATCGGCCTCAGCCGCCGTCAGGGCCGCCTCGGCCTTGCGGTTTTCCAGCCGGCGCGCCTCGAGGTCCGTCAACGAAGCCAAGCCATCGGCATAGAGGGCTTCGCGGCGCGCGAGCCGGGTACCTGCCACTTCGGCGTCGAGGCGGGCGGCCGAGGCTTTGGCGCTGTCGGCGGCCACTTTGAGCCGCGCCTGCTCCACCTTCTGGGCGGCCACGGACAGGTCGAGGTCGCGGTTGGCCTCCATGGCGGCGAGGCGCAAAGCGTACGCCTCAAGGCTTGCCGCATAGGCATCGCGCTGCCCTTCGGCTGCGTCCAACTTTTCGGCTGTGCGTTCCAACAGGGCGGGATCGGCATACTCGGCCTTGACTTCGGAAATGCGGACCAGCGTGTCCCCGGCCTGGACGGCATCGCCCTCCTGCACGTACCACGCTTCAATGCGGCCGGGGATGGCCGCCATGAGCGATTGGGGCCGGCGATCGGCCCTGAGGTTGGTGACGGCACCCCGCGCGCGGACATACTGGGTCCACGGCAGCCACATGGCGGCGAATGCCAGCAGCAACAACACCCCGACCGACCGCAATGTGCGGCGGCGGGCCCACGGATTGTCCAGCATGCCAAAGGACTTCAGCCCCATCCTCGGGAAGTCCTTCTCGATGGAATTGTTGGAGATGTTCAGCATCGTGTCAAACGGTTTGGATGTCGACAATGCGCCCCTCCTCGAGGCGGACGATGTGGGTACAACGGGACAGCCACGCCGGATCTGCGCTGGCGGCCACCACCGTCCAACCTTCCCCACCGGCCACCCCGGCGAGGGCCTCGGCTATGGCGTCGTGCTCCTCCATGGGGAAAGGCTGCAGCGGCCGGTCCAGCACCAGCAGGCGCGGCTTGCCCACGATGGCGCGGGCGAGCAGGATGCGCTTCATCCAACCCGTGGACAGGCCTTGCCCATCGCTCATGAGCGGGGTCCGAAACCCCTCTGGCAAGCGCTTGACCAATGGCATGAGACCCACGGCTTCTGCAGCTTCGCGCACGACACCGAGATCCGTGCCCGGCCGCCCCACGGAAATGTTTTCGGCCAACGTCCCCTCGAAAATGACCTCCTGCTCCAAGCTGTCCCCCGTGCGGTACCGCAGGTCCCGGCGATCCAAGTCGGCCATGGGCACGCCCTCCACGAGCAGGGACCCCCGTTCCAGCGGCGTCAAACCTGCAATGACGTGGAGCAAAGACGTTTTGCCCGAGCCGGACGGGCCAATGACGGCCACCCGCGATCCAGCGGGCACAACAAGGTCCACTGCGTCGAGGACGGGCCGGTCGATGTATTGGCCTTGCCCCAGCCCCGCGGCCTCCAACTTGAGCGACAAACCCTGCCCACCGGAAGCCACTGTCTCCACGCACACCCCATCCCGCTCGTCTTCGAGGGGCACATCCGTGACCTGCCCCATTTTTTCGACGGCCGTGAGCACATCGTAGACCGACTCCATGGTGAGCATGAGTTTCTCGGCACTGCCCATCACCCCAATGATGACGATCTCCGACGCGACGAACTGCCCCACGTTGATCAAGTTGTCCATCACCAAGAGCCCCCCAATCACCAAGAGTCCTGCCGTGATGAGCGCCTTGAACGCCACCACAGCGGCGTACTGCGTCATGAGCACCCGGAAATGCTGGCTGCGGTGCCCCAGGTAAGCACTCACGGCGTCATCTGTCCGCTCTTCGGGCAGCGTCGTCCGGCCGGCGAGCTTGAAGCTGTTCATGGCCCGCGCCAATTCCTTGAGCCAATGCGCCAGTCGGTACTTTTCCCCACTTTCCCTCAGTGACGTAGAAATGCCCCTCGGGACGGTCCATCGGAAGATGAGGACGAGCAACAAGATGAGGAATGCACCAAAGGCGATGAAGACGGGGTGATAGAACGCGAGCAGCAACAAGCCGAACACGATCTGCAAGCCGGCCGTTGAGAAATCCAGCAGCACCTTGGCCACCCCCTTCTGCAGGCTCAGGGTGTCGAAGAACCGGTTGACCAGCTCCGGCGTGTAGGTCGAGCCCACGGCCTCCGGGCGAAAGCGGGGAATGCGAAAACCGAATTCAAAGGCGCTGCGGGTGAAAATCCGACGCTGCAGTACCTCCGTGATGCTCCATTGCACCGCCTGAAGCGCCCCGGCCATGACCACCCCGAAGGTGACCAGCACGGTCAGGAGAATCCAACTCGTGCTGACCTCACCGCCGAGGACCAGGCCGATGATGGCCTGGATGCCCAAGGGCAAAGACAACGCCACAAGCCCTCCAAGGGCCGCGTGCAAGTAGAGATAACCGATGTCCCGCTTGTCCTTGGACAGCAGGCCGATGAGCCTCCGAATGGGGCGTAGGGATTGCGATTCGATGGACATCTCCCTCGAAAAACCTGAAAGTTGGAATGGGGTTCAATCCGGAACCGTCAGCAGGCTCGCTTCTTGAAGTCGGAAAGCACCTAGGTCCTTATGCTGCGGTCTTTGCGGGAAGCACGCGGTTCAGGATCAAGGCCACCACGAGGCCGATGCCGAGTCCCTTGAGCAGGTCGATGAAGACAATGGCCAGAATCGTCACCACGAACGGGATGAACACCGCCATTCCGCTGTTGAACATCTTCTTGAAGGTGGCCGGCTTGGCGAGTTTGTAACCGACCACAAACAGCACGGCTGCGAGGCTGCCCAACGGGATGTAGGTCAGGAGCGTGGGGGCAAGCAAGAAGAACACCAAGAGCCACGCTCCGTGGAAGATGGCGCTCATTTTGGTGGCGTTGCCGGTCTGGATGTTGGCCGAGGAACGCACGATCACCTGGGTGATGGGGAGTCCGCCAATCAAACCGCTGACCGTGTTGCCGACCCCTTGGGCCAACAGCTCGCGGTTGGTGGGCGTGATGCGCTTCTGGGGGTCCAACTTGTCTGTGGCTTCGACGCACAGCAGCGTCTCCAAGCTCGCCACGATGGCGATGGTGGCACCCAAAATCCAAATGGCGCTGTCGCCAATGGCCGAGAAATCGGGGAAGGTGAGCAAGGAACCCCACGCCGCAGGGTCGATGCCACTGGCGGCGTGATCGGTCGGAACGTCCACCAATTGCTTGGCGGTCAAAGCCCCCCCTCCGCTCCGGGTCACAAGGTTGACCACCACACCTGCCATCACGGCCACCAGGGAGCCGGACAGCACCTTCGTGAAGGCTTGGGCCTTCATGAAAGGGGTCTCCCACAACACCAAAATGGCCAGGCACACGCCTGTGACGGTCATGGCCGTGGGCGCGGCGTAAGCCAGGTTGTCCCCGAGGAGCAACAGGACGTCGAACACCTTGTCGGCCTTGGTCGTGCCTTCTGCCCCAGCGTAGCCGAGACCGTGGGGGATTTGCTTGATGAAAATGATGATGCCGATGGCAGCCAGCATGCCTTGGATGACGCTGGATGGGAAGTACTTGCCAATGATGCCGGCGCGGGCAATGCCCAGCACGAGTTGCGCCAGACCGCCGATGACAACCGCCAACAAGAAGGCTTCAAAGCCGACGTCTTGAATGCCATCGTACACGATCACCGCCAATCCGGCGGCTGGACCGGACACGCCCACATGGCTTCCGGAAATGGGGGCGACGATGAGGCCGCCGATGATGCCGGCAATCAAGCCAGCGATGGGTGCCGCGCCTGAAGCCAAGGCAATGCCGAGGCAGAGGGGAAGGGCGACGAGAAAGACAACGAGTGAGGCAGGAAGGTCCTGCTTGAGGTGGTTGAACATGTTGGGTGGGGTTGGGAATGGGAAAGGGGACAAACGGCGAAGCGACTTCACCGCGGGACGATGGCCTTGTGGCCAGGGGTCAGCCCAATTCCGGAGGTTCCCAAATGCGCGCCGTCACCAATGCCTGGAAGGCTCCTGGTGGCGCGATGTCATGTCGGTGCTGTGCCTCGAATGCGGCGTGTCGGTGGCGGGCGGCGAGCAAGGCCTCGAGCTCCTTCTGGCCCTCCTTTTCTTTTTGAGCCTCTCGCTCCTCTTCAGATTCCTCGGACTCCTCGCCTTCAAAATCGACGCAGACAATGGCCTGCCCAGCGAGGGCCGCGATGCTCTGCGCCATCTCCATGGCGACACATCCGGCCAGCAACAGGCCGAACAACATCATGGCGGGGAATCGCAGTGCGTTCATCGGGTGCAAAGAAACTTCACCTCGCCCTTCCTGTTGAACCCACGGGCACCAGTTTCACCCCCTTTTGCAAACACGGCCCAACTTCGCACCATGGCCCCTCCCACCCTGCTCCGGCTAGTACCGGCCCACGACGAACCCATCGGCGGACTTCTGACCCAACGCGCCTTCCCCACCGGCGCTTTGCCCGACCTGAATCCGTTCCTGTTCCTGAACCACCACGGGCCACAGACCTACGGGCCGAACAACCCGGGCCTGCCCTTCGGGCCGCACCCGCACAAAGGCTTCGAGACCCTGACCTTCATCGAGGAAGGCCAGCTCGCCCACCGCGACTCCACCGGCGGATCGCACGTCAGCGGCCCGGGCGGCGTCCAATGGATGACCGCCGGCAGCGGCATCGTCCACACGGAAGTGTCGCCCGAGGACTTCAAGCGGGACGGCGGACCGTGCCACCTGCTGCAACTCTGGATGAACCTGCCCGCTGCCCAAAAAGGCGTCTCGCCGAGCTACCGCAGCTTGGAAGCTGGGGAGTTGGCCGTGAAGGAAGGCGACGGCTGGCGCCTCGAGGTCATCTCCGGCATCACCGAAATCGGGGGCACCACCGTGCAGGGCCCCATCGATGCTTTGACCGGGCTCTTCACCTCCCGCGTGAAGCTGACCGCTGGGGCCTCGCTCACCTTCCGCGTGCCGCCTGGCCGCACGCTGCTCGCCTACCCCGTCTCGGGGTCCGTGCGCTGTGGCGATGCCACATTGAAGCCCTTCGCCACGCCCGTGTTTGATCGGAATGGCGGCGACTTGGTGCTCGAAGGACTGGAAGACAGCACGTTGCTGCTCTGCCACGGCGACCCCATCGCCGAGCCGGTGGTGGCCTACGGACCCTTCGTCATGAACACGGAAGAGGAAATCCACACCGCATTTGCCGAGTTCCGGGCCGGGAAATACGGCCATGTCGACTGAAGCGCAGCAAAAAGCCCGACCTGTGGGGCCGGGCTTTCGTTGCGGAGAGACCGAGATTCGAACTCGGGGACCAAAAATATCGGTCACAGCTTAGC
>CALBSW010000052.1 GCA_937967465.1 uncultured Flavobacteriales bacterium
TACGGCGATCAACCTGCGGGTTTTCAGCCTCTAAGGCGACCTCCTGGACGACCGCAAGTTTGTCTGTCGCGACACGACCATCCTTCAGTTTGGCCCTCTTCAAAGCGATTTCCGTGTGGATCTGGATCACGAGACCGATCCGGACGCCACGATTTTTGACACGGGCTACATGTTCGTCGCGGAGGACGACACGGCGGTCGTCGAGTTCTTCAACCTCACCGGCGGCAAGGTCCACTTCGAACACAGCTGGTTTTACTGGGACGCCGAGGAGGAAGCTTTTCTCGTGGACGAGGGGGTGTCGGGCCGGACTTCGGACCCGGTCGTTCGCATTCCGCTGGTGCCCGACCTCCGGCGCATGCAATACCACTTCTTCGAGTTCGTGACGCCGGATCGGGACACGGTCTTTTTCAACGCTCACGTGGCCATCGACGTCCACCTCGGCACCCAGCTCCTCTTCGAAGAGCGCGACCGCGGCGACATCGTCTTGGGCCGGGTCCGAGCCGGCGACCCACTGCGGTGAGACCAAGTCTGAGCGCGGTTGTGCTCACGGGTAGAGGGGGAGGTCCGGCGTGCCTTTCAGCAGGTCGGTCAGGTCGAGGTCCATTGCGAAGTCGGCCATGGTCCGGGCCAGGGCCTCCTTCTCGATCTCCGCATAGATCTCCGGCGCCTCCACTTCGAGCTCCATGAGGATCCAAGACGCGGACGCCGTCATGTCAATCTCGGTCTCGAGTCGTTTGGGCAGCTCGGTCTCTTCCAGCACCTCTTCCTTGATGTCATCGGGAATCGCCGACGCGTGGTCCGGGGTGCATTGCAGGTGAATGTGCCCGTCCACCAGACAAAGCGAGTAGGTTGTGTAGGGGGCCAGGCCACCGGCGTCCATGCTGCGATTGATCAGAATGCAGAACAGGATGCTGTACAGCCGCTCGGACTGCTGCTCGTTGTCGAGGGCCTTCTCCACTTCGGCAAAGCGCAGGTACGATCCACCCATCGGGCTGGGGTCGAGTTCGAAGTCGAGCTGGTGTCCTTTGGCCTGTTGAAGCGCCTCGGCGATGGGGGCGAACAGGTCGGTGCAATCGACGCCGATGCGGGGCACAGCCACTGCCTGGAGCGCCTCGGTGACGTCGACGGATTCGATTTCGGACAGTGCTCTCGTCTGCAGTTCGGGGTCGGATCCGCGGTATTCGGAGTGCAGCAGCACCCGTCCCTTACGCTCTTCGATGGTGTGCCGGAGTTGGTATCGGGGAAAGCCCGCTGGCAGGACCAGGTCATGATCGTAGAACCAGTCGGAGAGGGCGGCGGCGGCTGGTCTGTAGGGAAGGAACTCCAGCTCGCTGTCGTACAGGTCGGTGTGGCTGTCGCTCCATGTGTTGCGGTGCGGGCTGCTGAGGGGGTGCTGCCCCCCCATTTTGCGCAATGCATCGAGGGTGAATTCCAACAGGTTCTGGTGGGTCTCGGGCAGGGTTTCGGACATGGCTTTGGGGCTTTCCTTTTCAACGCTGAAATGCCTGAATTCATTGTCTTTTCCATGCAATAAAGCCGGGGGTTTTCACGTCTGGAATTCAAACGCCCACGCTATGTTTTCCAAGAAGAAAAAGAAGTCCCAAAAGGACGAGACCCCCGAAGAGCGCCACGCCCGAATCATGCGCGCCAAATACGCGTCGCTCATGATGGGCTACCACGCTACCGCCGACCTCTTGGATGAGAATGGAGAAGCGGAAGGGGACGGGAAGAAGAAGGGTTTATCAGGGATTGAACTCCACGAAGTCAACGCCCGTGAGGCTGCCGATCCCGCCCTCACCTTGGTCTCCGTCGTCCGTTCGGCTGGCGTAGGACACGATTAGCCGGTCTCCGAGGAAGGCCCAGGTGTCCTGGAAGGACATTCCATCATAAGAGAAGCCTTCCCCCTCAGAGACAAGGTCCTGGCCATCGAGAATGGCGAGGACCTCTTCTTTTTTGAGGGTCGTGAATTTCGGGTCGGCGAGCCAATGCACGCCGAGCCGGACGGAGGCGTACTACG
>CALBSW010000053.1 GCA_937967465.1 uncultured Flavobacteriales bacterium
CTGTTGTAGTTGGAAGCATCTGGGTTAGTGCAACCGAACACTTCAGCGTCGTCTGTGGTGAAGGTCACGTCATAGTCGCGCCAAGTCTCACCGTTCGGCGTCCAGCCTTGCATGTTCAGCGTACCGGTGGCGGTGCCGTCGGTCGTGATTTGCATGAGAAGGACGAGGTTGCGTGCATCTGCAACGGCACGAACGTCAGTCGGGACCACGAACCATGCGCCATCGACGACTTCCAGGGCGCCGCCATTGTTGAAGGCGTCAAAGTCAATGCCGATGTTCCACATGCTGTTGTTGTTGCTGTTCTCAGCACCCACGGTCACCCAGCTGTCGTAAGCGAGAGACTCGTCGATTCCGATCACGGCTTCGTTCAGATCGATGGTGGTGGCACCGCCGAGTGGATTCTGGTAGAAAGAACCTGTGGAGGTCACATTCAGCATGTGCTCACCATCAGCGAAGATGGCGTGAAGGCTGTGCTGGTTGGAGGGCAGCTCGGCGTAGACGCGGTAGGTGTTGCCGGGAGCGGCATCACCGTTGTCCACGGCTTGGACCACGAGCTGAACGTTGCTGGCTGCGGCGGAAAAGCCGAAGAGCACAGCGGCAGTAAGGGCGAACAAGTTCTTCATGTTCAGTGGTTTAATGATTCAAAGACTAGAGGAGGCAAAAACAAATCTTCTCCAAGATAGGCGTTTTTTCGGCCTGAAGAAAGAATTCTGTCGACGAATTGATGATTTGTTCATCTCGGTGGCCCCTTACTTTGTGGGCGACATGCGCATTCTCGACCATTACATTGCGGGCCAATGGGTTCCAGCCGGACCTGACCCCTCCCCCCTTCTCGACGCCGTTCATGGTCATGCTGTGGCAGCGGTCGATGCCAGCTCTGCGGACATGGCTGCAGCCTTCCGATATGGCCGCGAGCAGGCAGGACCGGCATTGCGCAAAATGACGTTTCAAAAGCGCGGGCAAATGCTGAAGGCGTTGGCGCTTCATTTGATGTCCAAGAAAGAGGAATTCTACCGCTGGAGTGCGCACACAGGTGCCACGCGCGCTGACTCTTGGATTGATGTGGAAGGTGGCATTGGAACCCTGTTCGCCTATGCCAGTCTTCGCAAGCAACTTCCAGACCTCCCCTATCTCGTAGATGGCGACCCCGCCATGCTGTCCAAGGAAGGGACGTTCATCGGGCACCACATCGGCGTCCCCAAGCGGGGTGTGGCCGTGCACATCAACGCCTACAATTTCCCGATTTGGGGCATGCTGGAGAAGGTCAGCTGCAATTTGCTCGCAGGGGTGCCGGCCATTGTGAAGCCCGCAACATTGACGTCCTACGTTGCCCACAGCATGGTCAAAGAGATCGTGGATTCAGGGATTCTTCCAGATGGGGCAATACAATTGGTCTGTGGCAGTGCAAGGGACATTCTGGACCACGTCACGTTTGAAGATGTGGTGACATTCACCGGCTCGGCTGAAACGGGGTTGGCCCTCAAGTCTCATCCGCGCGTGCTGAGTGAAAATGTGCCGTTCAATCTGGAGGCCGACTCGCTGAACAGCATGGTCCTTGGGCCAGATGCGGCGCCTGGGACACCAGAATTTGATCTCTTCATCAAGGAAATGCGGCGCGAGCTGACCATCAAGTGTGGCCAACGGTGTACTGCGGTTCGCCGCGCCATGGTGCCCGAAATGCACCTGGAGGCGGTGGCGGATGCCTTGAAGGGACAGCTGGATCGGGTGGCTTTGGGCGACCCTGCGTTGGAGGGTGTGCGCATGGGTGCGTTGGCTGGAATGGAGCAGCGCGCAGAGGTGGAGCAGGCGGTGTCCCGGCTGCTGTCTGAAGCCGAAGTGTTGTACTCGATGGACTCCCCTGAGTTGATGGGGGCCAGTGCAGAAACTGGCGCTTTCTATGGTCCCCGATTGTTGACCCATGCCCGACCTCTGGAGGCGGCATTGGTGCACGAAGTCGAGCCCTTCGGTCCGGTGTCTTCCCTCCTGCCTTATCGAGACTTATCGGAGGCTATAAGTTGGTCTCACAGGGGTAAGGGCTCTTTGTGCTGTAGTATTGCTACAGGTGATGCGGCCGTTGCGCGTGAGTTCGTGACCGAGGCGGCGACGCACCATGGGCGGATCTTGGTGTTGGATGCCAAATGCGCCAAAGAGAGCACGGGGCACGGCAGTCCCATGCCGCAATTGGTGCATGGTGGACCCGGCCGCGCCGGCGGAGGTGAAGAGATGGGCGGACTCCGCGGTCTTGGACACTATTTGCAGCGGACGGCCATCCAAGGTCATCCCGATACCATTACGGAGATCACGCAGCGCCATCAGCCTGGTGCGGCGCGGCCTGAATCCGATGTCCACCCCTTCCGCAAGCACTTTGAGGACTTGTCGGTCGGAATGACCTACACGACGCACCGGCACACGGTCACCGAGGCGGACATCGTCAATTTTGCCAACGTCAGTGGAGATCACTTCTACGCCCATGTGGACGAGACTGCGCTGGACGGCACCATTTTCGAAGGACGTGTGGCCCACGGATATTGGGTGCTGTCCAAAGCGGCAGGCATGTTTGTGGAGCCGCACAAGGGGCCTGTTCTGTTGAATTATGGCTTGGAAACGTGTCGTTTCACGAAGCCGGTGTATCCGGGGATGACCATTGGGGTCCAGTTGACTGTGGAAGAGAAAATTCAACAGGAATTGCGTGGGGACGATGATGTCTTGAAGGGCATCGTCAAGTTCAAGGTGGATGTGACCGACGAAACCGGAGAGACTGTGGCCATTGCGACCATTCTGACCATGGTGAAAAACCGAGATCAGCCGACATGATGGCGCGCCCCGGCCAATTGGGCGTGCTGCTCTGGGTGCTGGTCGGGTCAGCTTCCGCCGGAAATTCGTGGGGTCAAACGGCTGCCTTGAATTCAGAGCAGCGTCGCTTGGACGTATTGGCTTTGGACAGCCTGTTGGAGGCTTGGGTGCCAGAATGGGTGGCGGATTTTCAGTGCCTGGATGCGAGAAGTCGACTGGTGTCCTCTGCCATGGAGCCGGGGGATTGTGACCCGTTGGAATGGGCGCTGAACGTGCAAGCTTGGTTGGCTTGCGCAGAAGACGCGCATTTGAGGGTGGCCTTTGAATCTCTCATTGAATCCCGCTCTGGGCATTCCCCTCCATCTTGTGAAAGGCTGTTGGAAGGCTGGGCTGATTTCGGCCCCGGTCCCGGCATTTCGTCTTCCGGGCAATGCGCTTGGCTCAAGCGGACATGGCCTTGGGTGGGCGCGCTTCGGCCGGACTCCTTGGGGTCTGATGCGCCCGATGTGGGCGCGGCTGCAGGCAAAGGAGAAGGCATGACTGTGGTGGACCATGGGGCGTTTGTCCGGTGGGTGATTCCGTCGTTTGGAGCGGGGAGCGATGCGGCCTTTGCGCGGCATTTTCGGCGCAGCCGTCGGCAGATTCGCCGCTCCAAGCGGCCGGTCATGCTGGACCTTCGGGGCAACCTCGGTGGGTACCGGACGCGCCGGCACGCCGTTCTCGGGGTATTCCTGGATGAAGCAGGATGGCCGGAAGAGAAGGAAGGGCGTTGGACGACCCGGCCGGAATGGGGTGTCGTCCCCCACATGCCGTTGGTGGAGACCAAGCGTATTTGCGACAATCCGCTGGCTGTCTTGCTGGATGGTGGGAGTTTCAGTGCTTCCCTGCTGCTTGCCGGTGCCCTGGGGGAAGCTGGGAGAGCGCGGATTTTTGGGTGCGCTCCCCTGGGCATTCAAGGCGAGAGTTCTGGGTCGCCGGGACGTCACCGCCTTCCCGGTTCGGGAATGGCTGTCTGGGTTCCCACCTTGCTGACCCGTCAGGAGGGTGTGGGTTTGGCGCCGTTTGATCTCGAAGGGGGCGTGGATTGTGATGCGGGTTCCATGGCTTGGCGGGAGGCCGTTCAGTGGTTGCTGGCGGGAGACCTCGTTCCCCTGCGGTAATTTGCGCTCCTGATGCGCCCTGCCACCCCATCCAAACTGTCGTTGCTCACGTGGAGTGTGGTTGTGGTGCTCGGGGTGGCGCATCCCTCTTTGGCCCAGGACACGCTCCGATTGGATGGAGCTGAGGGCCGGATGCTCGAGGCCTTGTTGGACCGCTTCAAGCCACTTCCTTCCGTCGAGCGAATCTGGACAGGTGCTTTTGTGGCGGCTTCTGAAAAGTCGGATGCGCTCAAGGGGCGGCTGGATTCGCTACAGCGTTCCAACATGGAAGAGTCTGCCTTGTTGGTTCAAGTGGGTGCCATTCGCCAAGAAATGCGCACCGTTCGACAGGATCGGAATGCTTTTGTGTCCGGGTTTCTCTCCCCTGTCAATCAGTTGGCATTGGACAGCATCTTGAATCCTCCGGCTCCATCCATTCAGCATTTCGGGTTTCACGATCGCATGAAATGTCTGGTGTGCAAAGATCCACGTGCATTGGATGTGCCGCCCGGCGTCCCCTCTCCCACCCTCAAGCAGTGATGTGCTCATGAAGTCGCTTTGTCATTCAATCCAACGCCACTTGACAATCTCGTTGGTCCTGGCCACAGCCTTGTTGGCGTCTTGCAGTGGCCCAGAGCGCGCATTGCATGAGGAAGTGGATCCGTTCATCGGAACTGGAGGCCACGGTCACACTTACCCCGGTGCCACGGTCCCGTTTGGCATGGTGCAAGTCAGCCCGGATACCCGGTTGGAGGGTTGGGACGGTTGTGGTGGTTTCCACATCACGGATGACGAGGTGTATGGATTCAGTCACACCCACCTGCAAGGCACGGGGGTGAGCGATTATGGGGATGTGCTTCTCATGCCCACGGTGGGTCCCATGGATACGGGGTCGGTGTGGCGCGAGCGGTACAGGGATCGGTTCGTCCCGGGCAGTCAGCATGCCCATGCGGGCTATTACCGATGTGAGCTGGAGCGCAGCGGTGTGGAGGTGGAGTTGACGGCCAGCGAGCGGGTGGGCTTGCATCGATGGACCCTGAAGCAGCAAGACACGCTCCAGTTGGTGGTCGATCTCGCGCACCGCGATGACCTGATCAATTACGGCATGTATCCCCTGGATGATTCCACCCTTGTGGGGCAACGTGTGTCCGACAATTGGGCCCGCGAGCAGCATGTCTACTTCGCCATGCGCTTCAACCGCCCGTTTGAATGGCTCGATCAAATGGCGGAGTTGAAGACCGAACGGGATGCCGATGGCAACCTGAAGCAAGAGTTGACTTATGTCCCAATATTTTCACTGGTTTTCAAGGATGTAAGAGAGGTTCAGGCGCGGGTGTCGTTGAGTTTTGTGGACATTGAGGGAGCCGTGGCCAATCTCAGTCAAGAGGCGGCTGACCCGAACGGATTTGACGCCGCTCGCGCCAAGGCTGAGTCAACTTGGGATGCGGCATTGGGACGCATTCAGCTGGATGAAGACGACGCAGACGAACGCACGGTGTTCTATACGGCGCTCTACCACAGCCTCACCGTCCCCAACCTGGCCACGGACGTGGACGGTCGCTATCGCGGGACCGATTTGCGCATTCACCAAGCTGAGGACGGGACGCCGCGCTACACCGTGTTTTCTCTCTGGGACACGTTTCGGGCCACCCACCCCCTGCTCAATGTGCTCGAGCCGGAGCGAACCGAGGCGTTCGTGCGGAATTTCATTGGGATGCACGAAGAAGGCGGGCAGCTGCCGATGTGGGAGCTGGCCGGCAACTACACAGGTTGCATGATCGGTTACCATGCGGTTCCGGTGATTGCGGATGCCTGGGCCAAAGGATTGCGCGGGTTTGATGCGGACAAGGCGTTGGATGCCATGGTGGCAGCGGCCACGGCCGACGAGTTGGGCAAGCCGGTGTGGGACAGTCTTGGGTACCTGCCATTGCAGCGGGAATCCGAGAGCGTGTCCAAGACGTTGGAATATGCCTTTGACGATGCCTGTATTGCCCGCATGGCGCAGGACCTGGGGCGAATGGATGTGGCTGAGCGATTCGGTCGTCGTGCCCAGGGGTGGCAGAACCTCTACAATCCCGACAATGGCTTCCTGCAGCCACGATACGGTGCGGCATGGCGCGAAGCGTTCGACCCCACAGAGGTCACCTTCGAATACACGGAGGCCAATGGGTGGCAATACAATTTCTTCGTCCCCCATGACGTGAGCGGTCACATGGCGCTTCTCGGAGGTCCCGAGGCGTACGCGGACATGTTGCAGGACATGTTCCTCGGAAGCAGTGAGATGACAGGGCGACATCAGAGTGACATCACGGGCCTGATTGGGCAGTATGCCCATGGCAATGAGCCCTCGCACCACATGGCGTATTTGCCGGCCTTCGCGGGACACCCGGACCGGACGCAGGCTTTGGTCGACAGCATTTGCGATGTGATGTACACCCCTGAGCCGGATGGACTGAGTGGCAATGAGGACTGCGGGCAGATGAGCAGTTGGTATGTGTGGAGCGCGCTCGGATTCTACCCTGTAACGCCGGGCTCTGACCGCTACGTGTTGGGAACGCCGCGGTATGACGCCGCGACGTGGACCTTGCCCAATGGACGGACATTGGAGTTGAAGACGCATCGGCGAGGTGCCGATGCCAAATTCATCCATGGGCTGTCCATCGATGGCGAGCCGGTCACCCGGAGTTGGGTCACCCACGACGAATTGATGGCGGGAGGCATTTGGGAGTTGGATGTGCGCAGTGTGCCGGCTCCAGAGGATGGCTTTGGGCGGGCACCTGGCGACTGGCCCAACGAGAACTGGACCTTGGCCGATGACGTCTTCGTTGCAGCGCCTTATTTGAAGGCGCCTCGGAGTTATTCCGGTGACAGCCTGCTGGTCGATGTGGGGTGCATCGATTCCGAGGCGGACGTGTTCTACCGCATTTCGGATGACGGGCTCTCCGGTGAGTTTGCCCCGTTGGAAGGCCCTTTGCTGGTTCGAGGCACGCAAGTGATCCAGCTCTATGCTGAACGGGACGGCCGCCGAAGCGCCACGGTGTCGGGGCGGATTGCCAGGGTCAATCCGGACTATGGTGTGTCCATCCTGAACCCATTCGCCAACCAGTATGCTGCGGGTGGTGAGCGCGCCCTGGTGGATGGCATCCAAGGTGAAGGAGATGATTTTCGGACGGGCGATTGGCAGGGATACTACGGCCACGATGCCGTGGTGACGGTTGACCTTGGAAGGGTTCACCGCGTGACGGAGATGAATGTGGGGGTATTGCAGGATGTCAAATCCTGGATTTGGGGGCCGTCCAACGTCGTTTGCCGGACCGCATTGGATTCCTCCGAATTCACACCTTTCGGACAGGCTGAGCCGGGGATGGATCCCGAGCGATACGGAGCCCATTCGAGCCGACTGAGCTTCAAGGGGGACCGCAAAGCCCGGTATCTCCAGTTGGAGTTGAACCAATTCAACGGGGGGGTCATTCCGGATTGGCACCCGGGACGCGGCAACCCCACTTGGGTCTTTGCGGACGAATTCGGATTTCAAGCAGACCCCATCGAATGAAATCGGCAGCGGACTTTCTGGACAGGGGATTGGCCATGACCACCCCGCATCCGCTGGGCGAGCGCATTGTCAAGGCGGAAGGTTGCTGGCTGGAGACCGCATCTGGTGAACGCCTGTTCGATCTGGTCAGCGGCATCGGGGTCAGCAACCTCGGGCACGGCCACCCCGCCATCCGTGAAGCATTGCATGCGCAAGTGGACCAGCACTTGCACGTCATGGTGTACGGCGAGTACGCACAGGCAGCGCAAGACCGTGCAGCCCAAGTCCTGTTGTCTACGTTGGAAGGCACTGATCTGGAGGCGGTCTACTTCGTGAACAGCGGCACGGAAGCCATTGAAGGGGCGATGAAGCTGGCGCGCCGCGTGACGGGACGGACCGAAATCTTCGGTGTCATCGGAGGTTACCATGGGGCCACGTTCGGGGCGTTGAGTTTGTCTACGCCTTCCCACCGCCGAAATGCGTTTCTCCCCCTCCTCCCCGATGTGCACCATTTGCGTTTCGCAGAGGAGTCCGAGTTGCAGCGCATCACGGAGAAGACCGCGGCTGTGGTCGTCGAAACCGTGCAAGGAGATGCGGGAATCCGGCCTGTGCCTGAAGCCCATTTGAACGCCCTCAAGGCGCGCTGTCAGGAAGTCGGGGCATTGCTCATTTTGGATGAGATCCAATGTGGATTGGGTCGGACCGGTCATGTGCATGCCTTCGAAGCAGCGGGTGTGGTGCCGGATGTCCTCGTGCTGGGCAAGGCATTGGGTGGCGGCATGCCCATTGGGGCATTTGTCGCATCTGCTGACCACATGAAGGCGCTGAGGGAAGCGCCCAAGCTGGGACACATCACCACATTTGGGGGACACCCGATGGCGTGCGCGGCGGCAGCGGCTTACCTGACTGAATTGAAAAAGCTGGACCTGAGTGTGGTTCGGGCGCAGGGTGAATCCTGGAAAGCCGCATTGGATGCGCACCCGAGGGTTGTGGAGGTGCGCGGCGGCGGACACTTCATCGGAGTGGATCTCGAAGGTCCCGAGCAGGTGGCGGAATTGGTCCATGCTGCGCGCCGCAAAGGATTGATCCTCTTTTGGTTCCTCAGTCGACCCCAGGGCTTCCGGATTGCGCCTCCGCTCAATGCGCAGCCGGAGGAGTTGGAGGCCGCATTGGCTCAGCTTCTCGAAGCCTTGGACGAGGTGGAGGGGTAAAGAAAAAAGCCACCCCCGCGTTCGGAGGTGGCCTTGCCTTGGAACGGATGGTCCAGGAGAACCACAGCCGTTTCTAGAGAACCTGAAATCGAAACGTGTTCCTGCTTCGACGCCCGCAAGATGAAGGGGGCTGTGTTAAGCAGACGTCAATGCCACCCTGTCAAAGCGTCAAGCGAGCGACAGGAAATCGGTCATGCGGGCCACGCTGCGTTGCGCCTCGGGCAGGACATCGGGAAAGAGTTGCCATCCGTGGTGACTCCCCTCCTCTTGGACCCAGGTCAAATCCAGGTCGAGCGCCTCGGCCCGGGACGCCAGTGCTGCGGCATCGGCATGCAGCATTTCTGATTGGGACGATTCGAGGAGCATGGCACCCAGAGAGCGAAGCGCGTCATCCGAGGCGAGAATGGGGCTGCAGTCTGGGTGGGTGGCCGGGTGACCGGCGAGGTAGAGCCCTGCATATTCCCGCAGATCCTCCCTGTCGAATACGCTGTGTTGGGCTGAATTCTGTTGGGCGGAAGGTCCATCCACCCGAAGGTCGAGCCATGGTGACAGCAAGATGAGTCGGTCCCCACATCCACGGCGCAACGCCCAGGACAGGGCGAGGTTGCCGCCCGCTGAATCCCCTACGATGTCGATCGGGCCTGGCTCCTCGATCTCGGACAGTGCGTCCAGGGCTTCCGGGTAGGGGTGCTCTGGAGCGAGGGGGTAATCGATGAGCCGAACGGCGCGGCCGGTGGCCTTGGCCAAAGCCGCAGCCCCCGCGCGGTGGGTTCTGGGGGAGCCGAATGCGAAACCGCCTCCGTGAATCCAAAGGATGTCAGGTGAGCCAGGTTGATGCGACGATCGAACAATGCGCTCGGTGGGCAAGCCATGCCAGACCTCCTGCTCCAGTTGCATGTCGCGCGGTGCCACATAGAGCCTGGCCACGGTGTCCGCCGCGAGGCGCCATTGGTTCGGTCGGGCGTCGAGGACCTCGCGGCGCAAGGTGCGGACCACTTGGTGGTAGCCGCTGATGAGGGGGTGATACCAATCGCGGTTCATGGGGCTCAATGAAAAGGCAGCGGCTGCCCCTTGGGCCAGGCATACACGGGGTATCGATCCGATGTCCCTTCAAAATGCGGAGAAGCCTTGTACAGCAAGTCCAACTGGGCGCGGTGTCCCATGGGGCTTCCCTCCTGCTCCTTTTGACTGCGAAGGGCCTCCCATTCCCTTTTCAATTCAGCATCCTCCTCGATCATGTCCTGGGCGGTCTCTTCAAACACGTATGCTGAGAAGTATTCCTTTTGCTGAAGCGCACTGTCGAAGAAATTCCAGGCGGCGAAGGCATCCACAGCTTGGGGGCTCAATGTCTCCATGAGATAGCGCGCAGCAGGCTGATCCAGCGAGATGACTTTGTCTCCGGCAAACAACTGCACGTCCTCACGGCGAACCTCGACAGCGTCCATGTTGCGGTAGTGGTGACCTTCATAGGGGCGGCTCGCGGCGCTGTGCTTCAGGATGTGGGTCACGTCCAATTGAAGGGTGGTGTCGCGGGGCACATCGATCATCTCGACGCCATTGGCGGTCAGTCGTTCCAGCACGTGTCGCCAAGCCTGGGGCACGATGAAGGCCGCTGGAACCGAGGCACTGCGGGTGCCCGCATACCGGTGTAGGTGACGGATGTTGCGGGTCCACGTGCTGTCCCGGTCATAGCGCAGTCGGCGCTCTCCGGTGAGGGGGCTCCATTCGAACCGGGCGGCATACCCTGAAAACAGCAGGGAGTCAACGCTCGCGGTATCCAGTGTCCAGGCCACATCGATGTTCTCTGCGTCGCGGAACAGGGCGTCTTGCTCATTGCGCAATGTGCGCAATGCTTCGGCGTGGCGAATGCCCGCTTCCAAGACGACGTCGAGAAACAAGCGGGTGGCCTTCACCCGGTCGTCGAAGGGCTTGAGCATGTGGGCTTCCGTGGTGAATCCGATGGTGTGGTGCAGGGCGCCATAGCCTGTAGAGTATCGCGGGGTCTCGAGGAAATCCTGTATGCCGTCGTCCGGGGTGGATCCCAGGGTGTAGACATAAGGTGTCATGGCCTCCCCTTCGGCTTCCATGTCGCGGTAGAGTTCCGGCAGCAGGGTGTTTTCCAGCCATGGCCCGAGGACGCCGCCCAGCTTGTCGGGCTGACTGGCAATCAGGGTCAGGGTCGCAGGGTAATCGGCGCCATTGGACGTGTGGGTGTCGACAAAGAGGTCTGGCGACAGTTCGGTGAACAGGGCATTGAACGCCAAGGCGTTGCGGCTGTCGCACTTTATAAAGTCCCGATTGAGATCCAGGTTGCGCGCATTGCCTCGGAAACCATAGGATTCCGGACCGTTCTGGTTGGCGCGGGTACAGCAATTCCGCCTCAAGCCTCCCCCGATGTTGTACATCGGGATGATCGCGATGTGGACCCCGCTTGGAAGCGTTCCCTGTTGCAGCATGTCGGTCGCCCAATCCAGGCAGGCATTCACGCCACAAGGCTCTCCCGGGTGGATGGCGTTGTTGACGAGGAGGGTCAGCGTTGCGTCCTCCTGCGGCCCCATGCTGAAGACATGGAGCGGACGGCCGACGTCGGAGGTGCCGAATTCGCGGAGGTGCGTTTGTTCAGGAAAGCGGTCGTTCAAGCTCTGATAAGCGGCCACGGCCTCTGCCCAAGTGGGCGTTGTGCCCAAGTTTTGGCTCGAGAGTCGGGGCGACCAGGCCAAGGCCAAGGTGCTGAGCAGGATGGTGAACGGGGTGCAGGCACGAAGTGAATCGGCGCGCAGACAAAAGCGGGTGGACATGCAACGTCAAAAGTGGGAAATTGCAGCATGGAAATCGTGCCAGATTCCAAAGCCGCACCGCGGGCAGGGCAATTCCTGCTGTCAGAGCCCTTTTTGACGGACCCTTGGTTTGGTCGCAAGACGGTGTTCTTGTGCGATCACGATGCCGACGGCACCATTGGTTTGGTGCTGGACAATGGCACGGGACGCCGCTTGAAGGATGTCCTTCCAGAGGCTGAGGCGTGGGGCGTGGACCATGAGGTGTACCTCGGCGGTCCGGTCCACGATGACAGTTTGTTTTTTCTGCACACGCTTGGAGATCGCGTTCCGGATGCCATGCCGGTGCTGCCGGGATTGTGGCTGGGTGGGGACTTTGAGGGAATCCGAGAAGCCTTTGGTCAAGGTCAAGTTGCCCCGGGCAGCATTCGTTTTTTCGTTGGATACAGCGGGTGGTCAGCCGGGCAGCTGGATGCCGAAGTGGAGCGCAGCAGCTGGTACGTTCACGATGCTGGCCTTCAGGAGAAGCTGGACATTGTATTGAATGCCGAGCCCGGGGATTTGTGGCGGCAGCTTTTGGGGCAGAAAGGACCTGAATTTGCCAAGGTCACGGGGTTGCCGGTGGACCCCAGTCTGAACTGATCTGCTTTTTCAGCTGCCAAAGGACCAGTGAACCCGGTATCCGGAATGGCGCCGGACATTGAACACGCGTCCATCCTCAAACATGAGGTACTGCCCTTTGATGGCGGTGAGCCGGCCTTCGAGCTCGGGGGTGGTGTCCAGCTTGACGGATTTCACCTTGTCTGGAAATGAGGTGGCCGGATAATGCAGGTGGGTGATGTCGTCCTCGTCTGCGAGAAAGTCCTCGTAGTCCGGGGGGCATTGTTCGAAGGCGTGGTCCAATGCTTCAAGCAATGCCGAGCGGACGTCCGCAGGGTCTGGATTGCCGGCCGTGAGCATGGCGCGCCATTGGGTCTTGTCGGCGAAGTGGGCCTTCATGTCGACCTCGATCAGGCCGGCCAGCTGCCGGTAAGGCGTTCTTGCGAGAATCAAGGCCCCGCTTGCACCTTGGTCGATCCAACGTGATGGGATGTTGGTGTCCCGGGTCACCCCCACTTTGATGCCGCTGGTGGCGCTCAAATAGACCGTGTGCGGTTGATTGTGATGCCGTTCCTCCCATTCTGCATCACGCAGGGCGATGCCTTCGTGAATCCGGCTGAGTTCGGGCCGGATGATGCTTTCCACGGCAAGTGGTGAGGACTGAAAGGCGTCAAACGACATGCCGTCCCCGTAGGTCTTTCGAATTCGTTTTCCGGTGACCGTGCAATGGATCTGCCCCAGGAAGGACAACCGGATCTCCTGCCCGACTGCAGTGGTGATGTCAAACGGTGTTTGGCCATCCAGGATGTCAGCGGAACACCAGTCGTAGCGGACGTTTCCGGCGTCGGATTGACCTTTCAGCTTTCGAATGTTGCCTTCTCCTTCCATTCCTCGATTCAGGAGTGAAAAGGTAGGATTACCTTGTCCGCAAAGCACCAAAGCATGAAGAAAACCTTACTCTTCGCAGCACTTGCTGCCCCCTTGTTCTCCTTCGGTCAATTCACGGAGGGATTCGAAGACTATGTCGCAGGAGACTACGTGTGTGTAGTCAGCGACCACTTTTACCCTTGGACTGCCGGTACCGAAGGCACGGACGGTGACCTCCAGATCACCGACGAAAACGCTTTTGAAAGTTTGAACGCTTTGAAAGTGGAGCAAACCGCCGCAGCTGGAGGCCCCGGCGATGTGCTGCTTGAAGTGGCGCAGACCGAGGGCAACTGGAGCTTGACCTGGCAGATGCTGGTTGAGGAAGGCTTCGCAGCCTACTTCAACGTTCAAGGAACCGACGCGCCTGGATCCGGAACCGACAGCTGGCAAATCAACTGTGCCATCGACGCCCAAGGCAGTGCGGCCGTGGATGGACCGTGGGGTGTCGCTGCTCCTGTTTCGGTCAGCATCGGTTCTTGGTTTGAAGTCCGCGTGGTCGTGGACCTGGACCAAGGCTTGGCCAAGCTCTGGCTCGAGGGCCAGGAGGTTGCGCAGTTCCCATACGTGGGCAACTTCTCCAGCATCAACTTCTTTGCCTTCGGAGACGGCACGACCACCGGTTTCTACTACGTGGATGACATCGCACTCGAAGTCAGTGATGTGGTCTTGGTCGACGTGGCTGAGCAGGCTGCCGCCGCCTTCGAATTCGCCCCGAATCCCACTTCAGGTGAACTGCGTTTGAATGGCCTGACGGAGTCCACCACGTTGGTCGTCCTCGATCAGATGGGCCGTGAAGTCGCCCGCACTGCAGTCGATGCCGGTCAACAAGCGGTCGAGTTTGACCTCCCCAACGGAGTGTACTTCCTCGGCACGGCGGACAACGCGCCCCTGCAAAAGCTCGTGGTGCGCCACTGAGCTTGTCGTTTTGAATCAATTGACGGCCCTGCCTTCCTCCAGGAAGTGCAGGGTCGTTTGCGTCAGGGCATTCAACGGAGCGGGCAGGTTCGGCTCGGTCCAGGGCTCCGATGCACCGAACGTGTGCCCGCCTTCTTCCATCAGAAACAAGGTGGGTGCTTGCGCCCAGTCTGCGAGCATGTGGGCGTGCTCGACGTGGACTGCCCCGTCGTCTTCGGCGTGGGCAATGAGGGAGGCTCCGGGGAATGCCCGCACGGCAGATTCAATGTGCAGCCGCTGCGCATGGGCTTGGAAGTCCGTATAGAACGACCAGTCGTGGTGCATTCGCTGTCGTGTGCGGTGGTTGACCACCTCCAGCTGGCCGGTTTCTTGCCACAGTGCGAGGGTGTCTTGTGAGGGGAAACGCGATGCGAAATCGGCCACAGCGGCCCACGTGATGAGGTGGCTGACCCCTTCCCTGCCTTCGGACAGGCATTGCCTGTGCCCTTCCATGGCGGCCAAACAAGCCAAGCCGCCTCCCCTGCTGTGTCCCACGACGGCCAAGGGGCCTGTTGCTGTTGGGTTCGGGTGGTCGCTGGGGCCAGGGTCGCGCAAGGCCCGGATGACGGCCAGCGCCTCTTCGAGCTCTCGACGGTGGGTGTTCCGACCGAAAGCGTCGAGGTCGGCAAAGGTGCTCGGGGCTTCAGGCGTTGTGCCGTTGTGGGTGAAGTTGATGCGCAGGAAACGCCACCCTGCGAGGGCCATCCGGTCTCCGACGAGCCTCCAGGCTCCCCAATCCATGTACCCTTTGTACCCGTGCAAGAACAGCACGGTGCCTTTGGCCTGATCCTGGGCCGGCAGGTGCCACGCGCCGTGAATGTCCCGGTCCTCCGGACGCTGCAACAGAAAGGGATGGTGGGAAATGGTCATGTCAGCGAAGGGTTCGGACAGCTTCTGCTGCGTTGGAGTGCTGGAATTGGAAACCGCTTTGAACGAGGGCTTCCGATAACACCCTTCTTCCAGTCAATGGCTGGTCGGGCTTCGGGGATGCGTCCACCGCTCCTGCCGCATGGTAAAATTCGGCGCGCGATACAGGTTCTGGTGCCACCACGTTCCACGGGCCGCTGAGCCGATGGGCGGCTGCATGGAGGATGGCGCGGACCACATCGGTCTGGTGAACCATGTTCACGGCTCCCTCTGGATCGCGCAAGGCCTGTCCCCTCAAAAATGACTTGGGATGGCGTCCTGGGCCGAACAACCCTCCTGCCCTCAAGATGGAGGTGCGGCTGGGATCGAACAGCTGCTCCAGGTCGAGCAGGCAGACGCCCGAATGGGGGCTGGTCCGGCGGATGGCGTCGGATTCCACATAGCTGCCCGCTTCTCCTGGGTACACGCTGGTGCTGCTGATCAGAATGGTGTGGTCTGCGCCGCTGAATCGACTCGCAGCCCATTTGAAGGCTTCCATTCCAGCCGACGGGGGCAGCGCCACCAGCAAGAGCTCGGGTGTTGGCACGTCTGAATCGGGGCTGTCAGCGGACCATGCCATTGGGGTGCCGCCGGCGTGGGCGATGGCATCGAGGGTGTCTTGGGCGCGTCCAGTGCCCCAACACGTCCACCCTTGCCCTGTCATGGCGCGGCAGGCAGCTTGTCCAAGCCACCCGCATCCGAGGATGCCCCAGTTGTAGGACTTGTTTGCATCGGAAGCCATGGCGCACGGCTAAATTAGCCGCGTTCATCAAGCCCATGCAGTCAAAGATGTCTTTCCGTGCCCCGATTCGTGCCATGCGCACTGCGCTCTTCGGAGGTTCCTTGTTTTTCTCTGGCCTGCTGTCCGCGCAGGCCACCTTGTCTTTTGAAGTAGCAGGCATCGCGGAAGGCGATACGGTCTATCTCGCCAATTACTACGGCAACAAGATGTATTACGCGGACACGGCGAGCGTGGGGACGAAAGGGCGTTTTGAATTCCCCTCTCCGCCAGCGGATGAAGGCGGCAAGTATGGGTTGGTCCTTCCCGGCAATGCGTTCGTGGAATTCATTGTGACCGGCGAGGACATCGCGCTGACGGCAGACGTGTCGGACTTGCCGGGCAGTGTGGAGGTCGAGAAGGGACAGGATACCCGTTTGTTCTACGACTACCTCGGCTTCATCTCGGACATGCGGGACAAGCGAGCCCCCATTGATGCACGGGCGCAGGACACCACCTTGACGGAAGCAGAACGTGCCCAGCTCGTGCAGGATTTGGAGGTACTCAACCTCCAGGTGGAGGCCGAGCAGGTCCGCATTCAAGAAGACCATGCCGGCACCTTGTTCGCCAAGATGATCGCCATGGTGCAGGAGCCGGATGTGCCGGAGGCCCCCGCCGGTGTGGAGAACCCACAGCTGTGGCGTTACTACCAATTCCGCAAGTTGTACTGGGACCGTGTCGACTTTTCCGATGGGCGGCTGGTCCGGGACCCGGCACTGCACACGTTGCTCGAACAGTACTGGGGCAATGTCATGCCGCAAGTACCGGATACGGCCCTGGTCGAAGTCAACAAGCTCATTGCCCGGACCGAAGGAGACCCGGACATGTTCAAGTATTTCGTGCACTTCTTCACCTTCTCTGCAGAGAAGAGCCAGGTCATTTGAATGGACAAGGTGTTCGTTGATCTAGTAGACCGGTATTACTCTACCGGGAAGGCGGATTGGCTGGCTGAGGCCCAGCTCAAAAAGGTGACGGATCGGGCGGAGGACTTGCGGTACAGCCAATGCGGGAACCGGATTCCCAACATCATTCTTCCCGACACCACGCAGGAGAACTGGGTCAGCTTGTATGACGTCGATGCCGCGTACACCTTGGTGTCCATCTGGGAGTCCACCTGCGGCCATTGCAAGAAGGAAATGCCCAAGCTTCAAGCGCTTTATGACGAGTGGCACGACAAGGGACTGGAGATCTATGCCATCGGCAATGACTTTGAGCCGGAGCCGTGGTTGGAATTCGTCCGTGAGAAAGGCATCGGGGATTGGATTCACGTTTCCGACAATCCCCGCATCAATGCCACCGACAGTGCCACCGCGCTGATCATGGCGGGGGTCACCACGTTGCAGAGTCTCAACTTCCGGACCACGTTCGACGTCTATGCCACACCCAAAATGTTCTTGCTGGACCGGGACAAGAAGGTCATTGCCAAGCAAGTCGGTGCGGAACAGATTGGTGAGATTCTGGCCCGCGAGCAAGAGGCGGCGGCCATGAAGAAGCCGTGAGTTCGGTGGAGACGCCCCCTGCCCTCTCCTCCCCGTCAGCGCTCTCGAAAGCCATTTCCACCGTCCCGTCCCGTGCGACGGTTGAGGTTTGGTTGCAGGCTTGGCCCGCATTGAATGTCAAGGTCCAATCGGGCCATGCCCTGGCGCTGGAGGATGCGCTGTTTCAATTGGCGACCGATCCAGGCAAGCCGGGGTTTCGTGCCGTGTGGGTGTTGGCATTGTTGTCGGAGCGGGGCGTTTTGGAGTCGAGCAACGCCCCCCGTCGCTTGGCGGCGCTGCTGGATGACACGGATGATTTGTCCCGTCAGCGCGAATTGCTCCGGGCGTTGCTTCATCTGGATCTGCCACATCCTGTCCTTGCCGAATTGTTGGAGTGGGCTTGTGCGGTGGTGTACCTGCAGGGGCTTCCCCCTGCCCAGTATCACATGGCCGTGCGCATGTTGGACAAGGGAATGTCGTCTTCGCTGGCCTTTTCTCGACAGGATGTGCAGGAAGCCTTGGCCCATCTGCGATCCACTGACCATCCGGGGCACCTCAAAAAGAAA
>CALBSW010000054.1 GCA_937967465.1 uncultured Flavobacteriales bacterium
CATCTCCTTTTTGAACATGCCCTGATCGCGGCGCATCCAACCGTCCGGCTCGATTTCGTACCAGTCGTACAGATAGCGGATGGACGTGTCCGGATTGAGCGGGTGGTAATGGAAATGATATTGGTGTTCCTGTGCTCGCAGTCCGGCGGCGGAAAAGGTGAACAGGAGAACAAAAGCCGCCGCAAGGACCGTCGTGGACACGGCCCCTGCGGCGGGAAATTGGGTGGGTCGAATCATGGAATGCAGGTTTCATTGACCTGACGGAAAAACCATCGGGTTTATTTCATGGAATCACTCGGACCAGCTGCGGACCTTCTGGACGTAGAGGTCCTCGGGGGCGCGGTCGAAATAGGCAAAGAGCGCCGGGCACAGCCAGAACTCGAAGGGCGCGTCGCCCGTCATGTCCGTGGTCGTGTAGATGCTGCCGCCGTACTCGGGCTTCTGGAAACTCGCGTGGACCTCGTGGCCCGGGATGGGCGTGGCCGAGAAGTTGACCGTGCACCGGTTGATGGCCGGGTCCTGATCGCGGCCGCTGAGGACATCGAAGACGTCATCGGCGCCGCAGACGAGCGGCTCGACGTAGATGTCGCGCCGGTCGTCATCGAAGACCCACTGGCCGTCCTGGCGGTAGAAGGTGAGGGTGAAAATGGCGTTGCGGCCGGCCTTGGCGGACCGCTTTCGGGTGGGGAGAAAGGAGAAATTCATGGCGTGGGGTGTTTGTGTTGGAATTCACCACAAGCATCCCCGATCGCCCCACCCGACCGCGACTTTCGTCAACCTTGACGCCTCAATTCAGGAAGACGCGCAGGGACCGCGCCGGGGTTCCCTGACGCAGCTTGCGCATGGCCTTGTCGCGGATCTGGCGAACCCGTTCCGGGGACCGTTCCATGCGCTCTCCAATCTCCTTCAAGGTCAACGGGTCCTTGCCGTCCAAGCCGAAGATCCAGTTCAGCACATCGACTTCGGCGAGGGTCAACTCCGACATGGCCGAGGCGA
Source organism: uncultured Flavobacteriales bacterium (assembly GCA_937967465.1). Taxonomy (GTDB): domain Bacteria; phylum Bacteroidota; class Bacteroidia; order Flavobacteriales_D; family Sanyastnellaceae; genus UBA8752. Next base: position 997 of record CALBSW010000054.1, read on the forward strand.
GCCGAACCTGCAAGTCCTCATATTCCAAACCGGCCTCCGGCGAGGGGGACCCTTCGTCCGGCATCAACTCGCCCGACGTGGTGGTCGAGCGGTCCCCCGTACCGACGGGCTTGTCCAAGGACGCGGCCTTCATGTCCACCTTCCGGGCGCGCTTCACGGCGTCCAAAGTGCAGTCGAGGTGCTCGGCGATCTCGTGGTCCTCCGGCAACCGCTCCAGGACCTGCTCCAACATGCCCTGCGCCTCGCGGACTTTGAGCATGGTCGTGATCTGGTTGCCCGGAACCTTGACCACCCGGGCCTTCTTCTCCACAGCTTCCATGACGCTCTGGCGAATCCACCAGACGGCATAGGAGATGAATTTGAAGCCCTTCGTGTGGTCGAACTTGTCGGCGGCCTTCATCAGACCGATGTTGGCCTCTGCTACGAGGTCTTCGAGCGGCAGGCCGAGGTTTTGGTACCGTTTCGCCACCGTGATGGCAAACCGGAGGTTGGCTTTGACGAGGTCCGCATGGGCCCGACGATCGCCCTGCTCAATGCGGCGGGCGAGTTCGGTTTCCCGTTCCATGTAGATGGTGGGAATGCGGCTGACATCTGCGAGGTAACGGCGGAAAGCAGCACTGTCGCGGACGGTGATGGAGGGGGTGTGAATGAAAGCGTTCATGGCGATGGGATATTGAGGGTGAATGGAGTTGCGAAACCGGGGTTTCGCTGGAACGGAACAGGGCGGGGTCATCCGGACCAGACCTCAGGGAGGCCCAGCCGGGAAAGAATCAGGCGGGGATCGCTCCCCCCTCGTTCACATTTCCATCGGGTGCGAACACACGACCGGACGTTGGTCACGGTCGGTCCACTTCACGTGTTCCCGGGGCAAGGCGATGGCATAACGCTCCGCCGGCTTGCCCTGGATGAAATACAGCTTGGCCTCATCCTGCCCGAGGGCCTGTAGAAAAGCGCGACGAATGCGGGACAAATGCTGCTGCAGCTTGCCGTCCACATCGAGCACCACATTGCGGATGGTGTCGTCCTGTTCCCGCGGTGTCCCCTTGGTGGCCATGACCCGGTACAACCGGGACAGCGTCTCCAAGTGGTGGGCGTCGCGCAGGTCTACCAAACGAACCCCTTCCGGATGGAGCAGGAAAAACTGGTAAAGAGACCGCTGAATGGGCGACATCTCGACGCGCTTCCCAGGCAGGTCCACCTGCTGGTTGTATCCGCTGATGGTCAGCTGCCCCGGCTGGTCGTGCAAGCGCCAGCGCCGTCGGTACATCAAATCACGGCGGACCTTGTCCATCAGGCGAAAGCAGGCGATCACCACGTCTGGATCCAGGTGGCCCATGCGCACCCGGCTCCGAATCCGGGCCATGCATTCAGGGCAGGCATCGGCCGTCCTCATCTTGAGGCTGATGTCCTTCTTCTCCATGCAGAGGTCGAGGATGCAGCCACGCGGTTCGTGGTGCGCTCGCCGGACCAACTCGTCCAACGTGTCGTACATGCCACGCATGATCACATTGCTGGCCAACAGGAACGTCACGGGCAATCGGAAAGAAGTGGCCGTGAACAGGTTCCAATCGTCGGCGTGCACGTAATGGGCATTGCCCTCGCCAATGCTGAACCAATGGCCATCGTGCGGAGTGCGGCTCATCAGAACAATGACCGCATCGTCCCGGAGGTCTGCGCGGTGTCTCAGTTCACCAATGCACTCCTGGATGGCATCCTTGGACAGGGCACCATTCGCATCGCAAGCGCCTCGAACCACCTCCGTCACGGTCTCGACCGAGACGATGGGGCCTTCTGAGAAGCGCAGGTGCCGGAGGGGACCATTGGCCCCCTCCAGCAGCGCGGAGAACGATGAAGGATCGACGTCCGTCGTCCGGTATATGTAGACTTCCAAATGGGTGGTGATGGTAGAGATTGTGGTGCTCTATAGTATACGGAAAAAGACCGAAAAAGTTGCCTCAAAAAGCAATTAAATCATGCCTTTTTTTCGGCGCAGGGAATAATCGACCTCATTGCTCATGTAAGCGCTGATTCCCTCGGCGTCATGACGCTGGAAACGGGCGACACGGCTGTGATCCATGCCCAAACCCCGCGACACTTCCATCGGGTCGATGTCGGCCCCTACGAAACGGAACTCCCACCCTTTTTCGGTGAGCTTATCCATCAACAAACGCAGGGCACCTTTGGTGAAAATTCGGCTCGCATTTTCAAAGCCGTCCGTGAGGACCATGATGGAGACGGACGTTCCCTTCTCCGGGGCGTCTTCTCCCACCTCATCGATGGTGCGGGTGATCAAGGTGCCCAGGCCGTCATGCAGGGCGGTCAGACCGCGCAATTCGTACTGGTCTTCGCGGACGTCCCGAATGTCGCCGATGGACTTCGGCCCGAACCACATGCGGTAGTCGTCGCTGAAGTCGGAAATGGAAAATCGGATGTCCTGATCGGTGTGGTCGGCCTGAACCTTGCGCAAGGAGGCAATCTGCTCATTGAGGGCGCTGAGCGTGGAAGCGTGGCAGTTCTGCATGCTGCCGGAAGCGTCCAGAAGGACGTGGTGAATGTGGGTTTGCTGACTCATGACGAGTGGGGTTGGAGGTGAATGGCGGTCCCACCGCAGGACCGACGACAGGACAATGATGCCGAGTTCATTCCCCAATCGGCAGTGCCGTCAACCTTGACGCATTTTGGACCGAACTGGGGCCGATGGCGAGCCGCGCCCGCCCCCCGGCATACATCCATGTACACGTGCGCGCGGGCGTTTCATCCCTCCTTATCTTGCATGTCCCAATCGAATCTGCTTTGCTCACCCGCCTCACCACCGTGCTCTGCATGTTGTGCCTCGCCCTCGGCGTTGCAGCACAGCCGGTGTGCAACAACGGGAACAACTGGGATGTGCCTGGCGCCCTCACCCTGTGCAGCAATGCCACGCTCGTCATCGACTGGACGGAGTGGTACACCCCATCCGGCAACGCGCCCGAACTCGACAGCTTGGCGTGGACCGGACCGACGGGCGGCACCACCATTCTGGACACCACCGATCCTCTCGTGCTCAATTCCGGCACACAGGCCGGGGAATGGACGGCTGAATTCTATGTCACCAATGGTGGAGGCAACCCCGTGGACTGCGCGTTTGACATCGACGTGAATGTGCTGCCCGCGCCCAATGCCAACTTCTCGGTCATCAATCCTGGCGTCTGCGGATCGGAAGGCATCGAGTTCGACCTGACGCCCGTGCCCGGCGTGGACTACAGCTGGAACTTCGGCGACGGCACCTTTTCCGGCCAGACACAGCCCGTTCACGTCTATGATCTCGATGGAGGCGGCACGGCCAATGTCAATGTGACCCTGACCGCTGAAGGCGCCAACGGATGTCAGGCGAGCAACACCCAAACCATTCAGGTGCTGCAGAACCCGAATCCGGGCATCGACGACTTGCCGCCTTTGTGCCTCAACAACCCGGAATGGCCCAATTACCAGCTGTTCCCAACCCCCCAGCCCACCGGCAACCCCGGCATCGCGACATGGACCGTGGATTGGGGCAATGGAAGCGATACATCGTTCACCAACGTCAGCGTCTTCAATCCGCCCGGCACGTCCTACTCTGACTACGGATACCAAACGGTGACCATCGACGTGGTGGGCAACAACGGGTGCACCACCCAAGTCATCGACTCGCTGTTTGTCGGCAACAACCCCCAAATCGGTTCGGCCAACCCCGGCAACACGGATGGCCTTTGCAGCCCCTACCTGCTCGAATTCCCCATCACCAACTACGCGGACAACGCCGACGGCACCACCTACAACCTCGACTTCGGCGATGGCAGCGGCACGCTGACCTACGACCAGAACGACCTCGACCCGGTTCCCCCCACGACAGTGAGCCACGAATACACCTTGTCGAGTTGCGATTACACCACACCGGAAGGGTCGCAGAACGCCTTCCGATTCCGCATCGAAGCGGTCAACGAATGCGGCACCTCTGTGACCACGGTGGACCCCATTCGCATCCACCTAGGTCCGGATCCGGCCATTGGCGGGCCCGACGAGGTCTGCATGAACCAGAGCTTCGAATATTCCATTTCCGGCACCGGCCAAATCGTGACCGACTCCGAGTGCAACGACACCCAGAGCTTCTGGGAGATCACGCCGCTCAACGGCCAAGCCAATGTGAGCCAGAATCAGGGCCAGGGCACCGGATTCACCACCGCCTTCCCCGAACCGGGGCAGTACCAGATCAATGTGCTGGACCTGCACCCCAATTGCCCCAATGGCAACGACCAGATGATCGTCTGCGTCTACCCGGAATTGCAGGCGCTGGGCACCGCCGCACCAACCAACGGATGCGCACCACTTCAGGTCAACCTGGAAGACCTGAGCCAGAACCCGGCCATCTGCGGCGACCCGACCACCCAGTGGCTCATCTCTGGGCCCGGCCACACCTGGGTCAGCGGCGGGCCAAGCGACGAAGCGCCCATCGTGGAGCTGACCAACGCCGGGACGTACACGATCACCTTGCGGGTGGCCATTCCCGACAAGGACGCCTGTCCGCCGGATGAGCAAGTGTTCACCATCGAGGTCTTCGAAGAACCGACCGTGGAGGTGGGGTCGCTGACGATGATCTGCGCGGGGGACGAATTGGACATGATCATCTCCTCCCTCGACGATGGGGGGACGCCCCTGACGAATTGGTCGTGGAAGCTGGACGGCGCGGAATTCAGCGATGTGCAAGGCACGGTGCCACTGACCTTCAGTGATCCGGGGGAATACGTGGTCACCGGTGAAGCCACCAACCTGTGCGGTCAGGACACGTCCAACATTTACATCGACGTGGACAGCATTCCGGAGATCGACTTCGAACTGCCGGACCTGCCCGCCTACTGCGCTGGAGACACCATGCTCGTCATCGCCACGGGCGCCGAAACCTACACATGTTCGAGCAGCCCCGTGATCGTGGGGGACTTGCATTCGCATTGCGTGCCCATCGTGCCGCAATCCAACGTGTCGCTCGGATTGTCGGCCAACTCTGCCAATGGCTGCACCAACACGGCGACCGTCGACATCGAGATCGCGCCACTGCCAGAAGTGGACATCACGCCCCCGCCGGCGCCTTGCCCAGGGGAGACCGTGACCTTCACAGGGACGGCGACGGGTGGCTCGGGAACCTACGCCCCCTTCCAATGGAGCGGTACGTCCGGCACCAGCACCGGGACGGAATTCTCCTGGACGTCACCGCCGAGTGCAGGGTCGGTCAACGTGGAACTGACCGTCAT
>CALBSW010000055.1 GCA_937967465.1 uncultured Flavobacteriales bacterium
TGTGGATGCCGGGGAAGATGGCCGCCATGATGACCGCGAAAATGGTCATGGCCTCCGCAGAGCGGTTGATGGCCATCCGCCACTTCTGACGGAACAGCAGCAACACGGCGGAAATCAGCGTGCCCGCGTGGCCGATGCCGACCCACCACACGAAGTTGGTGATGTCCCAGGCCCAGCCGACAGTCTTGTTCAGACCCCAGACACCGATGCCGGTTCCGATCAGGTACAGGATGCACCCGACACCGTAGAAGGCGATCACACTGGAGATGGCGATCATGATTTTCCAACCCAGGGGCGCCTTGCCCTGGATGGGGCCCACCACGTCATCCGTGATGTCCTTGTAACTCTTGTTCCCCAGGATCAGGGGTTCCCGAATGGCCGCTTCTTGCTGCATGGCTTAGGCGTTGGGGGTGTTGCGGACCTTGGTCAAGTAGGCGACGTTCGGCTGGACGCCGATCTCCTCCAAGGCGTGGTAGGTCCGGTTGTTGTCGTAGGTGGCGCGCACCTCACTCGAGTTGTCGTTCAGGTCGCCGAACGTGATGGCGTTGGTCGGGCAAGCCTCGGCGCAAGCCGTGATGGCCATGCCGTCTTCCATCGGCGTGCCGGCCTTCTTGGCCTCGAGCTTGGCGCCTTGGGTCCGTTGGACGCAGAGGCTGCACTTCTCCATCACACCGCGGCTCCGCACCACAACGTCCGGGTTCAGCACCATACGCTGGATGGCATCCTGCGCGGGGTTCACGTTCTGGAACTTGTCGTATCCAGGATAGTGGAACCAGTTGAAGCGACGGACCTTGAACGGGCAGTTGTTGGCGCAGTAGCGCGTGCCGATGCACCGGTTGTAGGTCATCTGGTTGACGCCCTCGTTGGAGTGCGTCGTGGCCGCCACCGGACACACCGTCTCGCACGGTGCGTGGTTGCAGTGCTGGCACATCATGGGCATGTGCACCGTCTGCGGGTTGGCCCCAGGCTCCTCCATCTTGGCGTAGGTGGAGATCACACCGAGTCCTTCTTCTGCACCGCGCTCCTTGTCCCAATCGGACGCGTAGTAGCGGTCGATGCGCATCCAGTGCATGTCGCGGTGGCGCAGCACTTCGTCCTTGCCGACCACCGGCACGTTGTTCTCGATGTGGCAAGCCGTCACGCAAGCGCTGCAACCGATGCAGCTCGTGAGGTCGATGGCCATGCCCCAACGGTGTCCGACACCGTCGACAGCATGCTCGTGCCACATGTCAAACTCTCCAGCCGCCTTCTTGTCGAGGGCGTTGATCTGGCCGTCACCGTTGACGTCGTCGTGGACATTCAGGCCGATGACCCGGTTCCAGCTGGCTTCACCACGCTTGGAATCCGACTCGGCGAGGTAGCCGTCGAGGGTGGTCTCCTTGACCACAGAGTTGCGGCCCATGTAGGTGTGGTGCAACTGGGTGCACGCCAGGAAGTGGGTGTCTCCAGTGGCTTCGACGCTCACGTCGTAGGCGGCGCTGGCCGGGAGGCCATCCACCATGCCGGCCAAGCCGAATGCGTTCTTTCCGATCGGCACGAGGTTGCCCTCGGCATCGGTGAGGTGCTCTCCACCTGCACCCACTTGGAAGGCCGCCTTTCCGATGGCCTCTCCGCTTTCTCCTCGGCCGTAGCCCAGGGCGATGCCGATGGTGCCGGGCATTTGACCCGGCTGGGCGAAGGCGGGCAGCTCAATGGACTGGCCATTGACCGTCACCTTGACCACGGATGCGGGGTCCTTCTCGGCGATGTACGTATTGAGTCCCATCGCCTCCATGTCCGCGCGGGCCATGGTCACGTAGTTGTCCCACGTGGTCTTGGTGATGGGGTCTGGCGTCTCCTGCAACATGGGGTTGCCAGCCTGCTGGCCATCGCCCATGGTCACTTTCCGGTAGAGGTCGAGCTCGAAGGCACCCCCCTTGCGGCCCTTCACTGCAGCCAAGGCACCACTGAGGGCCGTTCCGCTGTACGCCGGCGCGCTCATTTCAGGAGCCGTCACAGCGAGGAAGCCGTTGTGCACACCGGTATTCCAATCCTGGTCCGTGTACATCGCCTCCGCGGTGTATGCAGCGCTGTGGGTCTGGCGAAGGAAAGTGTAGGCGTCCGTGGACTGACCGGCCCACGCGAGCAGGCTCTCCGTCACATGACGGGTGTCGTACAACGGCTGGATGGCCGGCTGGACGAGGTCGATGCGCTCGGGATCAATCTGAAGGTCGTTCCAGCTCTCGAGCCAGTGGTGGTTCGGCGCGATGGCCGTGCAACGGCTCGCCGTCTCGTCGGCAAACAAGGCCGTCGACACACTGAAGGCCACCTTCTCGAGGCCGGCCTTGAAGCCTGCCGCATCGGATCCGGAGTAAGCGGGGTTGACGCCGTCCACCATCAAAGCGGACACGCGTCCGGCCTTCATGTCGGCGACAAGTTGGCCGAAGGCCGCGTCATCCCCTTGGAACAGGTGGGCATTCTCCTTGAATTCCACCGTCGTTCCGATGGCGCCGAGCGCTTGGTTGATCGCGTTGACGATGCACTGCGTGGCGACGTCGTTGTCTCCTGCGACCACGAGGCCATTGGCTCCGGCGGCCTTCAAGTCCGCGGCGGCAGACCGGACACCAGCCAAGGTGGCTTCATCCAATCCGGCGACGTGGCCCAGGCCGTTGATTTCATTCAAAAGCGCAGCGGCCACATTGCCCTGCTGGGAAGGCTTGACGCGGGTGCGGCGGTCGGCATTGGAGCCGGTCAGGGACATGCCGCTTTCGAAGGCATGCAAGACGCTCATCTCGCCAGCCTCAGGGCGGCGGGTCTTGGCCCACTCATTCGTGTACCACACATTGTCGCCCCACGTGCCGAGGAAATCCGCATTCAGGGAAACGACCGCCTTGGCGTTGGCGAATTGGTAGGACGGGAAGACGCGGCGGCCGAAGTCTTGTTCGGCAGCTTCCACAATGGCGCCATAGCTGACGGCATCGATTTGGACGTGCTCCACCCCCATGGAGGAGGTCAGTGCAGCAATGGCGCGCTTCTGGCTCGGGCTCATCACCGTCCCGGTCAACAGCACCTTGCGGCCGGAACCGGCCAAGCCCTTTTGGACAGCGCTGTCGAGCGTGGCCCAGTCCGTGGCCGCCCCGTTGAGTTGCGGACCCTGGAGTCGGGCGGAGTCGTACAGACCGAGGACCGAGGCATTCACCCGGGCATTGACCCGACCGTAGCCGGTCTCGGTGTTGCTCTTGACGAAAATCGGACGGCCCTCCCGGGTCTTGACGAGCACGTTCACGAAGTCGTGGCCGTCATAGTAGGTGGACGCGTAATAGTTCGCGACACCCGGGGTGATCTCCTCCGGCTTGTTCGTGTAGGGAATCGACTTGACCACCGGCGTCTCGC
>CALBSW010000056.1 GCA_937967465.1 uncultured Flavobacteriales bacterium
GCGTGCGCTTCTCCACTTCGCATCCGAAGGACATGACCGACGAGGTGCTCGAGGTCATGGCCCGCAAGGACAACCTCTGCAAATACATCCACCTGCCTGTTCAAAGCGGTGACAGCGATGTGCTCAAGCGGATGAACCGCGGCTACACCCGCGAGTGGTACATGGATCGCATCGCTGCCATCCGCCGCATCATGCCCGATTGCGCGATCAGCACGGACGTGATCGCCGGTTTCTGCGGCGAGACCGTGGAGCAGCATGAGGCCACGCTCAGCCTGATGCGCGAGGTACGCTATGAGATGGCCTTCATGTTCAAATACAGCGAGCGTCCCCGCACGCTGGCCGAGCGGAAGTTCGAGGACGACGTTCCAGAGGAAGAGAAAGGCCGCCGCCTCACCGAGATCATCCAGCTCCAGCAGGAGCACAGCCGGGAGCGGACCGCGGCCCAGTGCGGAAAGATCTACCGCGTGCTCGTGGAAGGGCCATCCAAGAAGAACGCAGAGGAGTTCCAAGGCCGCAACACGTACAATTCCATGATTGTCTTCCCCAAAGGCGACGTCGAGCCCGGTCAGTACCGTTACGTGCGGACCACCGACCACACGTCCATTACGCTGCGGGGCGAATTGGTCACAGAAGCTGTGGCACAGGAAGAAGGCTACATCGCATGAACTTGCAGCCCGTCAAATCCCGGTTTGGCATCGTGGGCAACAGCCCCGGACTGGAGCGCGCACTCGCCACGGCGGTGCGGGTCGCTCCGGCGGACATCACGGTGCTGGTCCGCGGGGAGTCGGGTACGGGAAAGGAGGCGCTGCCCAAAATCATTCACCACAACAGTGCGAGGAAGCACGGTGCGTACATCGCAGTGAACTGCGGCGCCATTCCCGAGGGCACCATCGATTCGGAACTGTTCGGTCACGAGAAGGGCAGCTTCACTGGCGCCCACGAGGCGCGCAAGGGCTACTTCGAAGAGGCCGATGGTGGCACCATTTTCCTCGACGAGGTCGGCGAGCTGCCCATGGCCACCCAAGCACGTTTGCTCCGTGTCCTCGAGACGGGGGAATACCTGCGGGTTGGCTCCTCCAAAGTGCGCAAGACCGATGTCCGTGTCGTGGCGGCCACCAACCTCGATTTCGACAAGGCGATGGCGGGCGGGAAGTTTCGGGAGGACCTGTTCTACCGTCTCAATCAGGTGCCGCTGATGTTGCCACCCTTGCGGGAGCGGGGAGAGGACATCCACCTGCTGTTCCGCAAGTTCACCGCCGATTTCAGCGACCGCCACCACATGCCGCCGATTCGGTTGGGGCCGGAAGCGGTCGAGTTGCTGCAGCGGTATCCTTGGCCGGGCAATGTGCGCCAATTGAAAAACATCGCCGAGCAGATCAGTGCGATCGAGACCGAGCGAAAGGTGGACGCCGACCGGCTGTTGGATTACTTGCCTGAATTGCCCCGCCGGGACCTGGCGCCTCTGGCGGAAGGAGAGGGCGATGCCGGCCCGGGAATGAACGAGCGGGAGATCCTGTACAAGCTGCTGTTCGAGATGAAGTCGGATTTGACCGACCTGAAATCCTTGGTGCTCAAGATGATCCGCACCGGGGACATGCAAGCCGTGTCCCACGAGGATCACGACCTGGTCAACCGCGTGTTCGGAGGCCAGGAGGGCGCCAATGTGCTGCGCCTTCCGGAGCGGGCTGGTGCGCCGACAACGGCCCCTCCCTCGGATGGAGGGTGGGTGACATCACCTGCTCATGACCGACCGCACGGCGGGTTCCAGGAGGCCGATGAGGTGGAGGAAACCTTGTCCTTGGTCGACAGCGAACGCGAGTTGATTCGCCGGGCCCTGGCCAAGCATGGAAACCGGCGCAAGCAGGCTGCTGCTGAGCTCGGCATTTCCGAGCGGACCCTGTATCGCAAAATCAAGGAATTCGGACTCAAATGAGGTTGTGGTGGATTTCCTTGATGCTCGTTTGTGCGGCTTGGTCGGGTTGTGGCGTGTATACCCCGTATGGCGCGCAGACCAATGGAGCTCGGACGTTTTCGGTCAGCTATTTCACCCCGGTGGCGCCGCTCGCTGGACCCGAGGTGGGACAGCAGTTCACCGAGGCCCTGAAGGATTTGATCCAGCGCCAAAGCACGTTGCGGTGGGTGCAGGATGGCGGTGAAATTCAATACTCGGGCCGCATTGTGGGCTACGACGTGAGCACCAGCGCCGTGGCTGGCGGACAGGAGGTCGCGTCACAGAACCGATTGACCATGCAGGTTCAATTGCGTTACGTCCACACCTTGGATGCCGACTTGGACTTTGAGCGGACCTTCAGCCGGTTCGCGGATTTTCCGGCGACCAGCGACCTCTTCGATGTGGAAACCCAGCTCGTGGAGGAGATCAATGAGCAGCTCACCCAAGAGGTCTTCAATGCGAGCCTCGGCAACTGGTGATTGCGCCGCATCTTTCGACCCCGCATGTCCACCCACACCGATCCAGAGCGCGACCCTCTCCAGGACCTCCTTTCCGAGGTGCGGGGAGAGCAGATGACGTTTGACCGGGACCGTTGGTCTCAATGGTCGGACACGTTGGGTGAATGGGTCGAAGCCTATCCGGCGTTCGGTGCAGGACGATTGTTGCGGGCCAAGGCCGCCCGGGATGGGCAAGACCTGCATTCCGCCGATCGGCTGGCCCAGGCCGCCGTCTTCTCCTCCGTGCCAGGACGGCTGTTCGATTTGATGTTCCGCGCGGGCATCGAAAGTGAGATTGCCGCTTTTGCGCGGGCTGTGGAGGCTTTGGAGCCTGAGGTGGAGTCGGCCATGCGGTTGCGTTGGCATCCCGAGGAGGATGCGGGCGCAGACCACTCGAATTCTGCGCAAGTTGAAAACGCCGAAGGGGCAGCGGTCCAAGAGGATGCCGATGCGGAGGAGCATGCGGACGAGGAGAAGGCGCCTGTGGTGGTGCCGGAAAAAGGCACGTTGGCTCGGGAAATGGTGCTGGGTGCCATCGAACGCAGCATCGAACGGGAAATTGAGGAAGTGCGTCGCCAGGACGAGCCCGCAGAAGCACCTGCAAAGGGAGGGCCTGAGCCGGAGGATGACACGACACCCCATCCGGCCCCGGATGTGCCTGCAGATGCTCCCCGTCCGTCGGATGTCTCAGGTTTGTCCCCGCTCGCCCGCTGGGCGTTGAAGCGTGCCGAGGAGACCGGTTTCACGGACGCTGCCCTGTCAGGAGCGCCCGCCAAAAAAGTCGGCGAGGCCGCGGCGCACATTGAGGACGTGCTGTCGACTGACCGACCTTCGGAGTTGCCTCAAGGCGGCTTGGAGCAGCAGGCGGCCTTGATTGATTTGTTCATTCGGAATGAGCCGGTCATCAGCCCGATTCAGCCTGATGTCGAGCGCCCGGCCGTCAAGGAATTGGCCAAGGAAAGCCTCGTCGAGGACACCTCCCTCATCACGGAAACGATGGCCCGGATTTACGCAGCGCAAGGGCAGTTGGGTCGGGCGCGGCGCGCCTACAAACTGTTGGCCTTGAAATACCCGGAGAAAAGCGTTTATTTTGCCGCCCAATCCAAGAAACTTGGACGCCGTGGACCAGATGGTCCGGAAGCCGCATGAAAGCGGGGTGTTTGAGACCACAGGGTTGAACCAAACAACGACACCATGGGCTACGTTCTCCTCGTCCTCATCCTGATCATCGCCATTTTGCTCGGCGCAGTGATCCTCGTCCAGAACCCGAAAGGCACCGGCTTGGCCGCTGGATTCGAGTCCGCAGGCAAGATTGGCGGCGTGCAGCGCACGACCGATTTCCTGGAAAAGGCCACCTGGTACTTGACCACCGCCCTCTTCGTCCTCTGCATCGCCGCCACCGGCGCGTTCTCCGCAGGCTCCGCTGAGACCAGCGGCTTCGAAGAGGACGAATTCGTTCCGACGACCACGACTGAAGCGCCTGCAGCCGAAGCGCCCATGGAGCCTGCTCAGTAAGCCGGGCCGCGCACAGCATTTGAAATGTCAGCCTGTCACGGGCTGACATTTTTTTTGGCCCGAATCAACCGGATTTGTCAGTCCGCCTGACGGAAATGTCAGTCCCTGACACGGGATGTCCCTGTGGCACGCATTTCGCTCATTGCCGAGCGCCACAGGCAAGCATTTATTCATCAGAAACCATTCACATCATGTCTGTAAACATCAAGCCCCTGGCCGACCGCGTGGTGGTCGAGCCCGCTGCCGCAGAAGAGAAGACCTCGACCGGCATCATCATTCCCGACACCGCCAAGGAGAAGCCGCAGCGCGGCACCGTGGTCGCCGTTGGCGCTGGCAAGCCCGATGAGCCCATGACCGTGCAGGTTGGCGACACCGTGCTGTACGGCAAGTACTCCGGAACCGAGCTTTCCCTCGACGAAGGAGACTACATGATCATGCGCGAGAGCGACATCCTCGCCATCCTCTGATTCGAACCCTGAACATTCAATCCATTTCAACATGCCGAAGGAAATCACCTTTGATACCGAAGCGCGGAAGGCGCTGCAGGCCGGCGTCGACGCCCTGGCCAACGCTGTGAAGGTCACGCTGGGCCCCAAGGGCCGCAACGTGGTCATCGACAAGAAGTTCGGTGCGCCGAACGTCACCAAGGACGGTGTGTCCGTGGCCAAGGAAGTCGAGCTGAAGGACCCCATCCAGAACATGGGCGCCCAGATGGTCAAGGAGGTCGCCTCCAAGACCGCCGACGTGGCTGGTGACGGCACCACCACGGCGACTGTGCTCGCCCAGGCCATGGTCAATGCGGGTCTGCGCAACGTGGCTGCCGGAGCCAATCCCATGGACCTCAAGCGGGGCATGGACAAGGCGGCTGAGGCCCTCGTTGGTGAGCTGCGCAACATCTCCCGCGAGGTGGGCGACGACAACGCCAAGATCCAACAGGTCGCCACCGTGTCCGCCAACAACGACAGCACCATCGGAACGCTCATCGCCGAGGCCATGGCCAAGGTGGGCAATGAGGGTGTGATCACCGTGGAGGAGGCCAAGGGCACCGAGACCGAGGTCAAGACCGTGGAGGGCATGCAGTTCGACCGCGGCTACCTCAGCCCCTACTTCGTCACCAATCCTGACAAGATGGAGGCCGAGCTCGAGAGCCCGAACATCCTCATCTTCGAGAAGAAGATCAGCAACATGAAGGACCT
>CALBSW010000057.1 GCA_937967465.1 uncultured Flavobacteriales bacterium
TGGTGGAGCTGGTGACAAAGGGGTAGGTGCCGAAGTCGATGTCGAGCAGCGTGCCTTGGGCGCCTTCTGCGAGGACGCGCTTTCCGGCGTCAAGCTGGTCGTTGATCCACTGCTCGGAATCGATGACCTGCATGCTGCGCAACTTGTCGATGGCTTCGAACCAAGCTGGCTCGTGCTCTCCGAGATCATAGCTGAACTCCGGGAAGTTGCCGAGCAGGCGCTTGTGCTTGGCGACCAAGCGGTCGTAGCGCTCCTGAAAGTCCGGTAGGAAAATGTCGCCGACGCGAAGGCCATTGCGGCCGGTCTTGTCCATGTACGTCGGGCCAATGCCGCGCAGTGTGGAGCCGATTTTGTTCTTGCCCTTGTCCTGTTCGTTGGCGGCATCGAGCAGACGGTGCGTCGGCAGAATCAAGTGGGCCTTGCGGGAGATGAGCAGGCGCTCCCGCACGTCCACCCCGTGTTGGGAGACCTCGGACACCTCGCGTTGGAAGATGACCGGATCGATCACGACGCCATTGCCAATGAGGTTGAGCTTGCCTTCGCGGAACACCCCACTGGGGATGGTGTGCAAGACGTGCTTCTGGCCATCGAACTCGAGGGTGTGGCCTGCATTCGGACCTCCTTGGAAGCGGGCGATGATGTCGTACTGCGGGGTCAGCACGTCCACGATCTTGCCCTTTCCTTCATCGCCCCACTGGAGGCCCAACAAAACGTCGACTTTCATGTCTTCAGACTCAAGGGGCAAAAATACACGGGAACCCGCTCCCGGCACGGGACGCTGCCAAGGTTCTCCACCAATTTCTGCGGGTTGTCAATCCTCGAGTCGGTCCACAGTGGCGATGCCGGGCACGTCGCGCAGGCGGTCGAGCAGTTCGCCGAGGTGTTCGGTGTCGTTGACGACCACCTCGATGCGGCCTTCAAAGGAGCCGGCGTTGGTCTCGAAGCTCACCTTGCGCATGTCCACCGTCATGTCGGCGGAAATGATGCCGGTGATGTGGTTGACCAGGCCGATGTCGTCCACCCCAGAGAAGGCGATGGTCGCTGTTCCGCCGGCCTCCGCGCGCTCTTGTTGGCCTGCCCACCGCGCCTTGAGCACACGGTAGCCGTATTTGGACAACAGCTGGGTCGCATTGGGACAAGCGGACCGGTGAATCTTGATGCCGCCTGACACGGTGACGAAGCCAAAGACGTCGTCGCCAGGAATGGGGCGGCAGCAGGCGGCCATGGTGTAGTCGAGGGACTGCTTGTCCACCCCCAACACCAAGGTCTCCCCTTTCTTGGGCGCCTTGGCCACAGGCTGTTCGGCCACCGCGGCCTTGACGGGTTCAGCGGCCTTGCGCACAAAGTGCAGCCGACCACCGCGTACCTCGTGGTTCGGGAACGGGTCGATGCTCAGGCGGCCGTCTGCCAGCCGCACAAACATCTCAGCCGGGCTGTCCAACTTGACGCGGTGGGTCAAGGCTTCGAGGTTGGCCTGGATGAAGTCGATGCCGAGCTGCTTGAACCGTTTGCGCAACGCGGACTTCCCTTCTGCAGCCAGCTTCCGCCGGTCCTCCCGCAACGCTGCGCGGATCTTGGACCGCGCCGACGCCGTGGCGACCATGTTGATCCAGTCCTCCTTGGGTTTTTGCTTTCGCGAAGTCAGAATCTCCACCTGGTCGCCGCTTTGCAACACGTGGCCGATGGGGACGAGCTTCTTGTTGACCTTGGCGCCGATGCACTTCTGGCCCACCTGGGTGTGCACGCGGAAAGCGAAGTCCAACGCCGTGGCGCCCTTGCCGAGCACGATCAGATCGCCGTTGGGCGTGAAAACGTAGACCTCCTCATTGAACAGGTCCAGCTTGAGCTCGTCGACAAACTCCAAAGCACTGTCCTCCCCCCCTTCGATGACCTCGCGAATCTGGCCGATCCACTGGTCAAGGCGGTTGTCAGCCCGCTGTCCTTTGTACCGCCAGTGCGCCGCATAGCCCTTTTCGGCGAGCTCGTCCATGCGCTCCGACCGGATTTGCACCTCCACCCACTTGCCCGTCGGCGACATGACGGTGGTGTGCAGGCTCTCGTAGCCATTGGCCTTGGGAATGGAAATCCAGTCGCGCAGGCGGTCCGGGTTGGGCGGATAGAAGTCCGTCACCACGCTGTAGGTGCGCCACGCGTCGCTTTTTTCCTGCTCCGGCGGGGTGTTCAGGATGATGCGGATGGCGAAGATGTCGTAGATGTCCTCGAAGGACACCCGCTGCTTCTGCATCTTGGCCCAGATGCTCGCGATGGACTTGGGGCGCCCCTTGACTTCGAACTTGAGCCCCTCCTTTTTGAGCGCCTCTTTGATGGGGGCAGAAAAGGAGTTGATGAATCGGGTCCGGACCGCCTTGGTCTTCCGCAGCTTCTGCTCGATCTCGGCGTACTGGTCTGGCTGCCGGTAGCGGAGGCTCAGGTCTTCCAGCTCGCTTTTGATGGCATACAGTCCGAGGCGGTGGGCCAGCGGCGCGTACATGAAGTCGGTCTCGCCCGCGATTTTGAGCTGCTTCTCGCGCTTCATCGAATCCAGCGTTCGCATGTTGTGAAGCCGGTCCGCGATCTTGATGAGGATGACCCGGATGTCGTTGCTCAGCGACAGCA
>CALBSW010000058.1 GCA_937967465.1 uncultured Flavobacteriales bacterium
ACTCACCGAAGCAAACCACATCCACCGTGATGTCGGCACCGTTGACGACCACCTGACGGTTGAATCCGCCAAGGCCATTGTCAGCGCCACACTCTGCAGGAACACCTTCCTCGCCGGCCCAATCGCCGCCGTTGATGAACTTGTAGTCGTGTGCACCGTTGCCCAACTGGAGGGTGATGGTGTACAGGCTCATGCCCGGGTTGTCCATCGGCGTTCCGCTGGCATTCCATCCCTGGAAGGAACCGGCCACGTAAGTACCGGCCACCACTTCTTGGTTGGTCATGTCCACCTTGAGGGTCACGAGGTAAGCGCAGGAACCGTCGTCCACATCAGCGTCGCTGTCGTAGTTCTGGGCTCCCGTGTCAGTACAGCCCGTGCTGACGTCACAGCTGTAGCAGCTGTTGAAGCAGACCACGTCGAGAACGAGATCACCCGACAGCGTGAAACCACGGTTCGCGAATCCGTCAGCCGGGTTGAAGTCACACGGTGCGCCAACCGGGAATTCCTCGGCGATGGCCCACTCGTTGATGGTGAACTTGTACTCCTGGTCACCCGCCGTCAGCGGAATGGTGAGGGTCCACACCCCGTCCATGTCATCGTCCGACATGGGGTTACAACCACCACACCAGCCGTTGAATCCACCGTTGACGTAGACGACGTCCTCATCAGCGAGGGTCTCGTTCCCCATGTCCACCTGGAAGGTGACGTTGTATTGGCAGGAACCATCATCCTCCGTCGCCGTGGCGGCATAGTTGATGGCATTGGAATCGGTACAACCGAGAATCGCACCAACACCGGAACAGTTCTCACAGCTGTTCCAGCACACCACTGGCTCGCTCTGGTTGCCGAAGAGCTGCAGCACGCGGTTGGTGAAGCCGAAGTTCTCGGTCACACAGCCACCAATGCCGGCAAGGTTCTCCTCAGCGGACCAACCGTTGATGGTGAACTTGTACTCATAGTAATCGCTGGTGAGTGCAATGGTCGTCTGGTAGACACCGTCGCCGTCCTCATCCAACATCACATTGCACGCTCCACACCAGCCGTTGAACTCGCCATTCACGTAGACCGAATCGCCATCAGCGAGCGCGTATTCGTTCATGTTGACGCTCAGGGTCACATCGTAAATGCAGCTGCCGTCATTGGCCGTGGCCGTGGCGTCATAGTTGCTGGCCGTGGCGTCGTTACACCCTGCGACATCATCGCCGCCGATGCACGCCTGGCAAGAAGCCCAGCACACGGTGTCGAGAACGATGGCATCCGCTCCAGCCACATCGAGGTCTCGGTTGGTGAATCCACCTTCCTTCACCACGCAGGGACCGATCGGGTTGTCGCCAGGCGCGAGGTCCTCTTGGTCTGCCCAAGCGTCCACTTGGAACTTGTAACGGTAGTTCTCGCCCTCGGGCAGGGTAACCGTCGTGGTCCAGATGCCGTCCATGTCGTCGTCGGTCATCTGGTTGCAGTCGCCGCAGAACTCATTCCACGTACCAGACACGTTCACGAAGCCAAAGGCGGCACCGTAGTTGTTCATGTCCACGCTGAAGGTCACTTCAGTGCCCTCCAGAGGCGCATCTCCACATGCAGCGCAGCTGTTGAAACAGACGATGTCGAGGACTTCATCCGATCCGGAACGCTCGTAGGTACGGTTGAACCCGCCCACGCCGTTGTCCACACCGCAGCCTCCTGCAGCGAAGTCAGCCGTCTCTCCACCTTCTTCCGTGCCCACTCCGTTCGGGTAGGGGTTTCCGTTGAAGAACTTGTAGGCAATGCTGGATGGACCCGACACGAGAGCGGTGGCCTCGTACACCAGGTCGCCATCGGCGTCGTCCATCAGGATCGCACCTGCCTGCCACACCGGATCCGTGAATCCAGCAATCATGTAAACACTGTCTGCGATCAGGTCGGTCACTTCGCTCATGTCGACGCGGAACGTGATGTTCGCCGGATCTGGATCCACCGTGCAGGCCGTGCTTTCGCCGCACTGGGCAAAGCAGCCCGTGTAGCTGACAGCACCGGAGCCATCGATGGCGACGCTGCGGTTGCCACCGCAATCGAGCTCCTCCCAGCCACCGAGGCCGTTTTGGAACTTGAATTCGTAGCTGCCCACCTCGAGGTCGAGGGTGATGGACCAGCTGCCGTCTCCGTTGTCACTCATGGCGGTACCGGACCAGCCCTCAAAAGCGCCGGCAATGTGCATGCCGTCGGCGGCCACCGTGATGTTGTCGGTCAGCACCGTGAAGGTGGCGGGGTAGGTCGCAGCTCCACATGGGTTGCAGCTGCCGAAGCAGTGCACCGGGTGGCTGTAATCCTCGCAAGGCACTTCAAAGCCGCGGTTGGAATCGCCGGGGTACTGGCAGTCGGACGGAACCGTCTCCTCAAAGCCCCAAGCCGTTCCATTCAGCCACTTGTACTGAATCGTGTCGCCCACTGCAGCCATGAAGCTGTGTGACCACGTGCCGTCACCGTTGTCCGTGGCGATCGTGGTTCCCGGGCTCCAACCCTGGAAGTTTCCAGCGACAAAGACGCCAATCGGGTTGACTTCTTCCTCGCTCATGTCCACCGTCAAGGTGACCATCGCGCTGTCGAGCAAGCATTCCACCGTCTCACAAGCGTCACAGCTGTTGTAGCACACCACCGGGAGGGTGGCGTCTCCGTCCACGATGTAGGAGCGGTTGGTGAAGCCATCGATGGTGCTCGTGCAGGACTCGCCACCGGCGAATTCTTCCTGAGCCGTCCATCCGTCCAAGGTGAACTTGTACTCGATGGTATCCGGCACGATGTCCACGGTCACGCTGTAGACCATGTCTCCGTCGGAATCGTCCATGGGGATACAGGCACCGCACCAGCCGGCAAAGCTGCCATTGAGGTTCACCATGCCGTAGCTGCCCGTGTACTGGGACATGTCCACTTGGAAGGTCACAGCAGAAGTGGCCGGCGGAGCCTCACAGGTTCCATCGGTGCTGCACTGGCCGAAGCAGGTGCTGATGGTCGTGTCTTCTGTGACCGGGTCGAGAATGCGATCGTCGAAGTTGCCCGGGTCGGCGCAGGGCAGACCACCGAGGTTCTCTTTCGCGCCCCAGTCGCCACCATCGTTGGGGCTGTTGAGGAAGATGTAGTTGCCGGAGAGGCCTGCGGCCACGTTGACCGTCACTGTGTAGGTTCCGTCGCCATCCGTGTCAGACATGGGGTGGGCAACAGCGTCGCCAAACACACCACCACCGAGGTACATGCCATTCGGTCCCACCTCTATATTCTCGGTGTTCACGTTGAAGGTCACGTCGAAGGTTTCGTTGGTGCCTCCACCACCATCACCATCACAGGCGTCGCAGCTGTTGTAGCACACCACCGGGAGGGTGGCGTCACCGGTCACGATGTAAGAACGGTTTGTGAAACCGTCGATGGTGCTCGTGCAAGACTCGCCACCGGCGAATTCCTCCTGAGCGGTCCAGCCGTCCAAGGTGAACTTGTATTCGATGGTGTCTGCGGCCAAATCCACAGTGACAGAATAAACACCGTCTCCATCGGAATCGTCCATCGCAATGCAGCCTCCGCACCAACCAGCGAAGCTGCCGTTCAGGTTGACCACGCCGTAGCTGCCCGTGCAGTCTGACATGTCGACCTGGAAGGTG
>CALBSW010000059.1 GCA_937967465.1 uncultured Flavobacteriales bacterium
TGCCCGTAGTTCCCTGTCAAGTAGCGTTGTCTCGTGCCGACCCGCTGGGTGTGGACAGGAGCGCAGTCTCCTTCGCGGTACACGGTGACCGGAATGCCTTGGAGCGCGCTTCTGTCGCGGCTCGGTGTCAAGTCGAGAAAGCCCAAAGGCGCCTCGATTTCGATGTGGTTGTGCTGCCGAGGGACCAACGTGACGTTGGCTTTGGTCACCGGTGGGATGCTGTGGACCACAACGTCGTATTGGGGAACGGGGTTGAGCACCAACGTGTCCGGGACCCCGGGTTCCGTGGCGGTGTGGACGGCCTGCAGGACGGGGTGGCCGGATGACCGTTCGATGAACTCGAACGGCACATTGGTCACAGTGGGTTGTCCTTCCGAATCCAGCAGGTCCAATTGGACGGTGGTGCGGTGGATGGCCTGGTCGATGACAATGTCCAGCACTTCACCAAACACCTCAGGACGAGAGGCGTCGAAATAGCGTCCCACACATTGGAAAGTGTCCTTGTATTTCTCCTCCAGACCAATGCCGATGATGAAAGGTTGAATGACAATGCCCTGTGCCTGCAAGGCGCGCGATACAGCGCAGGGGTCTTCGTCGCAAGCTTCGATGCCATCGGTGATCAGGACAATGACGTTCCGGCCAGGCCCTGTGGTGGCGGCGAAGTCATCTGCAGCGGCGAGCAAGGAACGGGCGATGGGCGTGGTGCCTTGGGCGCGAAGTTTGCGCAACTCCTGCTGGATGATCAGGTTGCGCCCGGGGCCGATGGGCACGATCAACTCCGTATCGTCACAGTCCTGTTGGCCGGGAACGTGCCGGGTACCGTGCCCATACACGCGCAAGCCGAGTTCGATGTCGGGTTGGAGATACAGGCTGTCGAGGGAAGCCGCCAGCAATTCCCGGGCGACATCCCATTTGCGCCGTCGCCCCCAGAATGCATTCATCGAGTTCGACGCATCGAACACGAAAAGGATCCGGGTGACTTCGGGTTGCGGTTCAGCAGAAGACGCACTTTGCCCTTGGATGGGCGATGCTGCGGACAAGGTCAGTCCAAAGCAAAGGGCCAATCCGCACCAAAACGGTCGGCGATGGCCGGCCATCAGTAATCGGCGAGGGAGGAGTCCAATTGAGCCAAGGCGGAGGCCAGTTGCTCATCGTTCGGAGCCACACCGTGCCACTTGTGCGTGCCTTCCATGAAGTCCACACCCCGGCCCATGTCAGTGCGCATGAGCACCACAACCGGTTTCCCTTGACCGGCCGCATTGCGGGCTTCCTTGAAAATGCGGTCCAGGTCGTTCAAGTCGTGGCCGTTGCACTCGAGAACGGTCCAACCAAAGGCGGCCCATTTGGCGGCGAGGTCGCCCAGGGACATCACGTCTTCCACCGCACCATCGATCTGTTGTCCGTTGTAGTCAACGAAACTGATCAGGTTGTCGATTTTGTGGTGGGCAGCATACATGGCGGCTTCCCAGATTTGACCTTCCTGAAGCTCTCCGTCACCGTGGAGACTGTAGACCCAGCGGTCTTCACCGTTGAGCTTTTTGGCTTGGGCTGCACCACATGCGACGCTCAGGCCTTGCCCCAGGGAACCACTCGCCACGCGAATGCCAGGCAGCTTTTCTTCCGTGGCGGGGTGACCTTGCAGGCGCGTGTTCAACTTCCGGAACGTGGCCAATTCGGACACCGGGAAGTACCCCCTGCGGGCGAGCACGCTGTACCACACCGGGCTGATGTGGCCATTGGACAGGAAGAACAGGTCTTCGCCTTGGCCATCCATGGTGAAGTTCTCCGGGTCGAGTTGCATCTCGTCGAAATACAGCTTCACGAGAAAGTCAGTGCAGCCGAGGGAGCCACCGGGGTGGCCGGAGCTGGCGCCGTGAACCATGCGGACGATGTCGCGCCGGACTTGGCTGCAGATGTCTTGGAGTGGATGGGTCGTGGACATGGGGCGGTGAACGAATGCGTGTCGAAAGTACGCAGGACGCCTGCGCTGTTTTGGCCCCTGTGGACAAAAGCAGGGAAAGTCGGCCGGGACAGCGGCGGTTATCTTTGCCCTCCAAATCGAGAATCCATGGCCCTGAAATGCGGCATCGTCGGCCTGCCCAATGTTGGCAAATCGACCCTCTTCAATTGCCTCTCCAACGCCAAGGCGCAGAGTGCCAACTTTCCGTTCTGCACCATCGAGCCGAACCTCGGCGTGATCAACGTGCCGGATGCGCGGTTGGAGAAACTGGTGGAGATGGTCCAACCACAGAACACCGTGCCCACAACGGTGGAGATCGTGGACATCGCCGGACTCGTGAAAGGCGCCAGCAAAGGGGAGGGACTCGGCAACAAGTTCCTGGCCAACATCCGGGAGACCCACGCCATTTTGCACGTTCTCCGGTGCTTTGAAGACGACAACATCGTCCATGTCGATGGCAGTGTGGACCCCATCCGAGACAAGGAAGTCATCGATACGGAGCTGCAGTTGAAGGACTTGGAGACGGTGGAGACCCGGATGCAAAAAGTGGCCAAGCAGGCGTCCATCGGAGACAAGGATGCCCGGAAGCAACTCGACCTCTACGAACGGGTGAAAGCGGCCTTGGAGCAAGGCATTTCCGCCCGGGCCGTGGAACGCGAGGACAGCGAAGAGCCCTTGTTCCAAGAAATGCAGTTGCTCACAGGGAAGCCCATCTTGTACGTCTGCAACGTGGAGGAAGGGGCCGTGGTCGATGGCAACGCACATGTCGATCGCGTCAAGGAAATGGCAGCCGCAGAAGGGGCGGGAACGCTCTTGATTGGTGCAGCCATTGAGGCGGACATCGCCGAACTGGAGGATGCAGAGGAACGGGATATGTTCCTGGCTGACATTGGATTGGAGGAGCCCGGCGTGGCCAAGCTGATTCGGTCGGCCTACAGTTTGCTCGACCTTCAGACCTACTTCACTGCGGGAGAAAAGGAGGTGCGGGCCTGGACGGTCAAAGCCGGGAGTACGGCCCCGCAGGCTGCGGGCGTGATCCACACGGACTTCGAAAAAGGATTCATCCGTGCCGAAGTCATGAAGTATCAGGATTTCGTGGAGCTCGGGAGTGAGCAAGCGGTCAAGGAAGCCGGCAAACTCAGCATCGAAGGCAAGGAGTACATCGTCGAGGACGGTGACATCATGCA
Organism: uncultured Flavobacteriales bacterium; assembly: GCA_937967465.1. Lineage (GTDB taxonomy): Bacteria > Bacteroidota > Bacteroidia > Flavobacteriales_D > Sanyastnellaceae > UBA8752. Next base: position 3,148 of record CALBSW010000059.1, read on the forward strand.
CTTCCGCTTCAACGTATGATGGCGCACAGGGGAGTGCAACTAGGGCTTGGGTTCGTCCTCGGTCTGTTGCTGTGGATGGGGTGTGCCGCGCCGGATTCCGGACGGGACGCTGGCCTGGATCAGGACAGGACCCGCATTTTGGAACGCATGGCCGCGCAGGAAGCGGCTTGGAATTCAGGTGATCTGGAGGGGTTCATGGCGGCGTATTGGACATCCGACAGCTTGTTGTTTGTCGGAAGCCGGGGACCTTCTAGAGGTTGGACCACCACATTGGACAATTACCGGCAGTCTTATCCCAACCGCGATGCCATGGGGAAACTCACATTCGGTGTGGAGGACCTGACGTTCGCCGGAGCGGACCACGCACTGATGCTGGGAAGCTGGCGTTTGGATCGCCCGGCTGAACGCGACACCCTCGCAGGTTGGTTCAGCCTCGTTTGGGAGCGGAAGGACGGGGATTGGGTCATCGTCCGTGACCACAGCAGCTGATCGCCCCGGGCCTCAACGGTAGACGAAGACGTCCTCGTTGGGCTTGTGCATGTAGTATGCTTCTCGTGCGTGCCGCTCCTTGGCCGAAGGGTCGGTGCTCAATTGCTCCAGGTCCCCTTCCAATTCGGCAATCCTTTGCCGGTGCTCTTCCATCTTGGTTTCGATGTCATTCCGTTCGGCGTGGGTTTTCACCATGCGCAACAGATCCACGTCGGCCAACGTGAGCATCCAAACCAGAAAAAGAAGAGCGGCCAAGACATACCGGTTGGTCTGTCTCAGCCGCTCGATGATGTCATGGATGCGGTCCATCCAGCTCAGGCTTTCTCTTCGTCGCCTGCAGCATCGTCCGCCGTCTCTTCGGCAGCGTCGGCTTCAGGCGCTTCAGGTGCTTCAGTTGCATCCTCATCGGATGCGTCCTCAGTGGATTCAGGCGCTTCACCTTTGATGATGCGGATGGCCAGTTCGTCCTGGCCCTCCATGGCATCGCCTTCGATTTTGTCGCCTTCTTGGAGCTGTGCACTGATGATTTCCTCAGCGAGTGGGTCCTCGAGGTACTTCTGGAGAGCGCGGCGGAGCGGGCGGGCACCGAACTGCTCGTCGTAGCCTTTCTCCACAAGGAAGTCCTTGGCGGCGTCGGTGAGCGTGATGCTGTATCCGAGGCTTTCAATCCGGCCAAACAACTTGCGCAGTTCGAGGTCGATGATTTGGTGAATGTCCTCGCGCTTCAGACTGTTGAAGACGATCACGTCGTCAATCCGGTTCAGGAATTCCGGGGCGAAAGCACGCTTCAAGGCGTTCTGGATGACCCCGCGACGGTCGTCTCCTTCCTTGGCCTGTTTTGCACCCGTTGAGAAGCCCACACCAGTGCCGAAATCTTGAAGCTGACGTGCACCGATGTTGGACGTCATGATGACGATGGTGTTCCGGAAATCCACGCGACGGCCGAGGCTGTCCGTCAGTTGCCCATCATCGAGGGCCTGCAGGAGCAAGTTGAAGACGTCGGGGTGGGCCTTTTCAATCTCATCGAGGAGAACGATGGAGTAGGGCTTGCGCCGGACCTTCTCGGTGAGCTGTCCACCTTCTTCATATCCAACATATCCCGGAGGCGCGCCAACCAGGCGGCTGACGGCGAACTTCTCCATGTACTCCGACATGTCGATGCGGATCAGGGCTTCTTCGGAATCGAAGAGGTTTTTGGCGAGTTCCTTGGCGAGCTGGGTCTTTCCAACGCCCGTCGGGCCGAGGAAGATGAAGCTGCCAACGGGCTTGTTCGGATCCTTGAGTCCAGCGCGGTTCCGCTTGATGGCGCGAACGACCTGACGGACAGCCACGGGTTGGCCAATGACCTTGTCGGCCATGTCCTCGTCCATTCTGGACAGCTTTCCGCTCTCTTTCTCAGCGATGCGCTGGACGGGAATGCCCGTCATCATCGCCACCACTTCTTCAACGTGGTCTTCGGTCACCGTCACCCGGTGGGTCTTGGTGTCCTCCTCCCACTTCTTCTTGGCTGCGGCGAGCTTTTCGGTCAATTGACGCTCGGAGTCACGAAGGCGTGCGGCCTCTTCGTATTTCTGGCTGCGGACGACCCGGTTCTTTTCCTCCTTGACCTCCTCGATCTCTTGCTCGATGTCGATGATCTCCTGGGGAACATTGATGTTGTTCAAGTGCACGCGGCTGCCCACTTCGTCGAGGGCGTCGATGGCCTTGTCCGGCAAGTGGCGGTCGGTGATGTACCGCGAGGTGAGGGAGACACAGCAGCGAATGGCTTCTTCCGTGTAGTTCACGGAGTGGTGCTCTTCGTACTTGTCCTTGATGTTGTTGAGGATTTCAATTGTTTCCTCGACGGAGGTCGGTTCGACCAGGACCTTCTGGAACCGGCGTTCCAAAGCGCCGTCCTTTTCGATGTGCTGTCGGTACTCGTCCAAGGTGGTGGCGCCGATGCATTGAATCTCGCCACGTGCCAGGGCCGGCTTGAACATGTTGGAAGCGTCGAGCGAACCGCTGGCCCCACCAGCGCCCACAATGGTGTGGATTTCGTCAATGAAGAGGATGACGTCCAAGCTCTTTTCCAGCTCGTTCATCACCGCCTTCATGCGCTCTTCGAATTGGCCGCGGTACTTGGTTCCGGCCACCAACGAGGCGACGTCCAAGGTCACCACGCGCTTTCCGAACAGCACGCGAGACACTTTCTTCTCCACGATGCGGATGGCCAGGCCTTCTGCGATGGCACTCTTGCCCACACCGGGCTCACCGATGAGGATGGGGTTGTTCTTCTTGCGGCGGGCCAGCACTTGGCTGACGCGCTCGATTTCCTTTTCGCGGCCCACAATGGCATCGAGCTTGCCCTCCTCAGCGAGTGCGGTCAGGTCGCGACCGAAGTTGTCGAGTACCGGCGTCTTGCTCTTGCTGTCTGCCTTGGAGGCGGCGCCGCGCCCAGGACCATTGCCCATGGAACCGCGTTCTTCTTCGTCATCTGCCATGCCTGGAAATTCAGCTCGGGGTGTGCTGGACGTTCCACCGCCATCGGACAGGATGCTCTCGAATTCCTGTTTGGCTTCGTCGTAGTCGACGTTGAGCGCGAGCAGGGCCTTGGTGGCCACGTTGTTTTCGTCTTTCAAAATGGAGAGGAGAAGGTGTTCAGTTCCAATGACCGGGCTCTTGAAGGTCTTGGCTTCGAGATAGGTGATCTTCAAGATTTTCTCAGCCTGTTTGACCAAGGGGATGTTGCCCGGATTTCCCGTAGTGACAGCAGAAGGGGAGATGCTGCCCTCGACCATCTTGCGAAGTCGGGGCAGGTCGACGTTGAGGCCTTCCAAGATGCGGATGGCCGTGCCTTCTCCCTCTCGGATGATGCCCAGCAGAAGGTGCTCGACACCGATGTAGTTGTGGCCGAGTCGCAACGCTTCCTCACGGCTGTACGTGATGACGTCCTTGACCCGGGGAGAGAATTTTGCGTCCATGTTCAATGTTGATGGGGAGAACCCCGATTGTCAAAGCTATTGCCGCCAAAGGAGCGGTTGATTTTGTAGGCGTGTGATTTTCCACAAGCCACCGTCAGGCTTGTTCAAAATACGGGCCAAAAGGCACCCGTTGGGGGAAGGGGAAGCGGTATTTTCGCTTAACCCCCAAATGGGGCCGCAAGCCGCGGTCCGCGGGGGGATGACAACATGGCAGAAGGAGAGAAAATCATTCCGATTTCGATTGAGGATGAGATGAAGTCGGCCTACATCGATTATTCGATGTCGGTCATTGTGTCGCGGGCCTTGCCCGATGTCCGAGACGGCTTGAAGCCGGTTCACCGCCGGGTGCTGTTCGGCATGCTGGAATTGGGCGTCTTGTCCAATCGGGCCTACAAGAAGTCAGCGCGTATCGTCGGTGAGGTGTTGGGCAAATACCACCCCCACGGAGACAGCTCCGTCTACGACACCATGGTGCGTCTGGCCCAAGATTGGTCCATGCGCTACCCGATGGTGGATGGTCAAGGAAACTTCGGATCCATTGACGGAGACAATCCGGCGGCCATGCGCTACACGGAGGCCCGCCTCCGCAAAATCGCCGAAGAGATGCTCGCCGACCTCGACAAGGAGACGGTGGACCTCGCCTACAACTTCGACGACAGCCTGCAGGAGCCGACCGTCCTCCCAGCCAAGATTCCCAATCTCCTGGTCAACGGAGCAGCGGGCATCGCGGTCGGTATGGCCACGAACATGCCGCCCCACAATTTGACCGAGGTCATCGAGGGGTGTGTGGCCATGATCGACGACCCGAACATTTCCGTGGAAGGTCTGATGCAATACGTCAAGGCACCAGACTTCCCGACCGGTGGCGTCATCTATGGCGTGGAAGGCGTCAAGGATGCCTACGAGACCGGCCGTGGCCGTGTTGTGATGCGCGGCAAGGCCCGCTTCGAAGAAACCCGCACGGGCAAGGAGCAGATCATCATCGAGGAGATTCCGTACCAGGTCAACAAGGCGGACATGGTCCGCAAGGCGGCTGACCTCGTCAACGAGAAGAAGATCGAGGGCATCAGCGAAATCCGCGATGAGTCCGACCGGAAGGGACTGCGTGTGGTCTTTGATCTGAAGCGCGACGCCATCCCCAACGTCGTGCTCAACAAGCTGTACAAATACACGCAGCTCCAGACCAGCTTCTCGGTCAACAACATCGCCCTGGTCAAGGGGCGCCCGCAGTTGTTGAACCTGCGGGAGATGATCTTCCACTACATCGAGCACCGGCACGAGGTGGTGGTCCGCCGGACCCAGTTCGAGCTGCGCAAGGCGGAAGAGCGCGCCCACATCTTGCAGGGCCTCATCATTGCCATCGACAACCTCGACGAGGTCATTGCACTCATCCGTGGCAGTCAGACTCCGGAGGAAGCCCGCGCTGGCTTGATGGAGAAGTTCGAGCTCAGCGAGCTTCAAGCCCGCGCCATCCTCGACATGCGCCTCCAGAAGCTCACCGGTCTCGAGCGCGACAAGCTGCGCGCCGAGTACGACGAGTTGATGGAGTTGATTGGACGATTGAAGGCCATCCTCGAGGACAAGGCCCTCCGCATGGGCATCATCAAGGACGAGTTGCTGGAGGTCAAGGAGAAGTATGGAGACGAGCGCCGTTCCCGCATTGAATTCTCCAGTGCTGAGCTGAGCATTGAGGACATGATTCCCGACGAGCAGGTGGTCATCACGATCAGCCACGCGGGGTACATCAAGCGGACCCGTCTCGCAGAATACAACCAGCAGTCCCGTGGGGGAGTGGGGTCCAAGGGAGCCATTACCCGGGATCAGGACTTCATCGAGGAGATTTTCTCTGCCACGAACCACAATTGGTTGCTCATCTTCACCCAGAAAGGGCGCTGCTTCTGGATGAGAATCTTCGAAGTGCCGGAAGGCTCTCGCGCTTCCAAGGGACGTGCCATTCAAAACCTGATCAACATCGAATCCGATGACAAGGTGATGGCGTACATCCCGGTTCAGGACATCAAGGATCCCGAGTATGTCAATGCCCACAATGTGGTGATGTGCACCAAGAAGGGTGTGGTCAAGAAGACGTCCCTGGAGGCCTATTCTCGCCCTCGCACGAATGGCATCAATGCCATCACGGTGCGGGAAGGGGATGAGCTGCTCCAGGCCAAGCTCACCACAGGTGAGAACGAAATCCTCATGGGGTTGCGTTCCGGCAAGGCCATTCGATTCCCAGAGGAGAAGGTGCGCGCCGTGGGCCGAACCGCTCAAGGTGTGAAAGGCGTGACCTTGGCCGACGAGCAGGACGAAGTCGTGGGCATGGTCATCATCGTGGATGGATCCAAGGACGTGCTCGTGGTGAGTGAACGTGGCTACGGAAAGCGCTCCGCTGTGGAGGATTACCGCATCACCAACCGTGGAGGAAAGGGCGTGAAGACCCTCAGTGTGACCGAAAAAACCGGCAGCTTGGTGGCCATCCTCGGCGTCACGGATGAAGACGACCTCATGGTCATCAACAAAAGCGGCATCACCATCCGGACTGTGGCAGATGAGCTTCGGACCATGGGCCGGGCCACACAAGGTGTGCGCTTGATCAACCTGCGCAAGAACGACGAGATCGCAGCCGTTTGCAGAACACCCAAGTCCGACGAAGAGCCAGAAGGGTCTTCTGACATGGAAAGCGCGGAGGGCAGCGAAGGCAATGCTGAAACCGGCGCAGCTCCGGATCCGGCTCCAGAAGGAGGGGAGGAGTAAGCTGAAATCGGGCGCGGCAAATCTGGCACGGCTTGTGCTAGATTTGCACCCGATTCAAGCTGATTCCATGCTCCAATTCAAGTCCATTTTGGCCGTAGCGGCCATGTTGCCTCTGAGCCTCTTGGCCCAGAAAGACGTTGTCAGTGCTTACAATGCCAACAAAGACGGCGATTACCTGAAAGCGGCCGAGTTCATCGACCAGGCCATTCTGGATGCCAAGGCCAACGTCAAGGAAAAGACCTGGCGGTACCGCGGCAACATCTACACCAACATTGCCTCAGACAGCGCGCTCTACGCCCAGGTGCCAGACGCACTGGAGAAGGCTGCCATGAGTTTGGCTAAGGCGGAGGAACTGGATGCGAAGAACCGTTACGACGCCGAGCGCAAAGCGGACATTGCCCGTGGTGCCTCCATTGCAGGCAATGCCGGCATCAGTTACTTCAACAGCGGTGTTTACGGTCGTGCGGGAGAGTTGTTTGTCACTTCGTCGGAATTGACCAAGGCACTTGGCGCTGTGGACACGATGGCCATCTTCAACAGTGCGCTGTGCTTCGAGAAAGCGGCCATGTACGACCGAGCTGTGGACCAGTACATGATGTGCGGCGGGTACGGGTACCAGGTGCCCGATGTCTTCTTGTTTGCTGCCAACATTCAGAAGATGGAAGGGGACACCGCCAAGGCGCTGACCACATTGCAGAATGCCCGCAAGGATTTCCCACGGGAGCAAGCCCTCATCATTGAGGAGCTGAACATCTATCTGGTGGGTGGCCAATTTGAGTTGGCGAAGGAAAACCTGATGCTGGCTGCAGAGCAGGACCCGACGAACGAGATCCTTTGGTTTTCACTGGGCAGCGTTTATGACAACCTCGGCATGACGGACGAGGCGGTCGAGGCATACGCCAAGAGCTTGGAAATCAAGCCGGACTACTTCGATGCGAATTACAACCTCGGCGCTTTGTACTTCAACAAGGCCGTACAGATGGTCAACGAGGCCAATGACATGTGGAAGCCCCGCATGAGCAGCGACGAGTCCGCCAAGCAGAAGGAACTTGAGGAGGGCGGCAAGGCCATGTTCTCCACGGCGTTGCCGTACCTCGAGCAGGCGCTGGAAGTGGATCCAGATGACCGTGAGACGTTGCGCAGCTTGCGTGACATCTATGCCCGTGTGGGCATGGACGAAAAGATGCTTGAGGTCAGCGCCAAGCTCAAGGCCTTGGAGTAAACCAGTATCATCTACGAGAGAATGGGGAGCCCACAGCTCCCCGTTCTTTTGACTGCACTATTTTACATAATGTAAATTATCATTCAGGAGGGATGATGTGAATCTAGCGCGAATTTCAAGGCAGCGCTTTGGACTGCTTGACATGATTCATGCATTCGATGGGCCCCGTGTCTCGCTTGCTCCAGCACTTGTCGCTTCGGAGGTCGTTGCGATGGCGAGCTCCAGAGGCTTTTGACCCGAATGTCAGCTTCGCTGGTCTCCAGGCTGGTGACAGATTCGCTGCGGCTTATTGTTTCTGTGTCTGGATGTCATGTGTGCCGCTTGCGCTCTGGGGTCCAGTGAATCCTCTTTTCCAGATTTTTCAAATTCATGGTCAAGCGGTCAGCCGTGCTCAAATTCTCAAATTTTCGAGATGCACTGGATCAAGCAAAACGCACCGGTGTCACGCTTTGATCGAATTTCGCACAGGCTGTTGCTCGTGAGTCTTTGTGCTACGGTTACCATCCGTCAAGCACGGTGGAGCTGCAAGAGGGAACTCAAGACTTCCGTTTACCCGGTCTGCTCTCCCTCTGCTTTCCAAGTCTATGGGTCTGGGAACTCAGATTCTGTTTTACATAATCCAAATCCTGGGCAAAAAGAAAAGCCGGCGCAAAGGCCGGCTTTCCAAATGAGGTTGTCTGAGAATTACTTCTTGACGATCAGATTCTGAGCGGCAGAGAAATCCTTGTGGGTCACGCTGAGCGTGTACGCACCAGCAGAAAGGTTGTGGTTGACCATCACGCGGTTGCCACCGATGACGTCGCCGGAAGTGATTTCCTGGCTGATGGCAGTCTTGCCGCTCATGTCGGTGACTTCGACGATGATGTTCTCGGAGCCAAGGTTGACTTCCTTGTCGAACTGGATGCTGAAGTGGCCTTCGAACACGGGGTTCGGGAACACGTTCCAGTTGCTGTCCTCCAGGTCGAACAGGTCGGCCATCGGGCCGTTGTCCGTGGCGAACTCGCAGGAGCCGTTCTCGTAGCTGGCTTCCATGTTGTAGTTGGAGGCATCCGGATTCGTGCAGCCAAAGACTTGGGCGTCGTCCGTCGTGAAGGTCACGTCGTAGTCGCGCCAGGTCTCGCCGTCCGGCGTCCAACCTTGCATGTTCAGCGTTCCGGTGGCGGTGCCGTCCGTGGTGATCTGCATGAGCAGAACCAAGTTGCGGGCGTCAGCGGCAGCGCGGACATCCGTTGGGACGACAAACCATGCTCCGTCCACGACTTCGATGGCTCCGCCTTCGTTGAAGGAAGCGAAATCGATGCCGATGTTCCAGAGGTTGTTGTTGGTGCTGTTTTCAGCGCCGACCGTCACCCAGCTGTCAAAAGC
>CALBSW010000060.1 GCA_937967465.1 uncultured Flavobacteriales bacterium
AGCGCTGACCTGCGCGGGGATGACGCCCTGCGGGTCAAGGCTTGGGCCCAGCAATGGAAGCAGGAGTCGGAAGGCATGCTGGTGGTTTTGGGCCACGCCAGCAGCGATGGCGACCCCGTGGCGAATCGAAGGCTGGCCGAAGAACGGGCGCGGCAGGTGGCGGTTCACCTTGAATTCGCCGGCATTCCACCCGACCGCATTCGCATCGAGGGCCGCGGCTCGGACGAGCCCCTCGTGCAATGTCCGGACGGGGTGGAGTGTCCCGGAGAGGCCATGGCCCGCAGCCGACGCACGGAATTGTACCCCATTTCAGACTTGCGTCCCTGAGGGCATTGGATGACCTAATTTTGCGGCCATGCGCATCGACATCATGCGGGCGAAGCTGCACCGCATCACCGTCACCGAGGCGGACCTCAACTACATCGGGAGCATCACGTTGGATGCCGATTTGATTGACGCGGCTGGATTGGTCGTGGGCGAAAAGGTGCAGATCGTGAACTGCAACAACGGGGAGCGCATCGAAACCTATGTCATCGAGGGAGAGAGGGGGTCCGGAATGGTATGTCTGAATGGTCCAGCGGCCCGGCGCTGCCAGCCCGGCGACATCGTGATTGTCATCGCGTACGGCAGCATGGAGCTCGAGGAAGCGAGGAACTTCAAGCCCACCGTGGTCTTTCCCGACACAGCGACCAACCGATTGACGGCATGAGCACACCCCTCGGCAAGGTGTTGAAGTATGCGGGGATGCTGGGAATCGGCGTCCTGCTGTTCACCTTGGCCATGCGCGGCGTGGACGATCCGCAAGCGCTGTGGGATGACATGCGGAGTGCAAGCGGTTGGAGCATTGGCGCCAGCTTCGTGATGGGGTATCTCGCCATTGTGAGCCGCGGAATGCGCTGGCTCATCCTGTTGGAGCCGCTCGGCCACCAGCCCAAAATGGGCAACAGCATCCATGCGGTGGCCTTCAGCTACTTCTCCAATGCCTTCGTTCCCAGAAGCGGAGAATTGGCCCGGTGTGGGGCCCTCAATCAGACAGATGACATTCCCGTGGATGAGCTCTTCGGTACGGTCATTTCTGAACGGGTGGTCGACTTTGCTTTGTTGTTCCTGTTGACGGGGGTCGCGCTCTTGTCCAACATGGACACGTTCCTGGCGTTCAGCGCATCATTCGACCTTCCGGGTGGCGGTCCACTGCCTTGGTTGTTGGGCGCCGCAGTGCTGTTCGCGGCAGGAGCGGTCTGGGCTTGGCGCAAGAGGGAGGCATTGTCCAAGATTCCATTGTTTGCCAAGGTCTTTGGCTTCATTGAAGGCATCGGCCGGGGTTTGGCCAGCGTCCGGCACATGAAGCAGAAGTGGGCATTCTTGGGGCATACCGCCTTCATCTGGTCCATGTATTTCCTCATGACCTATGTGATCTTCCTTGGCATCGACGCGCTTCAGGAATTGACGCCCGCCAAAGCCCTCTTCGTCATGATGGCGGGCGGCTTCGGGATGGTCATTCCGTCACCGGGGGGCATCGGGAGCTACCAGTTGGCGGTTCAGTACGCGCTGGTGGCCATGGGCTTCAATGAAGTGCTGGGTCTGGCCACCGCCAATGTGATCTGGGCCACCCAGACGGGCATGATCATCACCACGGGTGGCATCGGCTACCTTTTCCTGATGGCGGCCGGACTGCGAAAGGGCCAACAGGCCAAACCTGAGACCGCCGAATGACCATGGACAGCGGTGCCGACATGCTCGATCGGGACGCCATGGCCACCCGTTGCGCCGAATGGCGCGCAGAGGGACGCAAAGTGGTGTTTACCAACGGAGTCTTCGATCTGTTGCACCGCGGCCATGTCACCTATCTCGCTGCCGCTGCCGCATTGGGCGACGTGCTCGTGGTGGGGGTCAACGATGACGACAGCGTGCGCCGGCTCGGCAAGGGCCCGGACCGCCCCATCGTCCCCGAGCAGGACCGGACTTTTGTGGTGGCGGGCCTGCGTTCCGTGGGGGGCGTAGTCTTGTTCGGTGAGGATACGCCCTTGGATCTCATCTTGGCCTTGCAGCCGGATGTGTTGGTCAAAGGCGGCGATTACGACGCCGATTGTACCGACCCGACCGATGCCCGCTACATCGTGGGCAGCGCAGAGGTTCGCGCCTGGGGTGGCCGTGTGGCGACCATCGACCTCGTTCCCGGACGCAGCACAACGGCCATGGCCAACCGGCTCAAGGGCTGAGCCCACTCCCGTTCAGTACACATGAAAAAGGGCCCTCGAAAGGGCCCTTTTCAATGGAATGGGGTCGTGCTCAGACGGTTTCCTCCTCGAGGAATTTCGTCGTGAAATCACCGCTGCGGAAGCGCTCGTGGCGCATCAACTTCTGGTGGAAAGGAATGGTGGTTTTCACCCCTTCGATGATGTACTCGTCGAGGGCACGCTGCATCTTGGTGATGGCCTCCTCCCGCGTTTGGGCCACTACGATGAGCTTGGAGACCATGCTGTCGTAATGCGGGGGAATGCGGTATCCCGAGTAAACGTGGGTGTCGATGCGGATCCCGTGCCCGCCGGGTCCGTGGTAATCGGTGACGGTTCCAGGGCTCGGGGCGAAGTTGCGGTCGGGATCCTCCGCGTTGATGCGGCACTGGATGGCGTGCATCTTCGGGTAGTAGTTCCGGCCGGA
>CALBSW010000061.1 GCA_937967465.1 uncultured Flavobacteriales bacterium
GTGATCTCCTCCGGCTTGTTCGTGTAGGGAATCGACTTGACCACCGGCGTCTCGCAAGCGGCGAGCGTGGCGGCGGTCACGGAGAAGCCCATGAACTTGAGGAAGTCCCGGCGGCCGGTGTTGGCGCGCTGAAGTCGGTCGTCCGAGAGGAACTCATCCACCGGGCGCTCCGTCGGGAACTCCTGGGATTCGAGCTGCTCGAACTCGGGGGTGCGGTCCAACTCCTCGAGTCCGGACCAGTAAATCTTGTTGTCAGCCATGGGGCAGATCTCGATTTGCGTTCAGATGATCAGTAGTGGCACTTGGCGCATTCCCATCCGCCGAGTTCCTTGACCGTCGTCTTTTCGTCTTCCATGTAGCGGCGGAGCTCCTCGTTTCCGCGGAGGTCATCCTTGAGCCGCTCGTGAATGTCTTCGTAGTAACCACTGGATGCGAAGCTGATCTCCGCCTTGTTGTGGCATTCGATGCACCATCCCATGGTGAGGGTGGGCTTGGACAATTGAATCAACCCCGGGAAGTCATCCACCAAGGTGTTGATCTCCTCCACCGGGGCAATGCGGCCCACGGTGTACTTGCCAACGTCGCCGTGGCAGTTCTGGCACTCCAGCCCACCGACCACAACGTGCTGCTGGTGGCTGAAGAAGACGTGGTCCGGAAGGTTGTGCACCTTGTTCCACTTGAGCGGCTCCCCTTGGAAGTCATCCTGCGGACTCTGGTATCCATTCTGGCCTTCGCCGTCGAGGTAGGTACCGGTCTCCGGGTCGAATCCGATGGCGGCGTAAATCTTGCCGATTTCCACCTCGCCGTAGCGGCTGCCTTTCTTGACCGCCTTGTGGCAGTTCATGCAAACGTTGGTGGACGGGATGCCAGCGTGCTTGCTCTCGTAGGCGCTGTGGTGGCAGTATTGGCAATCCACTTCGTTCTCACAGACGTGCACACTGTGGATGAACTTGACCGGCTGATCCGGCGTGTAGCCTTGGTACACTCCAATGCCCATCAGGGTTTGGTACCCGATCACCACGAGGTAGGCGACCACGAACAATCCCAAGATGCTCACGAAGGTGCGGTTCTCCCATCCCCAAGCCTTGAGGCGAACGAAGTAAGGCGCATCTTCATCCGCAGCGATGTCGTTGGAGGCGCGCTCCAGGCTCCGGCGCACCGTGGCGGCACTCAGTGCGAGGATGAGGAACAGCGTCAGCAGAATGAGGAACCAGATGGTGCCGTTCGCACCCTGTTCCTCTTCGATGGCATCGTAAATGGTCGGGCAATCCGTGCCGGTGTCGGTTGTGGCCACCGCATCCGGGGGATTCTGGACATACGCCATGATGTCCTTGATGTCGTCGGCGCTCACCGCCTGTGCGGTCATCCACCCGTAGGTTCCGACATAGCGGTCGACCAGGGACTTGACATAGGGATCACCGGTTGCGGCTGCGGCCTGCGGATTCTGAATCCACTGGACCAGAATCTCATCGCTGGAACCCCAACGGTCCGCTATGCCACCGAGACCCGGAGCTGCCAAGACCTCATTGGTCACGAGGTGACAGGACGCGCAATTCGCATTGAACAGCGCTTGGCCGTTTTCAATGTTGCCTTCATCCCAGATGCCAGCCTCCATAGAGACCGGGACCGTGAGCATGGCTGCTGCCATGAACGAAGCGAGTCCCCTGGCCACAGGGCGACGCCGCTTCACGCTCAGAATTCCAAACATGTTGTGCCGCTTGATTTTCGCCGCAAATGTAATCTCCAAAAGCCGACCAAAAGCAACCTCCTGACCGCGATGGCTCAATCTTGGCGCAGCGCACCCGTTCCGGGTCCTCGAACTCCTTTCGACCCTGTGGGATACACCTCATCCAGGGGCAAATCGAGGGGCACCACAAGGCAGGTCGGAAACCGGGAACGCAGGGCTTCCTTGGCCCGATGTGCGGGCAACCGCTCGGTGAAGTTCCCCACTGTCACACCAAAGAGCGGTGGGTACGGCGTGACATACACCGGCCCATCCCATTCCATGTCCTCGACCAAGGATTGTCGCAAGGCCCGGGCGCTGTCCAACCGTCCCATGAACAACTGTACCCGGAATCCCGGAATGCGGATGTCTTCAGCTGGCGTCAGGGCGCTGTCCAAGGCGGCGATCTCGTCGGGCACGGACCAATTCGCGGTGCCTTGAATTCCTCCCCGTGACAAGGGCGAATCCACGGGCATGTCAGGCTGCTCCAGCGTGGACACCGGAAGGTCCTCTTCAGCGGGATTCACGCTGTCTTCGGCCTCGAGCGCTTCAGCGGGGTATGCAGGATGGTCGGGTGACACAGTCGATTCAGGCGAGACCGTTTCCGCTTGGGGCGTAGACTGCCCGAACAGCTGGCGCCACCACGGGCGGTCATCCTGTGACCATGCAGTTTGGGACGCACCCAACGCCAAACCCAACAGGAGCACCCACTGCCACTTCATCGCCGCAAGATGACCAATTTGCCTGTGCCGCCGGTCTTGCCTGCCGCTTCTCCTGCCAACGTGAAATACACACCCTCCGGGACCGGCTGTCCGTCCTCGTCGAGGGTGTCCCAAACCGCCCGACCACCTTGGCTGTCAAGCCGTCGGACCCGGTTACCGCCCGCATCCACAATGTGAACCTCACTGCCAAAAGCGAGTCCGTCCACGGTGATGGTCGGCGGGTATTCCGGACGCCAGGGGTTGGGGAAAATCGACAGCGAAGTCTGCCCGAGTTCGGGCTGAAAATTCGTGGCCGTCCCCCGGAAGGAGGTGATGCCGTTGGGTGTGGCGAAAAACACCCGGCCGCTGGATTGGTCGATGGCGATGTCGTACACCTCATTGGCTGGCAATGGGCTGTTGGCCGCCGTGAAATGGGCCTCCTGTTCCCGTCCGTCCGGCGACAACAAGAAGACCCCGTTGTTGACCGTGGCCACCCACTTGCGGTTGCCCCCATCGAGGGCGATGTCCTGCACGGTTTCCGTTTCCAGGAGGAATTGGAAGTTCCCGTCCTGCTCAATCAAGATCTGCTGGGCATCGATCGGATCCTGCGAAAACAACCCGCTCGGCTGATAGAACACGGCGGGCCCCTGGAGGGTGCCCACCCAGATTTCCCCGTCGAGGTCCTCCTCGATGGCATACACGAAGGAGGAAGGCAGTCCGCCCTGGCCTTCGGTTTGGCTCAAGAATCGAATGTCATCATCGGTCGGGTCGGTGGGCGTGCCCTCCGTTGCGATGACGGCGACCCCTTCCCCATCGCCCAGGACCATCCAGACTTGGTCGGACTGCGTGGCAAACACCCGCGTGATCCGCGTTGAGACGTCCAACCCTTCCAATTCGAAGACGTGCCACACCCCTTCCGCATCCAACATCTTCAGCGGGTGCTCGGTCCCTTCATTGCCTACCCACAAGTTGCCTTGGCGGTCGAAGTCCAGCGCCGGCACCGCACAACGCGGGGTGCTCCAGTTCACGTTCCAGTCCAATGGACTGTTGTCGGGGTTCCAGTAGGTCGAGATCTCCTGGCCTTCGATTTCAACGAGCCCTTCTTCCAAGCTGCCAAAAACCACCCGCTCGGGCCGCGTTGGGTCGATGCTCACCTCCATCGGGTCCTGCACTCCATCGCCGCCAGCCACGCCCTGAGGCGGAGCAATTCTGCGCCACCAACTGCCCTTGCGTCCGCTGAAGCCTTCTTGGCGATACAGCGGGACACCAGCCGCATCCGTCCCGCCCGTGGCCACCCACAGCAAGTCGTTCCATGCGTCGAGGCGGTAGGCCGCATTGGTGCGCGGACCGTTCGGGGCCAACGGGCCATCATGTCCGGCAGCACCCGGATCGATGCGGAGCACGCCGGAGTGGGCGTTGGCGAGCCAAAGGCCTGCAGCGGAAGCCGCCACCCCGCGCGGTTCGAGGTAGACATTGCCCACCTGACCCACGATGTCCTGTGGCGCTCCAGCCCCATCCCATTCCATCACCCCGAAAGGCGTGGTCGCCCACACCCGGGTTCCGTCGGTTGCCAACCGGCGCCATTCCTCCTCCATCCCGAGGGTCCATTCCTCCCAAGCCGCGCCGGCGGCGTGGCGCCAGACCACATCCGGACCTTCCCTGGATTCCAGCACCACCAAGTCGCCCGCTTCGGTCGCGACCACATCTTGAATGTCCATGACGCCCAAACTGGCCAGCACTGCATCCTGCGTCCAAGACGAAGGGTTACCGAGGAAGGGCGCCCCGACCGGCGCCGACCACAGTCCCGCTGAAGTGGCCACCCACCATTGGTCCGCCACCCGAACCGCCGAGCGAACCGGCAGCAGTGTGCCGGCGGACTCCAACTTCCACGTGTCGCGGACCTCGATGGCCGACAGGTCGAATTCCACCACCCCGATGTCGGTACACAACAAAAGCCGGTCTTCCTCCACCACCAAACGTCGCGGCCGCTTGTCCCCGGGGATGTCGGCTTCCGACAGGTCGGTCACAGACACGACCTCAGTCAGGGTGCCGTCCGCATCCAGGGCAATCAAATCAAAGGTGCCTTCCGAATGGGCCACCACAGCCCATCCCGTTTCCGGCGCAACGGCCACTGCCGCGATGTCTGCGCGACTGAGCCCTTCCGCCTTGCCGAACCGTTGCAGTTCCCCAGTGGGCCGTCCGGTGTCGTCCAGCGCGAGGGCAAAGACGGACGTCTCGGCAGCCACCAAGGCGATGGCACCATCCGGCGCCACCGCCACATCCACGCACCGCGTGAAATTGGCCTGGTCCTGCCAGCTGCCCGTGGGAATCTGGGCCGTGGCTCCTCCACCCACCAGACCCTGAAGGACCAGCAGCAACGTGCAAAGGAGGATGTCGAGACGGGCCATGGCAGTCGTTGTGAATCGAGAGGCAGACGTGGAGAGGAACCGATTATTGTGCGCGAAGGTCAGACATCCGGCGGCAAGGCCCGCGCCTCAACCGGCCGCACGCCCTTCGGCTTGAGTCGCCTCACTTTCGGCGACGGCGGCAAGACGGACAGATCAAACAAGGCGGGCCCTTGGGTCTCGAGATTTTCCAATGCCTGCTCGTCGGCCAGACCATACATGAAATTGCGATCGCCCAGCACCATTTCCACGATGCCCCACCCGACGAGCAACGCCAACAGATCCTCGGTCGCCGCAGGTGGGCGGCGCACCGTCCGCATGATCTGACGGAACCCGATCAGTTTGCCGTTGCGCCAACTGCGAAACAGGCGTCCCACGTTGCGGTCGTATTCAAATGCGGGCCGGTCTGCCCGGAAGCGGTGGTCCCAACACCGTGACAGGACGGCATTGGCCCGGATGTTCTCGTCCTCCAACCGGAGATAGGCATTCCAACGTCCCGCTTCATCCTCACTGCGGTGCGGACGGTGGCGGGAGGGCTCAATGACCACTTCAAGGACACTGCGCACGTCCGCCTTCCAAACCTGACTGCGGAATTCGATGCTGGGCTTGCAATAGAGCTCCGCGGCCGCCTCCACCATGTGCAATTCCTCGTCGACGCGCACCCCGCTGACCGTACCGTTGTCCTTGACGCCGATGAGCAATCGCCCTCCGTCCGAGTTGGCAAACGCCACCAGCGTTCGCGCAATCTTGCGGCTGTCGTCGATGCGGGTCTTGAAGTCCTGCTGCTGGTGCTCCCCTTCCGCAATCATTCGAAGGATGTGCGACATGCGACAAAGATGGCGTCAGTCCATCGTCGGGACCATGCGGAGTCCACGGGATTTTGACTACTTTCGCAGTGTCAACGATGGGTTGATTTGGAGAAAGGGGGGCCGCAAGCCCCCCTTCTTCATCCCACCCCTCGCCGACCAGACCACATGATTGACAACGTCACCATCCGAAACTGGGTAGAGGAGCACCTGTCTGAGACAGGCGGCTTCCTTGTGGACGTCACCGTGTCCGACGGTGCCGACATCCGAGTGTTGGTGGACGCTCCGGAGGGCATGCCCATCTCCCGGTGCGTGGAAATTTCCCGGTTGATCGAGGGCCGCCTGGACCGCGATGTCCAGGACTTCGCCCTGCAGGTGTCCACGCCTGGTCTGGATCAACCCCTCAAACTCCGCCCGCAATACGACAAGAACGTCGGGCGACAGGTCAAAGTGCAGCTGCACGACGGCCATGGGGTCGAAGGCACGTTGACCGAGGTGAACGACGACGGCATCGTCGTCGAACACCGCGAGAAGCGCAGAATCGAAGGCCGCAAGGCCAAGGAATGGGTCACGGACCGACACGAGTTGGCCTGGGACAGCATTGCCACCACCAAAGTCAAGATTTCATTCAAGCAATAATGGATACGGTGAACCTGATTGACTCCTTCCGGGAGTTCAAGGAATTGAAGAGCATCGACCGCGAAACGATGATGGGCATCCTCGAAGAGGTGTTCCGCAACATGATCATCAAGAAGTACGGTGCGGACGACAACTTTGACATCATCATCAACCCCGAGAAGGGCGACCTCGAGATCTGGCACAACCGCGAGATCGTCGAAGACGGTGAAGTCGAGGATCCGGTCGCGGAGATCGCGTTGAGCGACGCCCTGAAGATCGAGGACGACTTCGAGGTCGGCGAGGAGGTCTCCGAGGAGATCAAGCTGGCCGATTTCGGTCGCCGCAACGTATTGTCCATGCGCCAGAACCTCGCCGGCAAGGTGATGGAGTTGGAGAAGGACGCCCTGTACCGCAAGTACAAGGACCGCGTTGGCGAGATCATCTCCGCCGAGGTCTACCAGATCTGGAAGCGCGAAATCCTGCTCGTCGACGACGATGACAATGAGCTCATCATGCCGCGCGACCAGCAGATTCCCGGCGACTTCTTCCGCAAGGGCGACGCCGTTCGCGCGGTGGTGGCCGAGGTGGACATCCGCAACAACAACCCCCGCATCATCCTGTCCCGCACGGCGCCCGAGTTCCTCGCCCGCCTCTTCGAACAGGAAGTGCCCGAGATCTACGACGGCCTCATCACCATCAAGAAGGTGGTGCGCGCCCCAGGCGACCGTGCCAAGGTGGCTGTGGAGTCCTATGACGACCGCGTCGACCCGGTGGGTGCCTGCGTGGGCATGAAAGGATCCCGCATCCATGGCATCGTGCGCGAGTTGAAAAACGAGAACATCGACGTCATCAACTACACGGCCAACGAGCAGCTGCTCATCGCCCGTGCACTGAGCCCGGCCAAGATTTCCTCCATCACCATCAAGGGGGAGCGCGCCGAAGTCTATCTGCAGCCCGACCAGGTCTCCCTGGCCATCGGTAAGGGTGGACACAACATCAAACTCGCAGGCAAACTGACCGGCTATGAAATCGATGTCTACCGCGAAGGCGAGACGGAAATCGACGACGTCGAACTGAAAGAGTTTGCAGACGAAATCGAAGCTTGGATCATTGAAGAGCTTGAGAAAATTGGTTGCGACACCGCACGGAGCGTGTTGAACCTGACTGTGGAGGACCTGGCCAATCGGACGGATCTCGAAGTCGAGACCATCGAAGATGTGGTCAACATCCTGAAGGCCGAATTCGACGCCTGATTCTTCCACCTCCCCCGTTCAACCTCCAATCCAACACCCCGGCACCTCCCACATGTCTGAAGTCTCCAAACCGGTACGCCTGAGCAAAGTCGCCCGTGAATTCAACCTCGGGTTGGACACCATCGTCGAGTTCCTCGCCTCCAAGGGCATTGAAGTGGAGCGCAAGCCCAACACCAAGTTGGAGCCTGAGCAATACGCCCTCGTCCGCGCCAATTTTGCCGACGAGAAAGCCGCCAAGGAAAAGGCCAAGCAGAAGTCGAAGACCCTGCTCGAGATGGAGGCCGTAGCGGTGGACTCCAAGAAAAAAGCCGAGGCTGAACCAGAGCCGGAGGCCGCTCCTGAGCCAGCCGCAACTCCAGAACCAGAAGCCGCTCCAGCACCCGAGCCCACTCCTGAGCCTGCACCCGAGGAAGCTGCGCCAGTCGCAGAGGAGGCACCCGCAGAAGAAGCGCCAGCCCCCGAAGCTGAAGAAGCAGCTGCCCCAACAGAGGAGCCGAAAGCAGAGTCCGCTGTGAAAGTGGTGGGCAAGGTGGACCTCGACGCCGTGGCGCCGAAGAAGAAGACCAAAAAGGCCCCTGCAAAGAAGGCTGAAAAGGCCGCCGAAAAGCCTGCCGCCAAGAAGGAAGAAGCCCCAGCCCCAGCAGCCGAGGCTCCCAAGGCCGAGGAAAAGCCCGCAGCGCCCAAGGCCGAAGACACCCCTCCTGCTGAGGTGGTGCGCGCCAAGGCCGAAAAGCTCACCGGTCCTACCGTGGTGGGCAAGATTGAATTGCCCGTCGAGAAAAAGCCGACGACGGCCGGCGAAAAGCGCAAGCGCAAGCGCATCACCAAGGTCGACGTCGAAGCTGCTGGAAAACAAGCCGGCAAGCGTGGCCGCACCGTCACCGGCGCTCCGCGCAAGGAGATTTCCGACAAGGACATCCAGAAGGAAATCAAGGAAACCCTCGCTCGCCTGAGCAAGGGCAAGAAGACCCAAGCCAGCGCCAAGACCCGCCGTGCCAAGCGCGACGCCAAGGCCGAACGGGTCGAGCGCGAGCAGCTGGCTCGGATGGAGGCGGCCCACACGCTGGAGCTGACCGAATTCGTGACGGCCTCCGAGCTCGCCACGATGATGGACATCTCCGTCAACGAGGTCATCTCCGCCTGCATGTCGCTCGGCATGATGGTGTCCATCAACCAACGTCTCGACAAGGAAACCATCGGCATCATCGCCGAAGAGTTCGGTTACGGCGTGGACTTCGTTTCTGCCGAAGTGCAGGAAGCCATTGAAGTGGAGACCGACAGCGAGGAGGACCTCGAGTCCCGCCCGCCGATCGTGACCGTCATGGGCCACGTCGACCATGGTAAGACCTCCCTGCTCGACTACATCCGCAACACCAATGTGATCGACGGTGAGGCCGGCGGCATCACGCAGCACATTGGTTCCTACAGTGTGGAGCTCGAAGACGGCAATCGGATGACCTTCATCGACACGCCGGGTCACGAGGCGTTCACGGCCATGCGTGCCCGCGGTGCCCAGGTCACCGACCTCGCCATCATCATCGTGGCGGCCGACGACGCGGTCATGCCGCAAACGAAGGAGGCCATCAGCCACGCCCAAAGCGCCGAGATTCCCTTCCTCATCGCCATCAACAAATGCGATCGGGAGGAATCCAATCCCGACAAAATCCGGACCGAGCTCGCCGAGCTGGGCATCCAAGTCGAAGAGTGGGGCGGCAAGACGCA
>CALBSW010000062.1 GCA_937967465.1 uncultured Flavobacteriales bacterium
CCGAATGGCGCCTCGACGTTGCGCTGGTGGTACGCCGCAAATTCCGTCACGAGCTCTTCGGCGCGCCGGACGCTTTCTTCGATGGTGCTCAGCCCGGATTCGTGGTGATTCTGAATGCGATACGCCAAAGTCAAGGTGTCGCCCAGGCTCGTCAAGGCCGCCCGACCTGCCCGGCCGCTGCCGCCTTGCTCGTAGGTCATGCCGATGGCGCCGTTGTACAGCGGCCAAGTGTCGCCATAGGCGGGGTAGAACAGGTCGAACACCTCTCGGGTGAAGTACAGGGCGCCGCGGGCATCGAACCACCGGGCGTTGTTGGCCCCGATGTGCTCCTGGCATTTGCGCTGCCATGGGCTGATGATCTTGTGGAACGGCTCTGCAGCGGGTGCGAAGTAATAAGGTGAATTGATCCCCTGTTCGTGGAAGTCGACGTGGACCTGTGGCATCCAGCTGCGGTACGCCGTCACCCGGCCCTGGGTCTCCACTTGCGTTTGCCATGCCCAGTCGCGGTTCATGTCGAACATGAAGTGGTTGCTGCGCCCGCCTGGCCAAGGCTCATCGTGTTCTACCGTGCTCAGATCCGCATTGGGAGTCAAACCGGACGTGCGGTCCTGAAAGGCCACATAGCGGTCACGTCCATCGGGGTTCACGCAGGGGTCAATGAGGACCACCGCCCGATCGAGCCATGTGGTCACATCGCGTCCGCCGGCATCGGTCCCGGACACCAACGCGTGCATCGTACGCAACGCCGCCTCGGTGCAGACCGCCTCGTTGCCGTGAACGTTGTAGCTGAGGTAGACGAAGACCACCCCGGGATCGTCCCCTGCGAGTCCTGTTCCTTGGGTACGCGCCAGATTGGCTGCCCGCAGCGCCTCCAAATTGGCGTGGTTGTCCGGCGAAGTCACCACGAGCAACCCCAGATCCCGGTATTCCGAGGTCCGTCCATACGGCGTCCACACTGCCCGGTCCGACCCCTCAGCCAGCAGTTGGGCGTAGTCGACCACCTTGTGGTGGCGGGTGAAACGGTCGCCCAGCTCGTATCCGAGAAATTCTGCGGGAGTGGGGACTTGGGCCGTGGACACGGCGACGGCGGCGACCAGAAGGGCCGCTGCGGACAGGATGGATTTCATGATGCGGTCAGTCTCAGGGACAGGTCGTCCCGAACACCCCCAAGATAGCGAGCATGTCTGCTGCGGTCACGAGCCCGTCCCCGTTGATGTCGGCAACGCAGTCCGACAGACAGCCGAAGTTTCCGAGGAGGTACAACACATCGCTCACCGCTACCACGCCGTCCCCATCGAAGTCGGCAGGGCAGACGTCTTCGACGACTTCTCCGGTGCATCCATAGTTCGGGGCGTCACAATTGGAGTAGTAATCGTTGATGGTGTTGGGATTCCCATCATTGCAAGGGTCACCCTCGAAGATGCAACTGCCGTCGTTCTGATTGGCAGCTGGATTGTAGTTGCATGCTGAGCCCGAAGTGCAACCGGGAACGACCACAGGCTGTCCTTGGCAACCGTAGCCCGGGGCATCACAATCCGTGTAGTAGTCGTTGATGGTCGTGGGATCCCCATCGTTGCAAGGGTCCCCTTCGAAGACACAGCTGCCGTCGCTGACCGTGGCCTCCGGGTCATAATTGCAGGCCGATCCCGACAGGCAACCCGGGACATCCGTGGGCGGCTCCCAAAACCAAGCGTCGTACACCCACTCAGGGTGGTCGACGTAGGGATTGCGGTTGCCTTGCGCCACCTCCGTGCGGTTGTTGCGGACCACCTCTTCCGGGCTCACCGGATCATCGAGGTGCCATTGGTACAACATGTCGGGATCGCCGACATCGGCCAGTACCCCCGCCTGGGTCGGGTACATGGTGTAGAAGTAAAAGACGCTCCGGGCCACATCGCCTTTGACCGACTCTCGGGGCTCCCAGGAACTGCTCGACCCTTCACTGAAATCGTCCGCATTGGACGGTGTCGAACCGGTGCTGAAATAACTTCCGGAGGCTGTCACGCCGTACCACTGTGCGCTGCCGTCTGGCACTTCCGCGAAGGGCTTGTTGCTCCGGGCGGAATTGGCCGATCCATGGCACGGGCGAATGGACCAGATGTCCGACTTCATCGGCGAAGCAGACCCGTAAAAGGATTGGGGAACGAGGTGTTCCGCATTGATGGGATTGGGGTAGGTCACAAACCCACTGCCCTGCTGGAATCCCGTGTAGATGCACTCGATTTCTCCACCATCCGCGTCCACATACCCGTACATCTGGATGCGCGCCTGGTTGTACCCCAGGTCGTCGAAATACCCGTCGTACCAGTTCGCCTTGATCCACGTCCGAAGCGGCGAAAGGGTCAATCCACCGGCATCGTCGGGCTGGGCCACTGCCGTGGGAATGAAGGCCAAAGCCAGTCCCAGTACGAGGAAAAAAGAACGCATTGGATGCATCTATGAAAATTACGACATCACGGCCTCCAACGCGCATCGCCGACGAAAGCGGTGTCATTCAGCGTTGCCAGAAAGGCCAACAAATCCGCCCTTTGGACGTCGGTCAGGGAGAATGGCGTCAGCAAGGTGTCCTGGTGTGCATGTCCAGCTCCTCCCGTGGCGTAGTGATCGATCACTTCGCCGAGGTTGTCGAACCGGCCGTCGTGCATGTAAGGTGCAGTGAACCCGATGTTGCGCAACGTCGGAATCTTGAAGGCCCCACTGTCTGCAGGCTCGCCCGTCAGCCGCCAGCGTCCCGGATCGATGGAGACCGCGTCCAATCCATTGTTGGCGAACCCGTGGCTGGTGAACATGGGGGGCGTGTGGCAACGGGCACAGTCCAGCCCGCCTTCACCGAAGAGATTCGCCCCGCGCAGGACCGCCTCGGGCGGGGTGGACTCGCCACGCTGCCAATGGTCCCACAGGGCGTTGCCGCTGAGCAGGCTGCGCTGAAACGTGGCCAGGGCACGGGTCATGACGAATGGATCGAGTCCACGGCCATACGCGGCTTGGGCTTGCACGTCATAATCCGCCGCCAATTCCTCACAGGCCGTCACAATGTTGTGCGCCATCTCGGACGGCTCCTGGAGGGGCACCAGCACTTGCATCTCCAAGGTTGGCACACCCCCTTCCGACATGAAATGCGGTTGGTAAGCCACATTGGTGAGGGTGGCCGCATTCCGCGCTCCCATGGCACCGAATGCGCCAGGTGTCACGGGCTCAGGTGCACTGAACGCTTTTTCAGGCAAGTGGCATGTGGCACAGCTGACTTCGCCGTCTGCCGAAAGCCTCGGGTCAAAAAACAGCGCCCGTCCCAGGGCCCAACGGAGGTCATCTGGCGCATTGTCCTCCGGAAAATCGGGGGCTGACCAACCTTCGGGGACCTGAAAGAAATCCGTGAATTCAGGGGCAGGCGGACTTGGGGGCGTTTTCAAACACCCTGTCAAGGCCACCACGCAGCCGATCATGGCTGCCCATGTCCTCATGTCCCTGACCTTCATTGACACAAAGATGGAACCTGCTGAGGGGATGGAAAGTTGCGCTCAGGGCGCGCCGTGGAACGTCACGGAGTAATCCAGCACAGTCCAGGTGGCATTGCCATAGCCCGAATAACGTGGCGAGAGGAACCATTGATCGCCGTGCGGCGCCAAAATGCTGGGCGCATGCGGGATCAGCTCCTCAAACACGTAGATGTTTTGGAACCACCCGTCGTCCTGAAGCTCGCCCAAGCGGTTGTTTTCTGGATTCAGCACGGTGCTCTCATTGAACTCCATGTACCACAAATAGCTGTCGGTATCAGGATGGTAGCTGATCTGCCCTGTGACAAAAGGCGTCGGGCCGAAGAAGCGGATGTGGTTGAATTCGACCGGAATGTTGGTGATGACCCATTGCTGATCGACCCAAGCGGTGTCCAACACCTCCTCTCCTTGTTCATTTTCCCGCAATTGGATGTCCATCGCGGCCAAGGTGTACGTCACGCTGTCGAGGGGCACCAAGCCCTGCATGGCCCGATCACAGTGGATTTCCCAAGCAGACACATGAACGCTGTCCACCGGCATTTCCCATGCCGTGAGGAACCCCGTCAAGTCCGCTGCAGAAATGACGCCGTCCTGATTGTAGTCGGGACTCCAACCCGATTGGGCGGAGGCCGCCGGTCCGAAGAACAGCAGAAAGGATGCAGCGACGGCCCCTCGGGAAAGGCTGAGAGATGACAAGCTTCAAGGATTTGGTCCCCTTAATTTAGTCATTCATCTCTCATAATCCAAGTTTCATAGGCCTCTATCGCCAGGCTGACGGAGCCAGCAAGACCCACATCGCCAACACGATGAGGAGGGTCAAGACATTGAAAACGATGCCCACCCGGGCCATGTCGGCCATTCGAAACCGGCCCGACGAAAACACAATGGCATTGGGCGGCGTGGCCATCGGCAACATGAATGCCCCACTCGAGGCGAGGGCCACTGGCGCAGCGAAGAACAAGGGATGAAGCCCCATGCCCGCCGCGAGCGCGCCTGCAACCGGGGTCAAAAGCAGGGTCAAAGCCAGGTTGCTCATGAGTTCCGTGGCAAACAGACCAAGGGCCGTGACCGCCGCGAGCATGGCCCATTGCGACCAACCCAACCCCGCGGCTCCATCGGCCAGTGTGGCGGCCCAACCCGCAGTCTCGAACCCTTTGGCCAAGGCCAATCCTCCCCCGAACAGGAGCAAGATGTCCCACGGCAACCGCTTCAAGTCTTGCGCCTCCAGCAAGGGTGCACCTGGACCTTGATGACCCCGCGGTCCAGGGACCGCGAAACAGGCGATGGCAGCCACGACCGCAACGGAAGTGTCATTGAGGGCCACCCCCAGCGAATCGAGCAGCAGATTCAAAGGCCTTCGGAACATCCACAAGCCAGCCGTCCCCAGGAAGAGCAGGAGCACGCGTTTCTCGGCCACTCCCATGGCCCCGAGCTTCGCCAATTCATCGCGCACCACATCGGCGGTGGCCGTGCGGTCGGACGCCCGGGGCAAGCGGTGCATGCGAACAAGGCCGAAGTAGACCGCGGTCAATACGATGGCAGAGATCGGCAGCCCCACTGCCATCCACTCGGCAAATCCGATGTCCACCCCGAAACGCTCCGAAGCCACCCCAGCCAAGGCCGCATTGGGAGGGGTGCCCACGAGGGTCGCCATGCCGCCCGTGTTGGCTGCGTACGCTACACCCAGCACCAGCGCACTGCCCCACGGTACAGGCTCCCTGCCCTCTTCCAACAATGCGAGCACTGCCATCACCATGGGCAGCATCATCAACGTGGTCGCCGTGTTGGAAATCCACATGCTCAACAGCGCAGTGGCCAGCATGAAACCCAGTAGCGTCCGACGGGGGCCGCCTCCGATGCGCCGCAGCAGGTGCAGGGCAAAGCGGCGATGCAGACCATGCCGCTCCAAGGCCAGTGCCAAGACGAATCCGCCGAGAAAGAGCCAAATGAACTTGGACCCGAATGGCGCCGCCACCTCACTCACTCCCATCACGCCGCACAAGGGAAACAAGGCAATCGGCAACAGGCTCGTCGGGCCAATGGAAACGGCACCACCAATCCACCACCACAACATCCACCAGGCCGTGCCCGCCAATGCGGCTTGGTTCACATCGCCCCCCGATGGCAAGAGACCCAGACAGGCCACAAACCCCACGGGCCCGCCCCACAGAGCCAAAGCACGCCGGGCCGTCATGGCTTCAACGCGATGTAGACCGGCAAATGGTCGCTCATGTAGTATCCCTCGAGAATGCGCTCCTCCAGGCAATACCAGAGCACATCTCCACCGTCGACGAAAATGTGGTCGATTCGCGGTGCGCCCCGCAAGCCCGAGGTGGGAAATCCGGTGTAGGTCCCTTGACCAGACCTGCACCGCTTGTCTGCAGCGGTGTACGCATCCTCCATTCGACCGGAGGTCAAAACGCCATACGGTGCGGACTGGGGGCCGACATTGAAATCCCCAAGCAACAGGTTGACTTCCGCCGGACTCTCACTGAATCTGGCCGACAGCATTTGTGCCGCAGCTTGCTGCGCCTCTTTGCCGATGTGGCTGAAATGGGTGTTGATCACACGGAAGACTTGCTCGGTCTGGCGGTCATGAAGCAAAACGACCGTGGCAATGCGCGGCAACTCCGCGTCCCATCCGATGGAACCGGGCACTTGCGGGGTCTCGCTCAGCCACAGGGTTTCGGCGTGAAGCAGGTCAAAGCGGTCCCGCCGCCAGAACAGCGGACAATGTTCGCCTCCGCGCGCGCCGTCGTCCCGCCCCACCCCATAGTGGTCGTGTTCAGGCAGGGAAGCCACCAGAAAGTCCTGTTGGTGGGCCAAGGCTTCTTGGAACCCGAGGATGTCGAAATACGACACGGACCCGACGACTGTCTCCTTGCGCACATCCCAGGCCACCGGATCATCGGGGTTGTCGTAGCGGATGTTGAATGTCACCACCGCCACTTCATCTGGGTGCTGGGCGGACATGTCAAGCGGCCAGGCAACCGCCCAAACAAACAACAGACACAGCGCGGAAAGACGACACGACATGGGAGCCAATTTAGCATGCGCCACCGCCGTATTTTCGCGCCATTCACCGGCGTTTCGCCACAGAGTTCCCCACGTTGCCACGCAAACCCAGACTCTTTCACAAAGGCCAGATGCTCGAGCTCGACATCCTCGACGTCGCCTTTGGCGGAAAAGGCATCGCCAAGGTCCCGACCGAGGACGGCGACTTCACTGTCTTTGTGCCCAATGCCATTGCCGGTCAGCGCGTTCGCGCCCGTGTGTCGCAGTGCAAGCGCCGGCACGCCGAAGCCCGGATCACCGCCGTGCTGAAACGCGCGCCGGAAGAAGTGACGGTGCCCCACCAGGCCATTCCCGGCGCCCCGTACATCACCCTGCCGCTCCCGGCACAACGGGAACACAAGGAGCGCACCACCCTCGACGTGTATCGCCGGATCGGTGAAGTGCCCGACCTCGAGGCCCGCTACGAAGGCTGGGTGGACTCCCCGGAGGGATTCCACTACCGCAACAAGATGGAATACAGCTTCTCGGCCATCGGCCGGGAGCCGGGAGACGACCCGGATGCGGAGTTTGCGGACGGCTTCTTTTTGGGCTTCAAGGCCCGTGGCACCTGGTGGGCGGTCGAAAACCTCGAACGGGACAGCGGCTTGTTCGATCCGGTTTTCGAGGACCTCTTGCCCACCATCCGCCAAGCCTGCTCGGACTCGGGACTCCCGCCGTGGCACGCCCCGAAGCGGGAAGGCTTTTTCCGCTTCCTCGTGGTGCGCCGCAGCCTGTCGCAGGACCAGCTCCTGGTCAACCTGGTGACCACGTCCGATGGACTGGATCAATTCGATGCCGCCGCCTTCCACGGCATGCTCGAACAACACCTCGGGGACCGTCTGGCCGGATTCGTCCACACGCTCAATGACGACAAGGGCGAACGGGTCGAGGCCCGGGACGGCAGCACCCATTTCGTGGCGGGCCAGGACCACGTGGTCGAACACCTGCACGGGCTCGCCTTCGAGATTCGGATGCGGAGCTTCTTCCAGACCAACCCGCGCTGCGCAGAGCGGCTGTATGCCCAAGTGATGGCTTACGCCTATGCGGAACCCCTGCCTGAAGTCGAGGCGCCGGACCCCGTCACCATGGACCTCTTTTGCGGTACGGGCACCATCGCCCAATTGCTCGCCCGGCACGGCGGGACCGGGACGCGGGTCGTGGGGGTCGACATCATCGAGGAGGCCATCGACGATGCGCGCCGGAGTGCCGAGCGCAATGGTGTCTCCGGGCTTCAATTCCACGCGGCCGATGTGGGGCGGTTCCTGTTGGACCATCCGGAATACGGTGGTCGAATCGGCACCATTGTTTTGGATCCCCCGCGCAGCGGAATCAGCCCCAAGTCGCTGCGCAAGGTGATTCGCCTCCGCGCCAAGCGCCTCGTCTATGTCAGCTGCAACCCGGCCACACAGGCCCGTGACCTGGTCACGCTGCGCGAAGCCGGATACGCCCTCCAAGCGTTCAAACTGGTGGACCAATTCCCCCACACCGCTCACGTCG
This sequence comes from uncultured Flavobacteriales bacterium, assembly GCA_937967465.1. Classification (GTDB taxonomy): domain Bacteria; phylum Bacteroidota; class Bacteroidia; order Flavobacteriales_D; family Sanyastnellaceae; genus UBA8752. Next base: position 8,046 of record CALBSW010000062.1, read on the forward strand.
AGGCGGTGTCCCTGTTGGAATTCGATGCCAACCTGCTCTCGTCTCCGGACGGAATGGGCGACATTGCAACCTCATGAACGCGCAGTCTACCCCATCCGGAGAAGCCGTCATCCTCGATGCCCAGCGCATCGAACGCTGCATCCAACGCATCGCTCGGCAAATCCTTGAAGACCATCACGCCGCACCGCGCATCGCCATCACGGCCATCGACGGTCAGGGCACGGTCATGGCACGCCGTCTGGTGGATGCCCTCGAGGGCATCAGCGAAGTGCCTGTGCTCGGTTTTACCGTCACCATGGACAAGGACGCGCCCTTGGACCACCCCATCACGTTGACGGACCGCCACGGCAACGATTTTGACCGCGCCATCCTCCAAGGCGCCACCATCATCGTCGTGGACGACGTGCTCAACAGTGGCCGGACGCTGCTCCATGCAGTGGACACCCTCTTGCAAACCCGCCCGCGCGGCATCGCAGCCTGTGTCCTCGTCGACCGAATCCACCGCCGGTTCCCGGTCCGGGCTGACTATGTGGGGATGAGCCTGTCCACCAACCTCAAGGCGCACATCGATGTCCGCCTCAGCGGTCCAGGTCCGGACGAGGCGGTTCTGATGGACTGAACCAAGCGCGCCCCTCCACGAGATTCCGGACGGACTTCATGCGGTCCCGGTCGAAATGCCGGGCATCGACCGTGATGTGGGCTTGACTGTAAACGGGCTCCCGCTCGGCCAGATGCCGGGCCACAAAGGCCGGCAACGCCTCTGCAGACAGGCCGGCGATCAAGGGGCGTTGGTCCGCCCTGCCCTCCAAGCGCATCACCAGCGCATCCGCGGGCATTTGGAGGTACACCACCGTTCCATGGGTCCGCATGAACTCCATGTTGTCCGCATGGCACGGTGTCCCGCCACCGGTGGAGATCAACACCTGCTCGTGGTCCCGAACCAAGTCGTGGAGCACATCGCGTTCCATGGTCCGGAAGGCGGGCTCTCCTTGCTCCTCGAACAGGCGGCTGATGCTGCACCCATGCCGTTGGCGCAGGACAGCGTCAGTGTCGAAGAAAGGCAGCCCCATGAGTTTGGCCAGACGAGCGCCACTGGTGCTCTTGCCCACACCCATGTACACGACCATGAAGACCCGCTTCTCCTGCATGGCGACAAAAGTAAGCGCCCCGAACCGACAAAACGTCAGCCAAACTCCACTTCGGGTGCCAAAATGACACGCCTGGCCCTGCATTCTCGCGTTGGCACCGTATTGGAGGAGGCGGATGTGGCCGCACGGGGCGGCCCACCACATTGGACAACCCCACATCATGGAACAGCACGCCTTTACCCTCAAAGCCCAGAGCATCCTCGAAGAAGCACTCGCCCTGGCGGGCCGCAAGCGCCACAGCCAAGTGGACGCCCTTCACATTCTGCACGCGCTTCTGCATGGCCAAGACCCGCTGCCCACCCACCTTCTGGAGCGCATGGAGGTTCCCGCCTCCCCGGTTCAGAATGCCGTTGATCGCGCCATCGACGCCCTGCCCACCCAATCCGGACAACCCCAGATTCCCTGGGGCCAGACCGCGCAGGCCACCCTGCGGAGCGCCGCGGAGTCGGCGAGGAAAGACGGCGATCAATACATCGCCCTCGACCAGCTCCTTTCCGGCGTCCTCGCCGCGGGCGGAACCGCAGCCCGCTTGCTCGCCGATGCGGGCGCCACGTTGGACGGGCTCCAGCAAGCCGTCGCAGCCCTTCGCAGCGGCCGCACGGTCGACAGCGCCAGCCACGAGGATGCACTCGATGCCCTGAACCGGTACGCCCGCAACCTCAACGCCATGGCCCACGACGGCAAGCTCGATCCGGTCATCGGCCGCGACGAGGAAATCCGCCGCGTCCTGCAGATCCTGACACGGCGCACCAAGAACAACCCCATCCTGCTCGGAGAGCCCGGCGTCGGGAAGACCGCCATCGCGGAGGGCATCGCGCACCGCATTGTCTCGGGCGACGTCCCCGACAACCTCCTCGACAAATCCCTGTACAGCCTGGACATGGGCGCCCTCATCGCAGGAGCCAAGTACAAAGGCGAGTTTGAGGAGCGCCTCAAAGCCGTTGTCCGCGAAGTCGAGGAAAGCGATGGACAGGTGCTGCTCTTCATTGACGAGATCCACACCCTGGTCGGCGCTGGCGCAGGCGAAGGCGCCATGGATGCGGCCAACATCCTCAAACCCGCCCTCGCCCGCGGCGAACTCCGGGCCATTGGCGCCACCACGCTCAACGAATACCAGAAGTACTTCGAAAAGGACAAGGCCCTCGAACGGCGGTTCCAGCAGGTCCGCGTGTCGGAACCCGACCGGGACAGCGCCATCGCAATCCTGCGGGGCATCAAGGACCGGTATGAGGCCCACCACCGCGTGGCCATCCGGGACGAAGCCGTGGTCCGCGCCGTGGAGCTGTCCACGCGGTACCTGCCCGACCGCTTCCTCCCGGACAAGGCCATCGACCTGATCGACGAGGCGGCTGCGCGCTTGCGGTTGGAAATGAATTCCAAGCCTCAGGCCCTGGATGACTTGGAGCGCCGCATTCTCCAACTGGAGATCGAAAAGGCCGCCATCGCTGGAGAAAGCGACCCTGTCCGCCGCACGGAGATCGACATCAACCTGGCCAACCTCGGCGAGGAGCGCGACACGCTGCAAGCCCGATGGGATGCCGAGCGTACGGTCATCGACCGCGTTCAAAGCCTTCGCGACGAGCTGGAGGGCCTAAAAGCCGAGGCGGACCGCGCTGAGCGCGATGGCGATTTCGGCAAGGTGGCCGAGATCCGCTACGGCCGGATCCGCGAGCACGAATCCGCCCTGGAGCAGGCCAAGGCCGACCTGCTCGCCATGCAGGGTGAGTCCCGCCTCGTCAAGGAGGAAGTGGACGCCGAGGGCATTGCCGATGTCGTGAGTCTGTGGAGCGGTGTCCCCGTGTCGCGGATGCTCCAATCCGACCGGGCCCGCCTGCTTTCCTTGGAGGACCAACTGGCGCAGCGCATCATCGGCCAGGAAGGGGCGGTCCAAGCCGTCAGCGAGGCCGTGCGCCGGACACGGTCGGGACTCGCCGATACCAACCGGCCGATGGGCAGCTTTCTGTTCATGGGGTCCACGGGTGTGGGCAAAACCGAGCTCGCCAAGGCCCTGAGCGAATTCCTGTTCGACGACGAGCGCGCTCTGGTCCGGTTGGACATGGGTGAATTCCAGGAAAAGCACACCGTCAGCCGCCTGGTCGGCGCCCCTCCCGGGTACATCGGGCACGATGAGGGCGGACAGCTGACCGAAGCGGTCCGCCGCCGCCCGCACACCGTGGTCCTTCTCGACGAAATCGAGAAAGCCCACCCTGACGTGTTCAACACGCTCCTTCAGCTGCTGGACGAAGGGCGCCTGACCGACGGCAAGGGCCGGCTGGTGGATTTCCGAAACACCCTGGTCATCATGACCTCCAATGCCGGAACGGACGCCCTGGCCGCCCGGTTCGCTGCGGGGGCCGACGCCGGTCGGCCGGCCTCCGAAACCGCCCAGGACGACACCACGGTCGACGTGGCCCGGGAAGCCCTGCTGGCCTTCCTCCGTCCGGAATTCGTCAACCGCATCGACGAGATCGCCGTCTTCCATCCGCTCGACCGGGAACACACCGGGCGCATCGTCCGACTCCAGCTGGCAGGACTCAA
>CALBSW010000063.1 GCA_937967465.1 uncultured Flavobacteriales bacterium
TCCACCTCCGTCTTCGAGTAGACCTTGCCCTTGACGGTCACCGTTTTCTGTGCCGCCGCCGGGAATGCCAACGCGACCACAAAGGCTACGCACATGGTCTGGAGCGCTGTGCGCATGCTCAAACCCCACATCAGCGGCGGTCCTCGTCGTCCCCTTCCTCGTGGTCGTGGTCGGAATGCTTGTTCCGTTCCGAACAACCTTGGCAACCCGTGCGGTACAGGCAGCACGCGGCCAGCCCATTGTAGACCTCATCGCTCGCCGTGTACAGGTCAGTGTCGTGACCGGCGTCGGCCACGAGCTGCTGAATCTCCTCTTCCGAAATCTTCTTCGGCTTGTAGACCACCATCGCCTTTTCCTCGAATTGGTCCCATTCCGCTGCGCGCACGCCCGGAACATCCAACGCTGCGACGATGCGGTCCTCGCACATGGGGCAGCACCCCTTGGCTGTGAACTCCACCTTCACAGAACCCTGAGCCTGGACTTGAACCGAGCACAACAGGGTCAACAGAAAAAGAAAGACGCGCATGACTGCAAAGTAAGGCATCTTCGCACTTAAGGTCAGCAACCTGAGTCGCCAAAAGACCTCTCCCTGCCTTCGGTTGTCACTCGCCGGTGACCTGCGACTTCAAGAAGTCGCGGTTCATGCGGGCAATGTTGTCGAGGCTGATGCCTTTCGGGCATTCCACTTCGCAGGCGCCGGTGTTGGTGCAGTTGCCGAAGCCCTCTTTGTCCATTTGGTCCACCATGCGCTGTACGCGGCTCATGCGCTCGGGCTGGCCTTGAGGAAGCAGGGCAAACTGGCTCACCTTGGCGGACACGAACAGCATGGCTGACGCATTCTTGCACGTGGCCACACAGGCGCCACAGCCGATGCATGTGGCCGCATTGAACGCCTCATCTGCGTCGTCCTTGGGAACGGGAATCGCGTTGGCGTCCAGCGGGTTTCCAGAGCTGTTGACGCTGACGTAGCCGCCAGCCTGGATGATTCGATCGAACGCGCCGCGGTCCACAGCCAGGTCCTTGACCACCGGGAACGCAGAGGCGCGCCACGGCTCGATGTAAATCGTCTCGCCGTCCTTGAAGCTCCGCATGTGGAGCTGGCACGTCGTGGTCTTCCGGTTCGGACCGTGGGCCTCCCCGTTGATGAACATGCTGCACATGCCGCAGATGCCCTCGCGACAATCGTGGTCGAAGGCGACGGGGTCTTGTCCATCCCGAATGAGTTGGTCGTTCAAGACGTCCATCATCTCCAGGAAACTCATGTCACCCGTGATGCCGGTGACCGGGTAAGTCTCCATCCGGCCTTGTTCCTGCGGCCCTTCCTGCCGCCAGATCTTCAGAGTAAAGTCCATGGTGTCGGCTTATTTGTAGCTCCGGGTCTTCAATTCAACGTTCTCGAAGGTCAGTGCCTCCTTGTGGTGCACGGCTTCAGCCGGAACACCGGTAAATGCCCAGGCGCTGACGTGGGCGTGGCCCTCGTCATCCCGCAGGGCTTCGCCTTCCGGAGTCTGGTACTCCTCCCGGAAGTGACCCCCGCAGCTTTCGTTGCGCTCGAGGGCATCCTTGCACATCAACTCACCCAGCTCCATCAGGTCCGACACGCGGCCTGCCTTGTCGAGCTCAGGGTTGAAGCGGTCGGCGCGGCCCGGCACACGGACATCGCGCTCAAATTCCTCGCGGAGGGCTTGAATGTCCGCAATGGCCTTCTTCAAGCCTTCGGCGTTGCGGGACATGCCGCACTCGTTCCACATGATGCGGCCGAGTCGGCGGTGGAAGTCGTCCACCGGGGTCTTGCCGGGGTTGCTCAGCAACTTCTCGATGCGATCGCGCACCCCCTGCTCAGCGGCCGCAAACTCCGGGGAGTCCGTGGAAATGGTGCCCGTCCGGATGTCGTCAGCGAGGTAATCTCCGATGGTGTAGGGCAGCACGAAGTATCCGTCCGCCAATCCCTGCATCAAGGCCGAGGCTCCGAGGCGGTTGGCACCGTGATCGGAGAAATTCGCCTCCCCACAGGCGTACAAACCCGGGATGGTCGTCTGAAGGTTGTAGTCAACCCAAAGTCCGCCCATGGTGTAGTGCACCGCGGGGTAAATGCGCATCGGTGTCTTGTACGGGTTGTCGGCCGTGATCTGCTCGTACATCTGGAACAGGTTGCCATACTTGGCCCGCACCACTTCTTCGCCCAGTTCCCGGATCTTCTCCATGGAGGGGGCGGGGATGCCCTGCACATTGGCCTC
>CALBSW010000064.1 GCA_937967465.1 uncultured Flavobacteriales bacterium
CACATCTCCAACCGCGGCAAGTTCCAGCGTCTGATTTTCAAGGCGGCAGCCAACGACAACTACCCTTACTCCGGAGGCGCCCATGTGCGGGATGCTTATGTCCAGACGTTGAGCGCGCTGGCGGACTTGCATTTGGACGAGCGAACCAGCGAGAGCTGCATCCTCTACATCAATGGCCAGTACTGGGGCGTGTACGAGTACCGCGAGAAGGTCGACGACAGCGACTTCACCCGCCGCTACTATGATCAGGGGCGCTACGACATCGACTTCCTGAAGACTTGGGGCGGAACGTGGGAGGAATACGGTGACGGCGCAGATTGGTACGATCTGGTCGACTTCATCACCACCAATGACATGACGGTAGAGGCCAACTACCAGCAAGCCATCAGCGAGCTGAATGAGATGTCGCTCATCGACTACTTCATCCTCAACAGCTATGTGGTCTGTGCCGACTGGCTGAATTGGAATACGGCTTGGTGGCGGGGACGGAACCCCGATGGCGATGGCCGCCGCTGGCGCTATGCCTTGTGGGACCTCGACAACACCTTCGGCCACGGTGCCAACTACACCGGTCTTCCGGACACTGGCTCCGAAGCCGATCCGTGCAATCCGGAGAACATGGGTGACGTGGGTGGTCAAGGGCACATCCCTGTGCTCAACGCGCTCATGGACAACGACGACTTCTGGGCGACCTACATCAACCGTTGGGCCGATTTGGGCAACACCCATTTCACGTGCGACAACATGCACGCCGTGCTGGACAGCATGATTGCGGTGATCGAGCCGGAGATGCCCCGGCAGATCGAGCGCTGGGAAGGCGACCTCGCCGAGTGGCAAGCCGCCGTTCAGGAAGTCCACGACTTCATCGACGAGCGCTGCAACGAGACCGTGCTGAGCGGCATGGAGGACTGCTACGATGTGGAGCCCGTGGACTTGACGGTGCTGATTGACGGCTGTGGCGAGGTCGAGCTGAACTCTTTTGACATCGATCCGTCCATGGTGCCGTTCACCGGGTGGTACTTCGCGGGGGTCCCCATCTCCATGGAGGCTGAGGAGGAGTGTGAAGGCGCAGAATTCCTGTATTGGGAAGTGCTGGATGGAGACGTGGTCATCGACGACATCCAGGCCTTCCTGATTGAAATCGAGCTCACGGGCAACGCCACCATTGTGGCGCATTTTGGAGAGCCTGTACCGCCTGAGTTGGTCACGTTCGACGTGGAGCCTGCGGGTGTTGGAGACATCCAGGTGAATGGCGTGGTCGCTGGCCCCTACCCGGACGAAGTCGAGCTGTTTGACGGAGAGCACGACATCAGCGCCTCTGCTGACATGTGGTGGGCGTTCTCACATTGGACCCACACCAACAATGCCATTCTCCCGGACCTCGAGTCTGCTGCGGCGACGCTCCTGGTGGACACCGGTGGCACCGTGACGGCACATTTCAATTACGTGGAGCACGTCAACCTCGAGGTGGACGTGGTGCCGGCTGGCTCCGGGACTGTGGATGTCGTGGGGCGGGCTTTGGTGTCCGACCATTGGGAGGACAGCTTTGTGGTGGATGGGCCACAAGCCTTCATTGCCAAGCCTGCAGGTGACTGGATGTTCGATCGGTGGGAAGTGATGGGTGCTGAGGACGTGTCAGGCATGCAAACCCAAGAACTTGGTGTGGTGTTGCCAACGGATGGGGATGTGCAGGTAGTGGCCCACTTCAAGGAGCTCGACCTGCGGCTGTTTGTCCCCAATGCCTTCTCCCCCAACAACGATGGCATCAACGACGGCTTCCGTCCTTTGGGCCAAGCATTTGGCGCGACCGATTACCGGTTCCAGATTTTCAACCGCTGGGGCGAGGTGGTCTTCTCGTCGACCGACCCCGATGAGTTCTGGGTTGGGCAAGACCAACGCGGCGGCGGGGCGCATTACGTGCGCGACGGTCAATATGCCTGGTCGGTGCAAGTGCGCTGGACGCACGGGCGTTATCCCGAAGAATTCTCGGGGATGCTCACCGTGGTGCGCTGATCAGCCCTTTTTCTCTCCGACGAACCAGTCCTCCTTGCTGTCAAAGAGGACATTGAAGGTGGTCAAAGAACCATAGCAGCGGGTGATGTACTGCTGCAGGTTCACCTTGTCCTCGTCGGTCAGGACTTTGTGGCTGTTGATGTTCTGCTCCAACACCCGCAGGCGGTCCCGGAGCATGACAATCTTGTGGAAGAAGGTCTCGATTGGAAGTTCCTTGCCTTTCAGTCCTTCATCGCCAGGCCGGAGTTCCATGGTGCCGCCTTCCCACTTGTCTCCCAATGCGATGGGCTCAGGAGATTCCATGTATTGGTCAAACACATTCTCCACGGCAGAAATGACATCCTCGAGCTCAATGCCGCCACCGGCGTTCTCCGGAGCGGGATCGATGATTTCGTAGGACTCGTAAGTCTTGGCCAATTCCTTCTCGCCGTGGTCTTGGAAAAAGATGCGCCAAGCGGCTCCAGCTTCTCCAAAAATGGCGCCCTCCCCGTATTTCGGGTGGGCAATGCGTGCTCCGATTCCAATCATGTGCCCAAGTTGAATCCTGGTCGGTGTCATCTGAGTCGGAGGCGCAGTTGGAAATGAACAGAGCGCGGTCGAAGGCTACCTTTGAGCATCATGACTGACGACGCCCTTCGCGCCTTGCCCAAGGTGGAATTGCATTGCCACCTGGAATTGACGGCCCGACCTGCTTTGCTGAAGGAGTTGTTGGCGGTCAAGGGGCGGTCGATCTCCGATGCGGAGTTTCGTCGGGATTTCCTCATCACGGAACCGGTCGGAGACCTCCCCACCCTCCTGAACATCTTTCTCGGGCACCGGGATCTGCTGGACTCTGCCGAGGTGGTGGAGCGCATGACCTATGAGTGCTGTGAGGACATGTGGCGCAACGGAGTGCGCATCCTCGAGCTTCGCTACGCACCGAGTTTTCTATGTGATGCGCATGATGCGTTGAAGCCCGATGCCATGCATGCGGCCATTCTCCGTGGAATCGCTCGCGCGGAGCAAGACTTCCCGATGGCCGTTGGCCTGATTTGCTTGCTTCAGCGGATCAAAACGGTCGAAGAGAACCGCTATTGGCTGGACTTTGCGATTGAGAAGAAAGCGGACATCCTGGCCATGGACCTTGCGGACAACGAACTCGCTGTGGGGCCTGCCCACTTCATCCCGCTTTTTGACAAGGCGAAGTCGGAAGGATTTTCGGTCACCATTCACGCAGGCGAGGCTGAAGGGCCGCAAGCCGCGCGCAACATCCGGGACTCCATTGAGCTGCTGCATGCAGACCGCATTGGCCACGGGGTGCGCATTCTGGAAGACCGCGATGTCCTTGATTTTGTGCGGGAGCGTGGAACCGTGCTGGAACTGTGTCCCACGTCCAACTGGCTGAGTGGTGTCTGTTCCGAGAAGTCGTCCCATCCCTTCCGCACCATCATGGAGGCGGGCATCCGGACCACGGTCAATACGGATGACCCCGGCATCATGAACATTGAGCTGATGGACGAGTACCGGCTGCTGCGGGATGGCATGGGCTTCACCGAGTCTGAATTCGCGCAGATCAACCGCTGGGCAAGGGATGCCTCCTTCCTCCCCGAGGAGCGTAAGGCTGCTGTCTGGCCCTGATCAAGCCGGGAATAAATCGGGTCGGCGCCAGCGCAGCACCGGCTTCCACATGCCGCGAATGCGGACCAAGCGCCATTTGGGAATGCGTTCGGCACCGAATTCGGAGTAGAAGCGATCGACCCCTTGGTCTTGGCTCCCGCCGAAGTCAAAAACCGCGGACCCTTGTTCTGTAGCGTGGCGCATGGCGGTGCCGATCATGAGCACCGACGCGCGGCTGCTGTCTCCAGGTTGTTCCGTACGGAATTGCCCGCCGAATCCATAGATGCAGCGATTGTCCTCCGCTCCGTGAAACACGCCTCCCGCCATGGGGGCTCCCTCTGCGCTTCGGACAATCCACGCGTGGGTGTCTGGCTGCTGGAGAAGGGGATTCAACAGTGCGCGGAGCCATTGGCCATTGCTGTCGAGGCCTTTCCGCTGTCGCGACGCTTGGTGCAGGGCCACCAACAGGTCCAAATCCTCGGTGCGCTCGGCAGTCATGCCTTCCCGCTCCGCCCTGCGCCATTGCTTTCTCCGGTGTGATGGCCACCATTCGATCGGGTCCATGCCTTTCTGCAAGGACAACTGACGGGTGTGCCTTTCGATGGCCCAAGCGTCATGCGGCAAGGTGGGAACCTCCATTCCAGTCGGCAGGTCCAACACGACCAGGGGCGCTTGGGCTCGCTGGAGAGTGGCACACACGGCACTGGTGTCGGGTGCGTGCCCAATGTCCTGAGCCCAGGGCAATGTGGTCAAAGCTTTGAAGCCCAATCGCATCCGCTGTACCATGCGCCGTCCGGCTGCATCGTGGATGCATTCTGGAAAAGCGTGGTCCCATGCGGCGTTCATGCGGTAAAGATGGGGTGTGCGACCTTCACGCCATGCCTGCAGTCAACGATCGCATCCAGCTGGAGCCCGGACACTATGCCAGCATCTTCATTTCAGAGCGCCCTTTGGATCCGCCGGGATATTCGGATGCGATGAATGTCGTGATGTCGCATGCGGAGAACATGGATGGCTACCTCGGCTTCGAGGCCATACGAGAGGGTCGGGACGGCATCTTCATCAGCTATTGGAAGGACTTGGCATCGGTCCAACAGTGGGCGGAACACACAGAGCATCGTGCCGCCAAGGCCCGGGGTGTGTCCGAGTGGTACGATGCATTCCGCGTTGTGGTGTGCCAAGTGGAGCACACCCGCTGGTTCCGCAGGCCTGTCAGTCCAGAATGAGGGTGACCTCCCCTACTTCTCGAAGGTCTTCGTCGAGACAGCTGTGGTCTGCGTCCAAGATGTAGTAATACGTTCCAGGCGCGGCCTCTCTGCCATTGATCCGCCCATCCCAGCCAGCGCCGACGCCTTCGGATTCATGGATGAGCACACCCCACCGGTCGAAGATGCGCAGGGCAAAGCGACTGAAAGAAGAGGCGTTCTCAGCTCCGACACTGCCATCTGTCCGGCGCACCCCCACCCGGAAGCGGTCGTTTTTGCCATCTGCATTGGGCGTCAGGACATTGGGGATGACGAGCTCCACCTCTGCCACGAGCTCCGGAACGAGCACCTCGAATTCAGCCGTCTGGCTGGTGCCGCACGTGTCGTTTTCGATGGTCAGACTCACCGCATAGACACCGGCCTCCTCAAAGTCATACGTCAACGTGTCGCCCGCACCTTGTCCGGCGGACCCGAAATCCCAGGTGATGGCGTCCGCGCCTTCTCCGTAAAAGAAGAAGTCCACCGTCGTCTCCAATGAGCAGGCCAGCGGCTCCACGGCACCGAAAGCCATGACGAGCGGGTCTTGCGGCAGAACGAGGACTTCCTGTTCCACGGTGTCTGCACACGCCTCGCCTGGCGCTGCGATGAGCTGGGCCACGTAAGAACCAAACCCGGGGTAGGTCCACGTCGGGTTCGTTTGTTGGCTTTCTTCAGCCAGCCCGGTGGCCCCATCCGTCACATCGAACGTCCAAGTGTAATTGGATGCGTCCGAGGACAAATTGGAGAATTCAATGGTCACGTCATTGCATGGCGGCTCGGCCATGACGAAGGATGCGACGGGCAGCGCGGGGTAAGGGGCGGTCTCCGAGGCTTCAAACACGCAACCAAATCCATTGGTCAAAATGGTTCCGATTGTGTGGTCACCGGGTGGTACAGCGATGCCGTTTGGGCTGAGGCCCTCTGCGGCAACATTCCCGTCCACGGTCCAGACGACGTTGCCCTCGCCGGGGTCGTCCCCCTCAAACGTCACCGTCTGGTTCCATCCCTCGGCCAGGCAGCTGATGTCGCCCAAGCTGAAGTCCGGCGAGTAAGGTGGAGACACCGTGATGTCCTGGGTCAAGCTGTCTGCGCACCCCCCCAAGTCGTAGACCAACGAGACCGAATAGACGCCCTCTTCCGCAAAACTGTGCTCCGGATCGGGCAGGTCGCTGGTGTCCGCAGGGTTGGATGTGCCAAAATCCCAAGCGAATTCGCCTGCATCGGCATCCACGCTGAACGCCACGTCCAGGCCACTGCATGGTTCTGGCCAAAACACGTCGGGCAAGACAATCTCACATGGGACGACGTCGATGGTGAAATCCCGGATGATCCGTCCCAAGGGGACCCAGTTGCCGTTGTCGTCTTCCCTGAATTCCGTGACGTAGATGCCGACGACGTATTTGCCCACCATGGTGGGGCTCGCCGTGATGGTGCCGTTTGCTGGGTTGATGGTCAACGCGTCCGCATCGCCATTGCCCAAGGGGGTCAAAGGGCCATAGCCCGCTTCCCAGGTCACGTTGGTGAAGGGCGGGCCCGTTGGTGGATTTGGCGTGGGCGCGGAAAAGCTGCCGCCGATGAAGACATCGCCAATGCTGTACAAGAGGCTGTCTCCATCCGGGTCGGTGGCCAGGTTGGGCAACGCAAATGGCTGGCCTTGGCAGACATAGGCTTGGGGCAACTCTGCGAAGCGGGGACAGGAATTGGATTCGGAATTCAGCGCATCGTCCGACAACACGGGGGGCACTTCGGCGTACATCGTGAAGCCGGTGTTGGTCGCATCGAGCAGGTTCAATACCTGCGGGTTGCGGCAGCAACGCTGGTAGACGATGGTGTAAGGCAAATCACTCGGAGGCAGGGTGACCGTGGACACATACTCGGCCCGCTCGATGCAGACGCCGGGAGGCAACACGGCGCAGGGGTTGCCGCTTTGGAGGTCGATGTTGGTGACGGCGTTGAAGTTCAACTCCATGGTCCCTGTCGCGTACAGGCTCTGCCCTTCGTAGACTCCAATGGCTGCGGACAAGTCAAATCCAGTGCCGTTGGTGTTGGTGGGGCCGCAATCCCGGTAAATGATGAGATGCACCTCGTAATCATCTCCGCCGAGGTGGTCGTAATACATCTCTCCACCCACCAAGTGTGTGGCCCATGCTGGAAGTGCCAAGCACAGCATCCAGGCCGTGACGAGGACGGCGCCCAGGCGGGAGGTGAGTGTATCTTGCCAGTTCTCGATGAGCATGTTCGACAAATTAGGGGTTACCATGGGTGTACGACGCGCGTTGAAAGGAGTTTTCCTCTTCGGAATGTTCTGGCATTTGGCGGCCCCCGTCGTTCAAGGTCAGTCGAGCACGGTGGGGGTTCGGTTGGCCACCCGGCAGTTTTTGACACCGGATGGAGCACCCTATCTGGAAGTTCAGGCGGAGATCATGGCGCAGGGATTGCAGTGGTTGATGTCCAGCGACAGCTTGTACCGTGCTGCTGTGGAATGGACGGTGGTGGCCTACGACACGACAGGTGCCGTGGCCGGCTTCAGCAAGGCCACTGCCCGCACAGGTGCCCTGCCCTACCCTGGGGATTTTGTGGACATTGCCCGCATTCCATTGTCCCCTGGCCCGCACGTCTTGGAGTTGACACTTTCTGATCTCGCCGTCCCGAACGTGGATCCGCTGAAGCATGAGATGGTGGTCGATGTGGATGCGCCCAGTGCGCTGGACATCAGTGACTTGTTTTTGGTTCAAGGTGTGGCTCCCCGCGGCGAGGAGACAACGAGTTTGACCCGGTCTGGCCGGGAAATTCTGCCATTGGTGGACCAGCGCATTTCTGCAGGCATCGAATTCGTCCCCTTCTATGGAGAGCTGTACGGGACCGATGCGCATTTCGGATTGGACAGTGCGTTTCTCGTCGTGGCGGGATTCCAGGATGCGGAAGGTGAATGGGTGGCCGGGACACAGCGCTTTTTCCGAGAATCTGCGGCTCCAGTGATTCCCTTGCTCGAGTCCATACCGGTGCCGGATCCCGGCGTGTATGACCTCACCGTGGAGGTGAAGACCCCCCAACAAGTCCTGGTTGTGGCCAGGACACTCCCTGTTGAAGTGGTGGGGCTTGCGGCCCAGGATGCTGCGGAAGCGGCCAAGACGCTCTCTCCTTTTGTGTTGGTGTACGAGGACAGGGACAGCCTCTACGCCATGGTGGAGTCCTTGTTGCCCATCGCGGACGCGGGCGAAAGAAGGTCGATCGAGTACTCCCTGAAGGGAGCGGATTTGCGCACGCTGCAATCGTTCCTCGACCAATTCTGGCTTTCCAGATCGCCTCAAGACCCCGGTGCGTCGTGGAGGGAATACCAAAGGGAGGTGGCCATTGCCGATGAAGCGTATGGAAGCTGTCCCAACCGGGAAGGCCACGAGACCGACATGGGTTGGATTCTCCTTCGATACGGGCGTCCCAACACCATTGTCCAGCGGCACAACGGCACCCAGTATTACCCCTACGAAATCTGGCATTATCACAAGGCCGGTCAGTTCAACAACCGTCGGTTCCTCTTCTACACGCCCCAGGTGGTGGGTGAATGTTTTGAGCTGCTGCACAGCGACCATCCGCAGGAAATTCGCAATGCAGATTGGCTGGACATTTTGAAGACCCGCGAATTGGGCCACAGCGTGGCGGAGACGTCCGTGAATCAATTGGGGCGTCGCGACACTTACAGCCGCGAAGAACCGGAAGACCTCTTCTTCAATCCGCGTTGAGTTCATGAGCGGAGCGCCCCTTGAATCTTGTCGTGTGGCGGTGGCCATCCTCAATTGGAATGGGGTGGATCACTTGAAGCGGTTTCTCCCGTCCGTGGTCGCCCACACGGGGGGCGATGACCGCGTTGTGGTCATCGACAATGGATCGACGGACGACAGTTTGGCTTGGCTCGCCCGAGAAGCCCCCAATGTTCTGCAAGTGTGCTTGTCGGACAACCACGGCTTTGCAGGCGGATACAACTTGGGGTTGGCAGAGTTGAGAGCGCAGCTCGATTTCGAATGGGTGGTCTTGCTCAACAGTGATGTGGAGGTCACCGCCGGGTGGCTGGATGGTTTGGTGTCGGCCTGCGTGGACCATGGATGGTCGGCGGCTCAGCCAAAAATGCGTGCGGTGGAAAAGCGGGCGGAATTCGAATACGCTGGTGCTGCGGGCGGGTTCATGGATCGATTCGGCTTCATGTTTTGTGCGGGTCGCATGTTCGATGTCAACGAGCTGGACGTGGGACAGTATGATCAGGATCGCCCTGTGTTCTGGGCCAGTGGAGCCTGCCTCCTTCTTCGGTCAGAAGCTTGGTTCAGTGTGTCGGGATTGGATGAGGATTTCTTCGCCCATATGGAGGAAATCGATCTCTGCTGGCGCTTGAAAAACAGAGGTCACATCGTGGGGGCCACGGGGCGTTGTCATGTGTATCACCTCGGTGGAGGCACTCTCCAACATGAGAATCCGAAAAAGGCATTTCTGAATTTCCGGAACAACCTCTTTCTCTTGTTGAAGAACGACCACCGGTCCGGAATCCGCGCAAGGTTGCTCAGGCGCCAAGTCCTCGATGGCATCGCTGGTCTGAAATTCCTGGCGGAGGGAAAGCCCGCCTTTTTCAAGGCGGTCATCCAGGCGCACAGTGATTTCCGGAAACAGCGCGCGGCCATGGCGGCCAAGCGAAAGGCGGAAAAAGCGGCCTGCGTCCAAGTAAACCCTGAGGCTGCCGCATCGGCTGGTCACTACCAAGGGAGTGTCGTGTGGGACTTTTTCGTCCGGGGCCGCAAGAAGTGGTCAGAGCTTCCACTGGACCGGTTTTCCTGAGCGACTGCAAAGCCTTTGCGTGCATCGACAAGCCCTGCACGCGCATCGCATGGCATTGTCGGCGCAGTGTGGCTCATTGGGTGTGTGATGGGGCGTGCCCTCCTTCCCTACTTGATGGTCGGGGTTTTGTTCGGCGAAATGCTCCGTCTCGAGCATGCGTTGGGTGCTGTATTGTGCGGGGGGCTTGCTGTCTCCTTGGCTTTATGCCGGATGCCACGCTGGTGTGTGGATGTCCATGCGCTGGCGCTTGGGTTGGCACTGGCTGCAATTCGAGGCCCTTCCTGGCCACAAGTCTCTGGTGGAGCCAAGGAATGGGTGGTGGAACAACGGCTTTCTGCGCAGCGTGGGATGCATCGCGCGGTGTGTCGAGACCGGCAAGGGGACCGATTGCTGTGGCATTCGTCGATTCCGCTGGAGGTGGGCTCTGAGATCGCTGCAGTGTTGCGTGCCAAGCCATGGACCGAGCCTGCACACCCTTGGGACTTTGATGCCCAAGCGTTTTGGAGTGGCCGCGGCATTCGCGGTCAATGTGTCGAGGTGATGCGCATCTCCGAGAAGTGGACGTGGCGCACCAGGGCAGCGCAATGGTTTGGGGACATCCAGGGCAGGCTCCGACATCGCTTGGATCCACAAGGGCGAGGAGGCGATGGTGCAGGTTGGCTGGTCGGCTTGGCCGTGGGTGACAAAAGCGGACTGTCTCGGGAGGCTCAGAAGGCGTTTTCTGGACTGGGACTCGCCCATTTGACTGCTGTGAGCGGGTTCCATGTGGGATTGGTGACACTGCTGATGTCCGGCCTGTTGTGGTGGTTGCCAAGCCGGATCAGGTGGCCCCTGGTGGTGCCGGTGGTGTGGGGGTATGTTGCGCTCTGCGGTGCCCCATCCTCTGCCGTGAGGGCGGCTTTCATGTCGAGTTTGGCGGTCTTGGCGTTGGCCTTGGGTCGGCGGGGGCATGGCCTCACGCTGTTGTCTGCAGTGGGCCTCTTCATGTGGTGGCGGTCGCCACACTTGATCAGGGATGTGGGGACCCAACTCAGTTTCCTGGCGACTGCGGGCATCCTGATTTGGCATGCTGGGCGCTCCAACGTCCAGCATGGGAATGGACTTCGGAGTCGTTGGTCGCAGGCGTTGGCCATTCCCTGGGTCGCCACATGCAGCACAGCACCTGTGGCTTGGCCCGTTTTTGGACAGCTCCCCTGGTTGTTTCTGCCGGCGAACCTCGTGGCCAGCATTGCGGTCCCCGGATTCATGCTCTTGTTGATCTTGATTCAAGTGCTGCCGCAGGAATGGAGCCATGTGGTGGCTGGCCACGTTGTCTGGATGGCCGATGCCGCTGTTGAAGCGGTGGTTTGTCTACACGAACGGGGGCCGGCACTGAAGCTGCCTCGAAGCCACGGGGCCCTTCGGTGGATTGGGGCACTCTTGTGCATCGGGACATGGGCGGCCGCGTCACGCGGGGATCGCCGTTGGATGGGCGTTTGTGTGGTGCTGTTGACTGCCGCGCTTCTTCGGTTGCAGTCTGGACTGGAACGCGCTCCGGAAGTGCATGTGCTTGCACATTCCGGCGAACGAGTGGTGCTGGTCCATGGCCGAGCCAGCGTGTTTCCATTGGAGCCCATCAAAAGTGCACGCGCCACAACATGGAAAACCCGCTCCTTGGTAGAGCGGGTTTCGTCCAAGCCACGCTTGCCGACACGGCACGCGGGAGATGTGTTGGTGTGGACGCCACATGCATTGATGCTGCGGCTGCCTCAAGACACCGTGTTGTGGGTCAGTTCATCTGCGTCACCTTTTCGATGACATTGTCCACGTAGGACTCCCAAGCCTCCATGCCCATGATGGGGAGGATGGCATTGACACGGTTGTTCTGTTTGCTGTAAATGGCCTCGACGTAGAATCCTTCAATCTCGAAGATGCAGAGGATGTATCGGTTCTCGACCATGCGCTGCGAAATGCAGTTGCCGTGATCCCACATGTAGTTCGTCTTCTCGTCCAGTGGAAGGCGGTTGAAGGTGCGGAGGTCCATCGTACTCTGTTCTGTTGTGAAGGCCGCCAGGATGGGTGACCGAGGTGGAATACGGGAGGGCCTCCGTGTGGGTTTCATTTTTGCCCAATCTTTGTTGCATGTCCCTCGAGAATGCAAGCCAAGACTGGCAGTTGACGGATTGTCCCAGGGACGCCATGCAAGGCTGGTCCAAACCCGTGTCGACAGACATGAAGGTGGCCTACCTCTCTGCCCTGCTCCAGGTTGGATTCGACGTGGTCGACGCGGGCAGTTTCGTGTCGCCCAAGGCCATTCCGCAAATGGCTGACACGGCTGAGGTGTTCGATGCATTGCCAGATTCTGCCAGCCGCGTCCTGGCCATCGTGGCCAACCTCCGGGGGGCGAATGACGCGGTCACGCAAGGCCGTGCCGACCTGATTGGATTCCCCTTCTCCATCTCTGAGACATTCCAACAGCGGAACGCGGGGACGGACATGGCCGAGGCTTGGAATCGCCTCGAGCAGATTCGAAATCGGGTCGAGCAAGCTGGAAAGGACATGGTGGTTTACCTCAGCATGGGCTTCGGCAATCCGTACGGCGACCCATGGTCACCCGACTGGGTCGTGGAATGGAGCGATCGGCTCCACCGTGAGCTGGGGGTCACCCGACTGGCATTGAGTGACACGGTGGGCCATGCCACTGAAGACGTCATCTCATCGGTGTTCAGTGCCACTTTGGAGGCGCTTCCCGGCTGCCAGATTGGAGCGCACCTTCATGGTCGGCCGGACCAAGCGTCCAGCTCGATGAAAGCAGCGTGGGATGCAGGATGTCGCGCCTTTGATGGCGCGCTGGGAGGACACGGCGGGTGTCCCATGGCCAAGGATGACCTCGTGGGCAACTTGGCGACGGAGGTGCTGATGCAGGCTCCGGAGTCCTGGGGCGCAGCCCCGAGGAATTGGAATGCGGAGGCACTCCAGGAGGCGCAGCGGTTGCGCGCTCTGATTTTTGAAGGAGCCTGAGACGGCTCCTGAGCGGATCAGTTCAAGCAGTGCTCGAAGAGCTCAAAGCCGTAACGGTCACGCTGAATCTCGATGCGCTCGAACTTCTTGATCGTGATGCGGATGCGAAAACGCTTCATGGGGCAGGATTTGGCCCCGATTACGCAGCGTCATCGGATGGGGTTACGTTTTCCCAATCAAAAGTGGGTGGTCAACAGGGACAAGCCGAGTCCCAACAAGACCGTGAGGAACTTGCGCCCATTGAACTCATGCCCGTCAGCCGTCTCGAACAGGATGGTGGTGGCGATGTGAAGGAGAATGCCCACCAGCAACCCATTGAGCGCGCCAAAGGTGTGGGCGTCTTGTGGCAATAGTCCGGCCAGTGCAATGCCCGCGCAAGGGGTCAATGCAAAGACGAGAATCCAAGTCCACCGTCGCATGCGGGATGTCACTGTGGCCTGCAGAATGGTCATGAGGGCAATGGCGACAGGCAGCTTGTGTAGCCCGATTCCCAACAAGAGTGCCATTCCTTCTCCCCCATGGTGATGATGGTGGCCATGGTCGTGGGCGTGATCATGTGCATGGTTGTGGGCCCAGGCGCTGGCATCTTCCAATCCAAATGGCATCGCTTCGATGAAGGCGTGCAAGCACAAGCTCACGAAGGCCAGCAGTCCGAAACGGTTGCCGTGGACGTGACCGTGTTCCATGCCTTTGCTGAGGTATTCGAGCCCCACTTGTATGAGAAACCCGCCGATGACCCAGAATCCGGCGTGGCCATTGGCCAAGAAGGCCTCAGGCAGCAGGTGGAGAAAGCACAGTCCCAACAGGAAGGCGCCGCCAAAAGCCAGCAGCAGAGGGAGGTTGGTGCGGAGTCCTTTGCCCATGGCCTCACCGAGGCCAGCGCCCAACAGGGCGACGAGAAACAGTGCAATTCCTTCCATCATGGTCGGGTGGCGTAAAGAATGACACGGGGCGATGCGCCGGCCTTCCATGGCTGAAGGTCGTAGTCACCGAAGGTGGCGCTCACCTCGAAGCCGCAGGCATGGAGCATTTGGATCAAGTCTTCCCTGCTCAATCCGGCGACCTGTTCTGTAAAGTGAAGGGTTCTCCCCTCCGTTTCAAATGTGATGTCCTTGATGAATCCGTGCACCCCGCCCGATACCGGGGCAAACTGCCGGCGAATGGAATAAGTGGTGTCGCCACGGACGACCTCTTCCTTTTCAACCAATCTGGCCTTGGCGAAGTCGACATCCAGGAAGTCGAGGACGAGAAAGCCGCCGGGCTTGAGGTGCTGGCGCACTTGCTGCAACACAGCTGCGTGGTCTTCCGGCTTCTCGAAGTAGCCGAAGCTGGTGAACAAGTTCAGGACGCCGTCGAATGGCCCTTTGACCTCAAACGTTCGCATGTCGCCTTCCTGAAAGTCGAGCCCGGTCACCCCCTCGTGTTGTGCACGGGCTGCAGCAATGCTCTGTGGGCTCAGGTCGACTCCCGTGACCCGGTGTCCCAGCCGGGCGGCGGCGGCGGCATGCCTTCCTTTGCCACACGCCAAGTCCAAAATCCGCAGTTCAGACCACCCCAGCCTGTCGTGAAGCCGTTGGACGAATTGACTCGCCTCATCTGCATTCCGATGCCCATACAGGTTGTGATAGTGGGGGCTATCAAACCACGTGGCATACCATTCTGGAGATCGCGCTTCGGTCATGGCGGAGGGCGAAGATAGTCCGGACAAAAGGCAACCTCTTCCCCCACTCTGCCGTAGAGATGCATGCGATTCTTGTCCATGCCTGCCCCCATCTCCCTCCCTGAATGGAGTGTGGCCCACTCTCGGCCTTGCACCCTGATTCGATTTGACGGCATTCCCCAGTCCGGCGATTTCGATCGTCTTCTCGAACGGGCGGAGCACTTGGTGGTGCAGCGCACGGCAGACCGGCGTCCTTTTCGCGCGGTCATTGAATGCCTTCAGAACCTCGAACGTCATGCCAAGCCTGGCACACCCATCTGTTTTCATTTGGAGGGGTGGATGGTGCAAGGGGCGCCCCGATTCCGGATCCGGACCTTGAATCACGTCCGCGACGGAGAACGTCAGCAAGTCAGCCTCTGGTTGGATCGCCACGCCGATTGGCAGCAGGATTCCGCCAGCACTTCGAGCCTCGGTTTGGCTTGGCGAGGTTTGCACCGCGATGCCCTCGCACAGGGCCGCCGGACACCGCGGGGCGGAGCCGGACTGGGGTGGTTGTCCCTTGCGCGGCATGCAGTCCGTCCACCGGTCATCGGGTTGCGACAGGGCGATGGTGGAGAACGCCTGTTCTTCTCTGTGGAGGTGGCGTGCGCCGCTTGACTATTTTGCAGGCATGGGACCTCTCCTCATCGCCTCCACGGCCAAGACGCCGGAAATCAAATTTGACGCAGACCTCGGCCAGCTGATTTTGAGCGGCCGGTCGATTCCGGAGAATGCGGTCGATTTCTACCGGCCGGTTCTGGAGTGGGCTCAGGCCATAGATGCAGATGCTCCCCTGACCGTCATGGTGCAGCTCGAGTACTTCAATACAAGTAGCAGCAAATGCCTGCTGGACTTGTTCAAGCGGCTGGAATCAGGACAGGATGTGTCCGTCAAATGGCATTTTGACGCGGACGATGAAGACATGCTGGAGGCTGGGGAAGATTATGACCACATTGTGAGTCTCCCCTTCACCTTCATCGAGGTCGACCCGGGCGTTTGACGCCCTTGCCGAACAAGCCGATTCCCAGAACCATCAGGAAGGTCGCGGTCCAGATCACGGCCAGGTTTCGGGTGCGTTTGCTCCAGACGTAGTCCCCCGTCGTGACCAGCGCCCCGTGGAACGTGTTTCCGCTGGGTGAATACAGGGCGTCTCGCGTGTTGACAATC
>CALBSW010000065.1 GCA_937967465.1 uncultured Flavobacteriales bacterium
GCCAAGCCTCGATGGCGATGGTCAGGCTGTCGTCACAATTGTCGAACGCCTCCAGGGGAACCTGGGTGGGGTCGAGCGGATCGGACAGCATCTCGCAAGACACGGATTCGTAGGCAGGGAAGTCACCAAAGCTGGGTGCCGTATCGTCCACAGCTGTGATGGTCTGCACGCAGGACACGGTGTCGCTCACATTGCCGCAATCGTCCGTTGCATAGGCGTAGAAGGTCCGCTCGAAGCTGAAGCTGCCGTCACAAATGGATGTGGACGGGCTGTCCTCGAAATAGACCGAGACGATCGGGTTGGCATCACAGCCATCCTCGGCCACAACGACGGGCTCTCCAGCCACGCTGAAGTCGGCTGAACAGTCTGCATCGAGAGAAATGGTGGTGTCTGCCGGGCACGCGATGGAGGCGATGACCGGGGCCGTGACGTCCACCACGGTGAGCAGCTGGGTGCAGGACGCCATGGCCATGTTGCCGCAGTGGTCCGTGGAGACCGCATTGAATGTGCGGGTGATGACGTAGGTGCCGGCGCACGTGTACTCTGGCGCGCTGTCCTCGATGGTGTAGCTCAGTTCCGGAGCCGCATCGCAGTTGTCGGTGCTGGTGATGGACACTTCGCCGGATTGGGCGGGGTCCAATTCGCCTTCACAATTGGCATCCAACTCCACGACCACATCGGCCGGGCAAGTGATGTCGATGGTCGGGGCGACCGTGTCGATCAGCAGGATGAACTGGTGCATGGTGGTGCTGTTGCCGCACTGGTCGACCACCGTGTAGGCGACGTCCCAGGTGGGCACCGGAGACACACAGCCACCCGACATGGGCTCACAGACGATGTAGGCGGTGTCGATGCCGCAGTTGTCCTCCCAAGACACCAGTCCAAGGCCCACGAGTTCGTCGAGGTCGCAGTTCCATGCGTCGCAGGCGATTTCCGGTTGGGTGTCGCTCAACGTGATGACGGGCGCTTGCTCGTCGATGACGTCGATGGTCTGCGTACCCGTGGCTTCGGCCACATTGCCACAGCTGTCCACAGCCGTGGCCGTCCAGACACGCTCGATGGTGTAACATCCGGCAGCGGTGCTGTCCGTCACGATGTCGAGGTACGTGATGTCGCCGGAATCGAAGGCACAGTTGTCGGTGTAATCCGCAGAGGCCAAGCCCGTCATGTCGGTACTCAAGTCCGCCGTGCACATCGCCGTCACGGACACCTGCAAGTCGCCAGGAACCATGAGGTCGATGGTGGGAGCCACGTTGTCCTCAACATGGACAAGTTGGGTGCAGGTCGCGGTGTTGTCGAAGAGGTCGGTGGCCTCCCACGTGCGCTGCAACGTGTAGCACGCGCTGGAGGTCTGTTCGATCACCTCCTCTCCGAGGTAGGTCACGATCGGGCTGCCTTCGTCGTCACAGTTGTCCGTGGCGGTCAGGGTCGGGACCTCAGGCAGGTCGTCGCCACAAGCGATGACCGTATCTGACGGGCAGAAGTCGAACGTCGGAGGCGTCTGGTCGAGTCGGCAGACTTGCTGCGTGACATTGATGGCGCCACAGCTGTCGTCGATCACCGTGTAGATGTTGGTCACACAGGGGTCGTTGACGTCCGGGGTCACCGGAGACAAGGACACGTCCACGATGACATCACCGAGGGCGCCGTTGACCGGCTGGCCGTTGATCTGGCCTTCCCAGGCGAACCAGCCGCCCATGCCGAAGTCGCAGTTGTGGTCATTGGCACCTTCACCCACCTGGAAGCCGAAGTAGCCATTGCTCGGGGCGTGGTTGACGGTCAGCAAGCTGCCCTCGAAGTCCCCGGTTCCCGTCAGGAAGCTCTGGTCGCTCTTCAGCATGTAGATGTCCCACTCGTCGAAGGGAAGCTCCTCACAGGTGTAGATGTACTTGAATCCTTTGCCCATGGCGGCCCATTCGGCACCGGAGACCCCTTGGTCGAACACGTAGAAGAGGTCGAATCCCTGGTTCGGGTTGCTCTCGTTCACCACGGACCCCTCAAGGATGGCCACGCCATTGGCGTATTGGCTGAAGGACAATCCGTCGCCGGTTTCGACGAAGTAGTCGGACTCGGCAAAGCCGGCCATGGACAAGCCATAGATGCGCAGCGCAGCATCGGGACCGCTGCCAAAAGCCGTGGTGGCCTCACCCGCCATGTACGGCTGGTCCGAAGGTGTGGAAACACAGGCAATGTCCTCATAGGTAGCCCCTGTGCAGGTGTTGAGTGCAGAGGTCGGGCTCTCACAGGTCATGTCAACCAGGTCGGAGAGGCACTCGACCGTGTAGTCCTCCACGGGTGGATCAAACACGATACAATCGGGATCACAGGGGTCGAGTTCGAGC
This sequence comes from uncultured Flavobacteriales bacterium, assembly GCA_937967465.1. Taxonomy (GTDB): domain Bacteria; phylum Bacteroidota; class Bacteroidia; order Flavobacteriales_D; family Sanyastnellaceae; genus UBA8752. The sequence continues at coordinate 2,343 of CALBSW010000065.1, forward strand.
GGGTTGCCGTCACAGTCGAAACCGATTTCAGCATACTCGCAGGAGTTGTCTTCGTCGGTGGCGTCGGCGTTGTAGTTGCAGGCCTCCTCAT
>CALBSW010000066.1 GCA_937967465.1 uncultured Flavobacteriales bacterium
GGGCCGGGGTCACCGCTGTATTTTGCGGCATGATCCTGTCCATGACCGGCTACGGAAAGGCCGAGGCGCACATCGGAGCGCGGAAATACACGGTGGAAGTCCGATCGCTGAACGGCAAGGGGCTGGACCTGTCCGTGCGGATGCCGTCCCGCTTCCGTCCCCACGAAATGGCGCTGCGAAAGCAGGTGGGCCAGGCGGTGGGCCGCGGGAAGAGCGACTTGCTGATCCACTTCGAGTCGGACGCATCCGATGTCCGCCACGAGGTCAACACCGGCTTGGTCCAGCAATACGTGGACCAATTGTCCCCGTTGTTCGAGGCCAATGGCATTCCCACCAGCCACGTGGACGGCCAATTGCAGAAGATGCAGTCCGCCTTGCGCTTCCCCGATGCCGTCAGTGCGTCCAAGGATGCGTTGGAGGAAGGGGAATGGGATGCCTTGCGCGCCCTCGTGACCTCGGCCACGGCGCAATTCGTCGAATACCGCACCCAGGAGGGCGCGGTCCTCGAGGGCGATTTCCGCCAGCGCATTGAGCGGATTCGCACGTTGCAGGGTGAGCTGGCGCCTTTGTTGGAGGCCCGCACCGCCCGCACCCGTGGTCGGCTTCGCGACCACATTGAAGAAGACATTCCGCGCGACCGCATCGACGAGAACCGGTTCGAACACGAGCTCATCTTCTACCTCGAAAAGCTCGATGTGACGGAGGAGCTGGTGCGGCTTGAAGCCAATTGCACCTACTTCCTCGAGATGCTCGATGCCGATGCGGGCCAGGGCAAGAAACTGGGTTTCATTTCCCAGGAAATCGGCCGGGAAATCAACACGCTCGGCAGCAAGAGTCAGGATGCGGGCATGCAGCGCATCGTGGTCCAGATGAAGGACGAGTTGGAGAAAGTCAAAGAGCAAGTCCTCAACGTCCTCTGATGCACGACGCCATGTCCTCCACGGAATCCAACCCCGCTCAGGATCGGCTTCGCCTCACCGGGAAGGCCATGGCGTTTTGCGCCCCGTCCGGAGCGGGCAAGACCACCTTGGTCCGTCGCCTGATGGAAAGCCGCAGTGACCTCGCGTTCAGCGTGAGCGCCACGAACCGTGCGCCGCGCGGCACGGAGCAGGATGGGGTGGACTACCATTTTCTGGACACCGCGACGTTTCGGCAACGCGTGGACAGCGGCGATTTCTTGGAGTGGGAAGAGGTTTACGAGGGCCGCTTCTACGGTACGCTGAACTCAGCAGTGGAGTCCATCTGGGCGTCCGGCCGACACGCCATGTTCGATGTTGACGTCGAAGGGGGCATCCGATTGAAGGAGCTCCTCGGAGACCAGATTCGGACCGTGTTTGTCCAACCGCCCTCACTGGCCGTCCTCGAGGCACGTCTGCGCGGTCGGGGGACCGACAGCGAAGAGGACATTGTGCGCCGGTTGGCCAAGGCGGGCCATGAACTGGAGCGCGCTGTGCACTTTGACGCCGTCATCGTGAACGGCGACCTGGATGCGGCAACGTCCGACCTGCGGGACGTGGCGTCCGACTTTCTTGGACCGGAAAAGCCCAACACATGACGGTCGGACTGTATTTCGGGTCGTTCAACCCCATTCACACGGGCCATTTGGTCATCGCCCAGCACATGGCGTCCCACCACGGGCTGGACGAGGTGTGGTTTGTGGTGACGCCCCACAACCCGATGAAGGAGGCGGAGGGCCTGGCGCCGGAAGCCGACCGACTGGAGATGGTGCGCCGCAGCGTGGCGGACAACCCGAGGTTGGTGGCCGAGGACGTGGAATTCGGATTGCCCCGCCCGAACTACACCGCCCACACGATGGACTTCCTGGTGAAGCGCCATCCCGACAAGACGTTCCGCATCATCATCGGGGAAGACAACCTTCGAACGCTCCAGCAATGGGCGCGCTGGCGCGAGTTGGTGGACCGCTATGGATTCCTGGTGTACCCCAGGGCGTATGCCGAAGGGGAAGACCGCGATGCCGAAGGCACCATTGCACCGGACGGAGAGCACATCGTATTGAGCCCTGCGCCGATCATCAGCATCTCGAGCACGTACCTCCGCGAAGCCTTGGCACAAGGAGATTCTGCCCGTTACCTGCTTCCGGATGCCGCCTCTGAGGTCATCCGTGAGAAGGGGCTGTACGCCTATCCCGGGACGTGATCACGTGTTGTTGAACGCACTCATCGTGCGTTGGAGCCCCACGAAAGCGAAGGACCGCATCAAGTCGGACACCTTGCCAAGGCGCTCGTCCATTTTGGCCTCTTCCTCGCTGCTGAATGGGCCGAGAACGTGGTCCACCTGACGTCCTGGTCCGAAGTCCGCCCCAACGCCGAAGCGCAAACGGGCATAATTCGAGGTGCCGAGCACCGCTTGGATGTCCTTGAGGCCATTGTGCCCGCCGTCGCTGCCCTTGCCACGCAAACGCAGGGTGCCAAACGGCAGGTGAATGTCGTCGGTCACCACCAACAAGCGGTCCACCCCCAGCTTTTCGGCGTCCAGCCAATGGCGGACGGCCTTGCCGCTGAGGTTCATGAAGGTGGATGGTTTGAGCAGAACGAGCTGGCGACCACGGTGCTTGCACCGGGTCACGTCGCCCAATCGGTCCGCCTTGAAGGAGGCGCCACTCGCCTCCGCCAAAGCGTCCAATGCCATGAAGCCGATGTTGTGGCGCGTTCGCGCGTATTCGGCTCCGGGATTCCCGAGGCCGACCACCAGGTACTTCATGGGTCAGTGCGGATTACTCCGCAGCGGCTTCTGCAGCCTCCTCAGTGCCCTCAGCGCCTTCTGCACCTTCCTCCTCGCCTGCAGCAGCAGACATGGCGGCACGCGTGCGACGGACTCCGAGCACCACTGCGGACTCGTTCAACGGAACTTGACAGCCTTCGACAGAGATGTCCGCCACGCGGATGGACTCTCCGATGTCAATGGGGCTGATGTCGACGTCCACGCTCTCCGGAATGTTGTCGGCGAGGCCGATGACCGGAAGACGGCGGTAAACCAGGTGAAGACGACCACCGTTGCGCACACCCACGGCAGCACCGGACGTGGTGACCGGCAGCTTGACCCGGATGGGCTTGTCGGCATGGACCTGGAGCAGGTCGATGTGGACGATGCGGTCGGTGACCGGGTGGAACTGGATGTCCTGCACGACGCAGTCGTACGTGGATCCGCCGACCTCGAAGGCCAAACGGTACGTGTCCGGGGTAAAGACCAACTTGTTCAGTTGGACTTCGTTCACGTGGAAGTGAACCTGCTCGGTGCCGCCGTACAGCACGCCGGGGACTTGGCCCTTGGCGCGGAGTTCGGCTGCATCCTTCTTCCCTACGCTCTCTCGAGGAGAGCCGCTCAATGAAGCAGTTTTCATGGTGTGTATTTAGGTGATGAGAAAATGCGAACTGATGCTCTCGTTCTGGACCAGGCACCGCACTGCGGTGGCGAAGAGGTCCGAACAATCGAGCACGGTAATCTTATCGGTGGGCTTGTCGTCGCGGAGCGGGATGCTGTCCGTGACCACGAGCTCAGTCAGTGCACTGTCCGCAATCCGCTCATAGGCGGGTCCGGACAGGACGGGGTGGGTACACACGGCACGCACGCTGGCAGCACCGTGTTCTTTCATGAGACCAGCGGCTTTGGTCAGCGTGCCGGCGGTGTCGCAGATGTCGTCGACGAGGACCACATCCTTGCCTTCTACATCACCGATGACGCGCATGCTGGCCACTTGGTTGGCGACTTTCCGTTGCTTGTAGCAAATGGCCATGTCCACGCCGAGGTATTTGGCGAAGGCGTTGGCGCGCTTGGTGCCGCCAGTATCCGGTGTGGCGATGAGCAGGTTGTTGGTGTCCATCTTCTCCAGGTAAGGGAGGAAAATGGCGCTGCCATAAATGTGGTCCACCGGCACTTCAAAGAAGCCTTGAATCTGGTCGGCGTGGAGGTCCATGGTGATGACCCGGTCCAC
>CALBSW010000067.1 GCA_937967465.1 uncultured Flavobacteriales bacterium
CCGCAGGCAGGCCGTATGGCCCCACGTTGAGCCAATCGCCGAGGACGGGCACATCGGTCATGGCGTGCTTGTGGGTGGTCACATGGAGCCGGTCATAGCGCCACTTGGATGGGTCTGGACCGAGGGCAGCTTCAAGGTCTTCAACAGCCTTGAGCAGGGCGATGCCCAGTACGATGGTCGGCCCCTCATTGAGGTCTGTGCGCACGTCGTCCCACCAGGGGGATTCCGCGTTGGCGAGCAGCCGGGGGAAGGTGTTTTCACTGACGATGGTCCGGTGCCAGGTTTCGAATTTTTCCGGGGCGCTCTCGGCGCCTGCGGCCTGTTCGAACTCATCGTACATGGCCCCTTCGATGGCGCGGTACATCCAGCGGTAGTAGAGGGTGGGGGCGATGTCACCGGCGCGGTGAGCTCCTTTCCAATCGCGCAGGTGCGCCACCGCAGCTTCGATGTCCTCATCGACCGTGCCAGAGGCGATGTGGTCGAGCATCATGGCGCAGTTCTTTCGGTAGACGGGCGAATGGTGGTCGAGTTGCAGCGCCTGGGCCTCGGGAAGCGTCCAATCGTCCTTGGCCGACAGTGCGTCGAGGATGCCCCTGGCCCGGGTGTTGCCGGAGTAATAGTGGCCGGGATAATGTCGTCCAGCCACGCTGTCCGGGGCGTTGTTGGCCGAGTACACGAAGCCGCTGGCTGGATTGACCGATTGGGGGTTCAGGGCAAAGGGATGCCAACCCGTCGGGTCATTGCCGGGGTCGGATCCGTCGATGGCGGTCTTGGTGTCGACGTGGTCGGGACGGACGGGCAGCTTGGCGCAGGCCCACCAGCCGATGTTGCCCGCCGAGTCACCGTACATGAGGTTGATGCCGGGGGCGTGCATGATGGAGGCTGCGGCTTCGAATTCCGCCAGGTCCGCCGCCCTCGAAAACCCATAAAACGCCTCGTGAATGCGGTTTTCGGGGTATTGGGTGTAGGCCCACCACATGGACACCGAATCTTCGATCAAGGGGCCGTGGTGGGTTTTGCGGAGCTCGAAGGTCACAGGCTCGCCGCCCGCCACTTCGATGGTCTCGTTGCGCACCTCCAAGTCCCGCCATTCTCCGCCGTGGAGGTAGCGGTCGCCGTCCAAGGTTTCGCGGTACAGGTCGATGTCGTCGTTGACGAACATGGTGATGCCCCAAGTGTGGTGGCGGGAGTGGCCGATGGCGGGGAAGGGCAGGCCGGCGAGGTGGTTGCCGTAGTACTCGACCTCCGGGCAGACGATGTGGGCCTCGTACCAGACCGAGGGTTGCGCAAAAGCCATGTGGGCGTCGTTGCAGAACATCACCTCGCCCGACGCCGTCTTGTCGCCACTGAGGACCCAGGCATTGGAGCCCATCCATTGTGGCACTGGGCGTGCGTCGTCGAGGCCATGCACCCGGGCTGCGATGCCGGAAATGTCGGAGGCGCTCGTTGAGGCGGGCTTCACTGTGGTTGACGCCCTGACGGGCATGACCTGCATCAAGGAGTCCCAGCGGGCCGTGGTGGGGGACCCGGTGACGGGAATGGTGGTGAATCCGTCCACGCCTGTGGCGAGGTCGGCGAAGTAGACCGAATCCAGGTTGTGCTTCATCCAGTCCAGGATGGGTTCCGTCTTGAGGTGAATGGCGAAGGTGTAGGCCATGAAGCCCGTGGCGCAGTAGACATCGTGGGTGTCGAATGGCTCGGGATCCATGCCGAGCAGCTCGTATTCGAGTGGCGTCCGGCCCTCCGTGATGAAGCGGTTGACGCCGGCGAGGTAGGCCGACATGCCGTCCTGGATGCGCGGCGGTCCGCTGGCGAGAAAGTCCGCCGTCACTTGGTCCGCGGCCTCGCGCATGCCCAAGGTCCGCAGGTATTGGTCGTTGGCCACCATGTCCTCGCCGAGCAGGGCGGACAATTCACCGGCCCCCGCGCGGCGCAGCAAGTCCATTTGCCAGAGGCGCTCCATGGCGTGGACGTAACCGAGGGCGTACAGCGCATCGTGCTCGCTTTCGGCATAGATGTGCGGGACGGCCATGTCGTCGAACACCACTTCCACGGGGGCGTCGATGTCCGACGCTTGCAGTTCGAAGCTGTAGTCGGTTTGGTGGGATTGGACGAAGTAGAAGGCGTATGCGGCCAAGACCACGAGGATCAGGCCCAAGGCTTTGAAAACATTCTTCATGGCACAGCGGCCAAGGTACATTCTGGGGGTGTGCGTATTCAGTGCAATACCAAGCGCCACGTGAGCGAGGCTCCAGACGCGGTGCTGAGACATCCGAGGTAGGTGCCGGCGGGAAGGTCGGCCAAATCCAAGGTGTGCTGACCCTGGCCTTGTTGGTAGAAGACCTCTTGTCCAAGCAGGTCTTGGATGGAGAGGCTCCAGCGCGTTTCTGGCGCCAAGCCGACCAGCTGCACCTGCCCATCGGAAGGGTTGGGGACGATCTGAACAAGGGCGAGGCCGTCGGTCTCCGCGACCTCAGAAAGGGTGCAGATGACCACGTCGAGGACATCCTCCGCGGGCTCGAAGGCTTCGACCTGGTCGACAATCACATTGCCATCCTCATCCTCCACCTTGTAACTGTACTCTGCAGGGTAGAACCCCCCGTTGACCTGAAAGTCGACGCTTTCGCCCACCTCAATGTCGACGTAGCCGATCAGGGTTTTTCCATTGAACCAGTACCCACCAATGACGTCGGCCAGGACCGGTCCGTCGTAGACAAAGAGGCTGGCCAAGTCCCAGCCTTGGTACTGGGAATAGAGGGAGACCTTGAGTCGGGTGCATTCTGGTTCTGATGCGCAAGCCCTCAAGCCGTAGACGCCTACTGCAGACCCATAGGTGTTGCTTGAGTTGGCCGAAGCGTCCGAGTCGAAGAGGACCGTTCCTTCAGCGTCCACGACCTCGAAATTGCCCGGCCATCCCGAGAACTCGGAGAGGTAGTTCATGTCGACGACGGAGCCCTCATTGACGGCAAAGGAGAAGCTGTTGGAGAACCCGTCCAGGACGGTGGGCTCGCCCACGAGCACGTTGTCGACCAACACTTGCATCACGCCACTCCAGCCTTCTCCGCCCGGGGCGTTCATGTTGAGGGTCCACGTTCCGCAGGTGCCCACAGGGTTGGGGAACTCGAAGTCGATGACTTCGTTGACCACGTGCACGACACCATTGTATGCCAGGAGGTCGGGCACGGTGACCTGGGCGTTCTCGACGAAGATGCCGTCGCCGTTGACCAACGTGTAGATGTTGTCACCGCCGTAGCTGATGAGCAGGCCGTTGTTCATCAATTGGTCGCTGGTCAGCGGCGTCTCCACGATGTGGCGCCGCAGGATCTCGTCCCAATACGGGGAGTCGAACAGGTCGTCCACATTGTCGAACCCGTTTTCCTCGGCGAAGGCGAAGATGGCGTCGTCGGTGGGCGCGAAGACCGTGAAGTGGCCGGGCGCGTCTTCGTTGTCGTTGATGACGGGTTGGCCGATGAGGTCATCGTTGAGCAGGTTGGCGTTGATCTCCTGCTCGAACAGGGTGTGGTCCGGGCTGTCGACCACGATTTGGTACACGGTCGCTTCCGGGGAAGAAGAGGGGGCCATGCCGTAATTGATGACGTGAACGACGCCGTTGTCGGCCACGAAATCGGTGGCGATGATGTTGGCCCCGTCGATGGTCAAGCCGTCCGCATTTTCACCCACCACGGCGCCTTCCCCGTTCAGGGTGGGCAGCACCATGCCGGGCTCGAGGTCGGCAGCGAGGTAGGTGCCTTCGATGAAGTGGAATTCCAGAATGTCCAACAAATCCGGGATGTTGAGCATGTCGAACTGGTTCAGGTTCATCAAGTCCTGAAGGGCATAGATGGCGTCCGCATCCGGCATGAACACCGTGTAGTCTTCAAGGCCCTCCATGGCGGCGAGGCAGTTGGGGCAGTTGTACTGCATGGCCCAGAAGGAGGCGAAGACGTCGGGCATGCCCTCGAAGTTGCCGGCCCAGGCGTCGTTCAGCAGATCGAGAATGGTGAAGGCGTCGACGGTGATGGAGCCGACCATGCCGAGCTGGGCTTGGAAGCCGATGCTCGAGTCGAAGTGGTAGACGCCCGGGATGTCAAAGGTCACCACGCCCATGCAGGTGCCTTCTTCCGTTCCCTCGGTCTGATCGAGATAGAACTCGGCCGGGTTGTTCCACGGCTCACCGGTGAGCGTGTTGGTGATGCCGTTGACGTCGTGCGTGCCCTGCACGTTGATGAAGGCGACCGTCTCACCGGGGAGGATGGTCAACTCCGACGGTGCGAAGTAGTAGTCGGCCATCACGATGGTGTGGTCGGCCTCGCATTGGGCATGGAGCCCGGCGAGTGAACACAAGGTGAGGGCGAGAAACAGGGTGCGGAAACAGCCGGTGTGCGTCATGTTGGACATACTCTCTCCACTGTACAAGCGTGACGCATCCCGGTATGTTCTGCCCAAATCAGGGGCATGAGTGACATTTCGTGGACGGGGTCTCCGCCTCATCGCGCAGTGTGAATGACCGATGTCATCCATTCGGATGATGGAGAACACCCTCGGACAAGAAG
>CALBSW010000068.1 GCA_937967465.1 uncultured Flavobacteriales bacterium
CTCGCCTGGTACCTCAGCTGCTTCTTCCCCTACAGCCGACTGACGCTGGCCCACAGCTTCAAGGACAAGGCCGACCGGCTTGAGGATGTGAATGCGGGCCTCTTCAGCTACCCCATGCTGATGGCCGCTGACATCCTCGCCTACGACGCCCATGAGGTCCCCGTCGGCAAGGACCAGCTGCAGCACCTCGAGATGGCCCGCGACGTGGCCGGCCGGATCAACCACAAGGTGGGCCGGGAAGTGCTGACTGAGCCAGAGGCGCGGACCAACGAGGCCACCATGTACGTGCCAGGAACGGACGGCGCCAAGATGTCCAAGTCCAAGGGCAACACCCTGGACCCCTTCGCAGATGAGAAGACGTTGAAGAAGGCCATCAACAAGCAGATCGTCACCGACGCCACCCCACTCGAAGACCCCAAGGATCCGGACGGCTCGGTGGTGTACCAACTCTACAAGCTGCTGGTCTCCGAAAGCGATGCCGCCGACATGGCCGCCAAGCTGCGCGCTGGTGGATACGGCTGGGGCCACGCCAAGAAAGACCTGCTGGGCGCCCTCGTCGACGGGTTCGCCACCGAGCGCGACACCTTCAATCGGTACATGGCCGACCTCCCGGCCCTCGACGCCGAGCTGGCCAAGGGCGCCGATAAAGCCCGCGTGGTCGCGAACGCCACCGTCGGCCGCCTGCGCGACGCCCTCGGCTACTGAACGGCCGTCTCAGGATCAGTAGAGCAGGTGCTGCTTGCTCTTGTTGCGCCAGCCCGCGCGACTCTCATAGTCCACGAAGAAAATCTTGAGGTCCGCCCTCGATGCGTAGTCGACGAAGTAAATCTTCTTGTCGGCGCGGCTCTCGTACTTCACGAAAAACCAATGGCCCTCGTTGCCTTCCGCCCGGCTTTCGTAGTCCTCCTTGTAGACGAGGAGGTCGGCTTGGGATTCGTAGTCCACCACGAACACCTTCACGTCCGCACGCGATTCGTAATCGACCGAAAAGATCTTTTGGGCGGAGGTGGATTCAGCCGAGAAGGCCAATGAAACCAAGGCAAGCAGGGGCAGAATAAGCGGGCGCATGACCCCAAGTTCGGCATTTTTGGCACGGCGCTTGGAACGCAAGGGGTGGAAACCCAAACCCACAACCCCATGCGATTCCGGATTGTCCTCCCCCTGTTCCTCGTGGCCCTCATATCCCTCCCCGGCCGGGCGGCCGAGCCGGATGAAAAAGAAGTCCGCCACACCATTGACCATGTGACCGTCTACCGCCAAGGCGCACAAATCAAACGCACAGCCACCTCTGTCGTTCCCGCCGGCACCGCCACCTTGGTTTTTCCCGGGCTCCCCACCTCCATTGACCCCAGTGAGGTCCGCATCACCGGCACGGGCGAATTCACCATCCTGTCCGTGACCCACCGCTACCACACGGACACGCTGAGCGGTGCCGAAAGCCAAGTCGAACGCACGAAACTGCAGCTCGAACGCAATGACCTGTACCACCGCATGCAACAGGAGCAGCACTGGTACTCCATCCTCGACAAGGAGGAGCAGCTCCTCGCGTCGCACACCCAATTCACCGTCAAGGACAGCGGCGTCGATCTCGGTCGCCTCATCGATGCCACCCGTTTCATGCGGGAGCGGCGCATCGAACTCCTGCAGGAGCGGCAGGCCATCGACCAGCGCATCGGCGACATGCAAAACGACCTCACCGCGCTGGACCAGGCCATGGCCGCCTTGCCACCGCTTCGGACGGAAACCCACCTCGAACTGCTCATCCACACCGAAGCCGTCGCCCAGACCAGCGGCGCCATCAGCTTTGGGTACTGGATGCAGAATGCCGGCTGGGATCCGGCCTACAACGCCCGCGTCGAAAGCGTATCCGACCCGCTCAAACTGGAGAGCATCGCCCTGGTCAAGCAACAAACCGGTGAGGACTGGGACCGCGTCAACCTCAGCGTCTCGACCGGCACGCCCAACCGCAACCGGTCGAAGCCCAACCTCTCCCCTTGGTTCCTGCACGCCAACCACCACGGGGCGCGGGGTGCGGCTTCGTCCGCCGCCGCTGCCGCCAACCAATGGTTGAAGACCCAACCGTACAACCCCACCGTGCGCCAAGTGCGCGGCCAGCTTTACGACGCGCAAGGCCAGCCCCTCATCGGAGCAACCGTGAGCGTGCCCGGCGGCCGCTCCGTGGTCACCGACGTCAACGGCTTCTACATGATCGACGTGCCCCAGAACGCCCGGAACATCAGCTACCAAAGCGTGGGCATGGTGGCCGAAAACATCAACATCTCCAACTGCGTCATGGACGTCGCCCTCGCCCCCGCGATGGAGATGCTGGATGAAGTGGTGGTGTCCGGCTACGCCATTGCGGAAGAGGATGTCGAGCGGGGATCCCTGTTCGGCAGCCGTCGGGAGCGCCTGGCCGAACGCGCCGCGCAGGCCTTCGATTACGCTTCCGTCACCGTCCAATCCACGCCCACCCAGACGCGTTTCGACATCGATGCCAAGTACAGCATCGCCTCCGACGGCGTGGTCCAATCGGTCCGCATCAAGAACATGGAAGTGCCGGCAGAATTCCTCTACGAAGCCACGCCCAAGCTCGATGCCCAAGCCTACCTCATGGCGCACATCCTCGATTGGGAGGAACTCGACCTGATCAGCGGCCGGCTGCGCATCTACTTCGAGGATGACTTTGTGGGAGAAAGCTCATTGGCGTTGAACCTCGCGTCCGACACGTTGAGCCTGTCGCTCGGGCCAGACCCGGCGATTCAGGTGCGTCGCAAGCTCGAAGGCCACGACAACAAGACCAACGTCATCACCGGCAAACGCGAGCTGAAGCGGGAGTGGGAGATCACGGTGGACAACCGCAAATCCCAGCCCATCCGCATCGTCATCGACGACCAACTCCCACTGTCCAACGACGAGGACGTGGTGGTCAAGGCGGAGGCACTCGGCGGAGGCAAACTCGACAAGGACACCGGCCGGGTCGAATGGGACCTCATCGTCAAACCCGGAGAACGCGAGGGCCTTCGGTTCAAATACAGCGTTCAGGCCCCCCGCGAGACGCCCATCCGCCTGGACAGTTGACGACGCTTCCCTGCGGTTCACCACACACAAAAGGCCCACCTCGATGGTGGGCCTTTTTCATGTGCAACGCTGCGCTCAGCGACCGTCGGCAGCGCGCTGGGCGTCGTACTTGGCCTTGTACTTCTCGTACAGCTGGATCTGCTTGTTGTCGAGGACCACATCGCGGCCCTGTACCCAGGCGTGCTGGACGTTGTTGCCCATCATGTCGAGGGCGTCCCCGGCGGAGATGAACAGCGTGGCATCCTTGCCCGGCTCGAGGGAACCACAAACGTCGTCGATGCCGAGGATGCGCGCCGTGGACAAGGTCAATGCCCGGACCGCCTGCTCGTACTCGAGACCATAGGCGACGGCCGTACCGGCGTAAAACGGCAGGTTGCGCGTGTTCATCTCGGGCATGCGGCCCTCGCCCTGCAAACAGTACTCCACCCCTTCGTCTTCGAGGAGCTTCGGCAGCTTGTACGGCAGGTCGATGTCGTCCTCGGCAAAGCGCGGCACGGTGTGGGTCCTCTGGACCATGACGGCGATGCCATTCTCCCGCAGCGGGTCGGCCATCATCCAGCTGTCGGCACCGCCAACCAGCACCACCCGGTCGAGCTCCTGCGCCCGCTTGAACCGGATGACCTCGGCAATCTGCTTGGCGTCATTGGCATGGATGTACAAGGTCGTTGCCCCGTTGGCCTTGCGATCGCCCTCCACGAAAAGACCCTTCATGGCCTCCATGCGGAGATCGCGCTTCGTCGGGGTGCCCGCAGCATACGCCTCGGCCCGGGAGAAGAAATCCCGGATCTCGTGGAGCCGTTGGTCGTAGGTCTTGCGCTTGCGCAGCTGCGCGC
>CALBSW010000069.1 GCA_937967465.1 uncultured Flavobacteriales bacterium
CAAACGTTTCCTGAACGAGGTCGTTGGCGTCTTCCCGATCCCGGGTGAAGCCCATCGCAAACCCACTCAGGAAATCCTGATGGCTGATGAGCAGATTATTGAATTCGAGGGTCGACATCTTGTTCAGCGTTCTGACCCAAAGATTGAACAAACTTCTCTCGCTGGCAAGATTCTGTTCAACTTTTATCTCACAATGATGAACAAAATGAGTGTTTGCTGTGGTTTCGGCACGTTTTGTTCAACCTAAAAGGCACGAAGGTTCAACCCGAGCGTGTTGCGCGAGCTTTACCAAAAGGCCCTCCAACGGGCCAAACTCAGTGGTTGAGCAAAGAACCAATCAGGGATTGGCCATCTGCATGGAGGGCGATTCCCTCGGACGGAGTGTCCACTCCATCGAATACCCGGCCCGCAAAGTGGAACCGAAGCGAAGTCCCTTCAGCTTCTCTTTGGACACGGGCGAGATAATCCCCAACACCCTGCTCCGATGGGTAGGTGGTGCAATAGGCGACGCAGTTGACGCCTGGGAATTGATTGTCCAGTTGGGTCAAGTCCTCCAGTGGGACCGATTGGCCCAAGAACAAGCTCTTGTAACCCGCATTCCGCAAGAGGTAGTGGACCATCAACAAGCTGATGTCGTGGATTTCACGCTCGGGCAGGAACAAGGCGAACACCGCCCCGTCGTAAGCTGGATCCACCGCAGGCATGTCATCCACGGCACCAAAGAGGCGCTGTCGAATCAGATTGCTCACGAAATGCTCATGGGCCGGACAAATGGCGCTCGTCAACCACAGCATTCCAATCTGCCCCATGAACGGCAGGTACAGCCGAAGGAACAGACCGCTCAAGCCCGCCTGCTCCTCGAACGTGGCCGACACACTTCGAAACAACTGCTCGTCGAAGTTGAGCATGCTGATTTTGAGCATGCCCAACCAGTGCTCTTCCGACGTTGTTTCGGTCTGGAGCTCTTGAAGCGCTTCCCGCACTTCGTGGTCGCTCATGGCGGCGATGCGCGAAATCTTGTGCCCTTTCTGGTTGAGCAAGCTGACGTTCAGGAGGAGCTTCAGATCCTCAGAGGTGTAGAACCGAATGTTGGTCGACGTCCGTCGAGGCTCCAAAAGCCCATACCGCTGCTCCCATGCACGGATGGTGTGGGCTTTGATCCCGGTAAAATGTTCCAGGTCCTTGATGGAAAATTCCTGCACGCTTGGGCTCACAAACGGACCAACAGAGAAGTCGATCCGAGGTTCATTACAAAGATGAGAAGCCCCTTAGTTTTGACAGGCCCCCAGAGTCCGAGTCCATGCCCATGATTGACCTCTTCCATGACAACGCCTGCAGTCGCCTCTACCCGTTTCACCTCGTTGAAGGCGTGGGGGGAATTCGCCATGGTGCCTTCACGCAACAAGAGCGCTGGGATCGCGTGGAAGCCGAGCTCGCTTCGAAGGGCTGGTCCGGTGAGATTGCGGTCAACGCGCGTTGGATTCCGGATGCGGGGACGGCCGATGACATCCTCAATGGCACACTGCCTTTTGGACAGGACGGCCTGGTTTTGGCGCGTGGTACAAACGAAGCGGGCCACCCCCACCTCGAAGCTGCACCCCGCAGCCCGCGGATGTTGGAGCACGCCAATGACCTGTTTGCCGGATTGGCAGAACAGCTGGAGCTTGACCTCCAGTGGATGCGGACGAGCTGGGCGTTGAAGCCGTTCGCGGCTTCGGGCTCAACCCATGTCTATGGTCCCACCGACAACATTTGGGTGTCCGACACAGCCAAGGTGCGGGCTGCCAGTCTGGACGCGTCCAGCGGCACCATCGTGATTGGGCCGAATGCCACGCTCGAACCCGGAAGCCACGTCGAAGGCCCAGTGGTCATCCAGGAAGGGGCAGTCGTGCGAACCGGCGCGCACATTCGGGGCGCCACGGTCATTGGACCGCATTGCAAGGTGGGCGGTGAAGTCTCCAACGTGAATTTCCAAGGCTGGGCCAACAAGGCCCACGGTGGCTTCCTCGGCAACAGCGTCATTGGGCGGTGGTGCAACTTGGGCGCCGGCACCACATCCAGCAACTTGAAGAACACCTATGGCACTGTTCGCCAATGGTCCATGCAAGACAAGGGAATGGTCGATTCGGGGCTCCAGTTCTGCGGCGTCCTGATGGGCGACCACAGCAAGTGTGGCATTGGCACCACGCTCAACACCGGCTCCATTTTCGGACCGGCTTGCGTGGTCTTCGACGCGGGGTTCCCTCCCAAGCACCTCCCCCCCTTCTCTTGGCACAACGTCCGTGAAGGCAGCACCGACCTCCACGACCTCCCCCGCATGCTGGCCACGGCGGACGTCGTCATGGCCCGTCGCGGTATGTCGATGTCACAGCAGGCCAAGGACAATCTGTCAGCCTTGCACCTTCAAGTCCAGCGGGACACCGCCTCCAACTGACATTCTGTCCCCTGACCCGCCCCGCGGCGATTCAGGCCCGATTTGTGACCTTCGCCCAGCCCATGAGTGACGAACCCAACGTGCAAGTGCTGCTGTCCGATGACGCGGACGATCAAGTCAGCATCCCCCTGCTGAGCTCAGAAGATGAGGCGGCCATGGAACGCGAGAGCACCCCGG
Source organism: uncultured Flavobacteriales bacterium (assembly GCA_937967465.1). Lineage (GTDB taxonomy): Bacteria > Bacteroidota > Bacteroidia > Flavobacteriales_D > Sanyastnellaceae > UBA8752. Next base: position 2,612 of record CALBSW010000069.1, read on the forward strand.
AGGACCTGCCCATCCTTCCGCTCCGCAACACCGTCCTGTTTCCGGGTGTGGTCCTGCCCATCAATGTGGGCCGCGACCAAAGCTTGAACCTGCTGAAAGAAGCCAACAAGGGCGGGCACGACATCGGCGTGATGACCCAGCGGGACGGCGAGGTGGAGAACCCCGCCCCAGCAGACCTTCACGACGTGAGGACCGTGGCGCGCATTGTCAAGATGTTGCGCATGCCTGACGGATCCAACACCGTGATCATCCAAGGCAAACGCCGCTGCAGGATGGGCGAGGTGGTCAGCGAAGACCCTTATCTGCGGGCCAAGGTGACGCCCTTCCCGGATGCCGACACGGATTGGTCGGATACCGAGAAGGAAGCCCTCCAGCAATCGCTGCAGGAGATGAGCATGGAGGTCATTCAGAACAGCCCCAACATTCCTTCCGAGGCAGCCATCGCCATCAAGAACATCGACTCCCTGCGGTTCCTGGTGCACTTCATCGCCGCCAACATGAACGCGGAGAAGTCCCAGAAGCAAGACCTGCTCGAGGTTGAGGGACTCCGGGAACGCGTGGAAAAGGTGATGGAATTGCTCGGTGAAGAGCTCCAGGTGCTCGCGCTGAAGAACGACATCCAAAGCCGCGTCAAGACGGACATCGAAAAGCAACAGCGCGAGTTCTTCCTGCACCAGCAGATGAAACAGATCCAAGAAGAACTTGGATCGGACCCGCACAAGGAGGACATCGCAGGCAAAAAGGCCCGCGCTGAGCTGAAGGACTGGCCGGAGAAAGTCGCCGAGACCTTTGCCAAGGAGATCGGCAAGCTCGAGCGGATGAACACCCAGAGCGCGGAGTACAGTGTCCAGTCCAACTACCTCGACCTGCTGCTGGATTTGCCTTGGAACATCACGTCCGAGGACAATTTCGACCTGTCTCATGCCCAGGAGATCCTCGACGAGGACCACTACGGCCTGGAAAAAGTCAAAGAGCGCATCATCGAACACCTGGCCGTCCTCAAGTTGAAGGGCGACATGAAATCGCCGATCATTTGCCTGTATGGACCTCCGGGTGTCGGCAAGACCTCCCTCGGAAAATCCATTGCCAAGGCCCTGGGGCGCGAATACGTGCGCATGTCGCTTGGCGGCTTGCGCGACGAGGCGGAAATCCGGGGTCACCGCAAGACCTACATCGGCGCCATGCCGGGCCGGGTCATCCAGAACCTCAAGAAATCGGGCACCTCCAACCCGCTGTTCGTCCTCGACGAGATCGACAAGCTGAGCCGCGACGTTCACGGAGACCCTTCTTCTGCCATGCTCGAAGTCCTCGACCCCGAGCAAAACAGTGCGTTCTACGACAACTACCTCGAGCTCGACTACGACCTCTCCAAGGTCATGTTCCTCGCCACCTCCAACAGCTTGGCCACCATCCAACCGGCCCTGCGCGACCGCATGGAAATCATCGAGGTCTCCGGCTACACGGTCGAGGAGAAAGTCCAGATTGCCAAGCGGCACCTCATCGGCAAGCACGTCGAGGAAACCGGCATCACCGCGGACCAAATCGAAATCCCCGACGCCACCCTCGAGAAGATTTGTGCCGAGTACACCAACGAGAGCGGGGTGCGCGGCCTGGACAAGCGCATCGCAAAGGTGGTCCGACACCGGGCCGTTCAAGTGGCCATGGACATTGCGCACGACGCGGCCATTCAGCCCGACGAGCTCACCGAGATCCTCGGCCCGTCGCACGAGAAAGAGCGCTACGAAGGCAATGATGTCGCCGGCGTCGTCACCGGTTTGGCCTGGACGCCGGCTGGCGGAGACATTCTGTTCATCGAAACGAGCATCGTCAAAGGCAAAGGCAAACTGACCCTCACGGGCAACCTGGGTGATGTGATGAAGGAAAGCGCCGTCATCGCCCTCCAATACCTCAAGGCGCATGCTACCGAACTCGGGCTGGACCCCAAGGTCTTCGACGCCTACGACGTCCATGTACACGTCCCAGCGGGCGCCATTCCCAAGGATGGCCCTTCTGCCGGCATCACCATGCTGACCGCCTTGGCCTCGATTTTCACCCAGCGGAAAGTCCGGAAGTTCTTGGCGATGACGGGGGAAATCACCCTCCGTGGGCAGGTGCTCCCCGTGGGGGGCATCAAGGAAAAGTTGCTGGCTGCACGGCGCGCAGGCATTCAGGAAATCGTGCTCTGCGAGGCCAACCGCAAACATGTGGAGGACATCCAGGCACGATACCTCAAGGGATTGCGTTTCCACTACGTCCAAAACATGTCAGACGTGATGGATCGCGCCCTCCTCAAGGAAAAAGTCAAAGCCCCGATCGACGTGACGCCATGAAGCGTACCCGGGCCCAAAAGGTGTTGGCGGCTGTGTTCGCCTTGGTGCTGACCAGCGCGTCCGCACAAAGTCAGGACGCCCTGCGCCCGGCCCTGCTCGACTTGCCGCTCAGCGCCCGGTTTGCCGGCTCGGCTGAAAGCATGGGCGCCCCCCTCCAATCCACCTTGGGAGATGTCCTGATGCAGCCCGCTTTGTTGGACACCAGCCATGCCGGGCAACTGCACTTGGGCTACATGGACTACTTCTCCGGGACCGCCCAAGCCGCCGCCATCTACGCCCGGCGTCCAGAAGGCCGGAAATGGGTGTGGCACACTGGATTGCGCAACCTCGGCTTCGGTGAATTCACCGGACGGGACCCTGCCGGCGTGGAGACGGGCAGCTTTTCTGCATCCGACGTGGCTTGGGTTTCTGGCGCCGCCATTCCGCTCGACTCCAACCTCACCGTGGGAACCAGCCTTTGGTTGGGCCAAAGCGTCCTGGCCGATCGACGTTCGGCATTTGGGCAGCTGGACCTTGGGGCGACCTACCTGCGACAGGGCCGACAACTTCGCATTGCGGCCCTCTGGCGTCCGTGGGGCGGCATGACCAACGCCGGTGGAACGACGTCTTCTGCCCGCTTCGAAGGAGACCTGCGGCTCTCGATGTCCAAGGGGTTTGCCAACGCCCCGTTCACCTTGACTGCCACCTATGACGAGCTCCAAACCTGGGACCTCGCTCCGGACGGGCTGTACGACGACACCATCGACCCTTTGACGGGAGACACCATTGCGAATGGGACGTGGGCATTCGGAGATCGCCTGCTTCGCCACCTGGCCATTGGTGCTGAATTGGACCTGGGCGACGGGCTTCGATTCCGTTTTGGATACCACCACCGCCGCCGCCAGGAATTGCGGCTGGCCAATGCCCCCGGCACTGCTGGCTTTGCCTGGGGACTCGACCTCAACGTGCGCCGCTTTCAAGTGGCCATCGCACGCAACACTTACCACACCGCAGGCGCCTCGACGCACCTGGCCCTGCGCACCCGACTCACCGACCGCTGACCATGAAACGCATCCGAATCGCCATCGACGGCCTCAGCGCCTCCGGGAAAAGCACCCTCGCCCAAGGGTTGGCCAAATCCCTGAATTACCTCTACATCGATTCCGGTGCGATGTACCGTGCCGTGGCCCTCTTCGCTTTGCGCGAAAAGCTCATCGACCGAGAGGGACAGCTCAATGAGTCCGGGTTGGTGAACGCACTGGACCGCGTCTTCCTCACTTTCCGTTTCAACCCGGCATCCGGTCGGGGGGAAATGTGCCTCAATGGCCGCAACGTCGAGAAGGAGATCCGAACCCATGAGGTCTCCCGCCATGTGAGCATCGTGGCCAAACTCGCTGCAGTGCGCGACAAATTGGTCAAGTCCCAGCAACGGATGGCCGAGGACGGCGGTGTGGTCATGGACGGTCGGGACATCGGAACGGTGGTGCTCCCAGGAGCGGAAGTCAAGTTCTTCATGACAGCGAGTATTGAAGCCCGCGCTCAGCGTCGCCATGCGGAGTTGGCCAAGCGGGGACGCAGCGTCACCATGGAAGAGGTTCAAGCCAACTTGCTCGAACGGGACCACATCGACTCCACACGGGACATCGGTCCCCTGCAACAGGCGGAGGACGCGATCGTCATCGACAACAGCGAGCTCTCCATCGAACAGCAATTCGAGCACATGATGGCCATCATCCAAGATGCGCTCCATGACTGACCGACTTCGCCTCGGATTTTCTGTCTTTCTCCTCGCCGCCCTCGGCTGTCAATCGGGACAAGCCGTGGCGGATCCACCCGGCCCGAAATCACCGGCCTTTCTGTCAGGGGATACCGCCTCCGCTCAAGCCCTGCTCGACAGCCTCAGCATGGAAGCGCGGATTGCGCAGCTGATGATGGTGCCATTGTACTCCCGTCCGGGAGAACCGGAGAGCGCGGCATCCGTGATGGAGATGGTGGAGACGCTCGGCATCGGCGGGGTCATCGCCATGCAAGGTGACATCGCCACCACAACCCGCAATTTGGCCCGGTTGGACAGTGCCGCCGTGGCCACTTCCGGGATCGGCTTGCTCACCGCCATGGATGCGGAATGGGGATCCGGCATGCGCCTCCCCGATGGCATCCGGTTCCCCAAAGCCATGGCCCTGGGCGCCATCCAAGATGTGGACCTCATCCGCCATGCCGGCCGCGTGGCGGGCTACGAATTGCGGGCCATCGGGATTGACATGGATTTTGCCCCCGTCGTCGACGTCAACAGCAATCCAGACAACCCCGTGATTGGCAACCGGTCTTTCGGGTCCGACCCCAGTGCGGTCGGTACACGCGGACTCGCCTGGGCAGAGGGACTTCGCGCAGCAGGCGTCATGGCCTGTGCCAAGCACTTTCCTGGCCATGGAGATGCGGACCTCGACTCCCACCTCGCCCTGCCCCAAATCGGATCGGACAGCAGCCATTTGTCGACGGTCGAGCTTCCGCCACTCCGCCAGCTCATTCACGGCGGCGTGGAGGCCGTGATGACCGCGCACCTCGACGTGCCTGCCCTCGACTCCACCACCGGCCTGCCCACGTCCCTCTCTCCACGGGTCATCGGCGACCTGCTGCTCGACTCCCTTGAATTTGAGGGGCTGGTTTTCACCGATGCCTTGACGATGGCCGGCGTGGCAGAACCGGTTCCACCGGGCACCCGTGAGATCGCCGCCCTGCAGGCGGGCAATGACGTCCTCCTCTTCCCCTCTTCGCCGACGCTGGTCGTCGACAGCATCCTGTCCGCGCTGCGCACAGGCAGACTCGACACCGCCACCGTCAACAACGCCTGCATGAAGGTGCTCCTCGCCAAGCAATGGGACCCGGTTCCGCTGCTCGGACAATTGGACTTGAGGGCGCTGCAACGGAGCCTTCGCGGCCACATGCTCACCCGCCTGGGGCAAGTCCACGACGTCGATGCTGAGGATACGGTGGCCTTGGTCGTCGTTGGCAATCCCGGAAGCGCGCTGGAACGCCAACTCCGCCTGGCCTGCCCGAACCTGTCCGTCCACCGCCATGGCAAGGCCCCATTGGGTGCTGTCGACATCACCCGAATCTCATCGGCTGTGCAGGGAGCACAGCGGGTCATCGTGGCCTTTCTCGATGAGAGCAACCGGCCGGCCCGTCGT
>CALBSW010000070.1 GCA_937967465.1 uncultured Flavobacteriales bacterium
TTTTTGAATTCCAATAAATACTGCAAGAACACTTTGGATTATATTAAGCAATGTTTTCATTTAAGTATTAGAATAAGAAGTTAACTATTTAATATACTGAATTATATTATTTTTTCAATAAATATCTGTTAAATTTTAATATTAAGTAATTGATTTTAAATGAGTTTGTTGTAGCGAGAGAGAGACTTGAACTCTCGACCTCAGGATTATGAATCCTGCGCTCTAACCAGCTGAGCTACCTCGCCAAAGGCATTCCGTCGAAACGGGCGGCAAATTTATGGAAACCAAACTTGGCATGACGCTGTTTAGGGAATGTTGTCTTGTAAAAAGGGTGTGAGCCTGCGGTCTGGCGTATCTTTCCCGCAATCCAATTCTCAATGGATCGAGTTGAATTTCAAGTAGAGGTGCCCATTCGGGCGAGTAAGGGGTCCATTTTCAGTCGGCTCAACAATCCGAGTGGCCTCTCGGAGTGGTTCGCGGATGACGTGAACATCAAAAAGGACGTGTTCACGTTCTTCTGGGATGGGTCTGAGGAATCTGCCCGCCTGGTGACCCAGAAGCGGGAAGAGTTTGTCAAGTTCCGCTGGATGGAGCACGAGGAAGAGGGTGCCAAGACGTTTTTCGAGATGCGCATCAAGATTGATCCGCTGACCGGGGATACTGCGTTGTTGGTGACCGACTTCGCTGAAGAGGACGAAGTCGAAGAGGCGTCATTGCTGTGGGAAAAGCAGCTCAATGATCTGAAGCGGGTCCTCGGAGGTTGACCTCTTCCCTCCTGCCCTATGTGCCGCGCAGGTAAGGGCGAATGAACCGCAGATACTCCTCGGTATAGTCGAGGGTGGCGGTGCCTTCCAATGTCAGCGTCTTGTCCTGATGAGGTTCAGCACGGCACGGCTGTTTTGTCCATTCTGATGTGAACCGCTTGCAAGGCAAGTGAGCCATGGTGGTGATGTGTGTCGTGCACACGACGTGAAATCCGCTTCCTGGAGCCCATGAATGCCATTCCTCCAACCGGTCATATGGCCAGATTGTGCAGAGGCGTCCACCGGGCTTGAGCAGCAGTGATGCCGCTTTGACCAAGTCCCCCATTTTGAGGGTGTCGTCGTGACGTGCCAGGTTGCGCGCTTGGATGGGAGATTTGGGCTTGTCCCTGAAAAACGGTGGATTCGATACCATCAGGTCGACTTGGCCAATCTGATCGGGATGTGCTTCGGCAAACGATTGGATGGCGCCACTCCACGCGGATGCAGTTCTGCCTTCGAACGGGTGGCTGGCATAGTTTTCCTCGGATTGGCGGGCCGCTTCGGGTTCGATTTCGACCCCAATGACGTGGCTGCCTGCGGACATGCGCTGAAGGAGCATCAATCCGACGTAACCATTGCCAGAACCGACATCCATCGCCAGCTGTACCCCTTCGACAGGGGTGGTGGCCCCGAGGACAATGCCGTCCATGCCCACCTTCATTGCGGCGCCGTCTTGTTCGACGGAAAATGACTTGAAATGGAAGGGCCCTTTGGCCATGTCAGTCGGCGCGTCGGCGCTGCCAGGTCTCGAATTCTGGAAAGTCCGCTTTGCGGTTCTCAGGTGCGGCTGTCAGCGGCTCGCATTCTTCCAGGAACGCTTGACAATCTGCAGGAAGCTGTTGATAGAGCCCTGTGCCTTCCACCTTGTGCGCCAGCATTTCTTCGCTCACTTGGCCAATGACTTTGGCTGGATTACCAGCAACGATGGTCCTTCCCTCCCATTGGCTTTGGGCTTTCAGGAAGGCGAGCGCTCCGACGATGCAGCCTTCTCCAACGACCACGTCGTCCATGATCACCGCATTCATTCCAATCATGCATTGCTTGCCGAGACGTGCGCCGTGCACCACTGCTCCGTGTCCGACATGGGCCCCTTCTGCAAGGTGGACGGTGGTGCCTGGAAACATGTGGATGACGCAGTTCTCCTGGACATTGCACCCGTCCTCCAGTACAATTCGGCCCCAGTCACCCCGCAATACGGCGCCCGGTCCGATGTAGCAATTCTTGCCGATGGTCACGTGTCCCAAGACCGTGGCTTGTGGGTGAACGTATGCCGTGGGGTCGATCACGGGCACCATGCCTTTGAACGACTGGATCACGCGGCGTTTGGATTGCGGAGAATGGTGGCATAGCCCTGCCCCACCCCGATGCACAATGTGACCAAGGCGTAGCGCCCACCGTTGCGGGCGAGTTGGCGTGCAGCAGTGAGGAGAATGCGTGCGCCTGTCATGCCCAGGGGGTGTCCCAGTGCAATGGCACCTCCTTGGGGGTTGATTCGGGCATCGTCGTCCGCCAAACCAAGGGACCGGGTGCAGGCCAGACTTTGGGCGGCGAAGGCCTCATTCAATTCAATGTGGTCCATGTCGGCCAGCGTCAGACCGGCTTTCGCGAGGGCCTTTTTCGAGGCCTCGACGGGACCGATTCCCATGATGCGCGGCTCCACACCAACGACGGCACTCGATGTGATTTGGGCCAGCGGGGTGAAGCCGTGCTGCTCGATGCCCGCTTCATTGGCCAGCAGCAAGGCACAGGCGCCATCGTTGAGTCCGCTGCTGTTTCCAGCGGTCACCGAGCCTCCCTCCTTTTTGAATGCAGGTCGGAGTTTGGCGAGGATCTCTTCCGTCGAATGGGGCTTGATGAATTCATCCGCATCCATCACGAGATCCTCTTGCTTTCGCCGGGGGATGTGCACAGGGATGATTTCCTCCGCGAAATGGCCGGCTTCCCGCGCAGCGGCGGCTTTCCGCTGGGACCAAGCCGCGAAACGGTCTTGATCTTCTCGGGCGATGTCGTGCAGTTCGACGAGGTTTTCCGCGGTGGTCCCCATGCCGTCCGTGCCGTATAGGGCATCGAGTTTGGGGTTGATGAAGCGCCAACCGAAGCTGCTGTCGTGCATTTCAGCATCCCGGCCAAATGGCTTGCTGGCTTTGCTGATGACCCAAGGACCGCGGGTCATGTGTTCCACGCCACCAGACACCATGATGTTGGAATCCCCCATGTGAAGGGCACGGGAAGCGTGGATGGTGGCGGCCATTCCAGAGGCGCAGAGCCGGTTCACCGTTTCTCCTGGCACCGAAGTGGGCAATCCTGCCAGCAGAGCGGCCATGCGGGCCACATTTCGATTGTCTTCACCAGCTTGGTTGGCACACCCCATCAAGACGTCGCCAATGTGGGCGGGGTCAAAGTCGGGGTGGCGCTGCATCAGGGCCTGCAACACATGGGCAGCCAAATCGTCCGTGCGAACAGGGGCCAGCGTACCACCGAAGTTGCCGATGGGCGTGCGGATGCCGTCAATGAGATAGGCGTTCATGGTTCAGGAGTCAAGGTTGCGCCAGAAGTCGAGGATGGGGTTGAAGACAAAGGTCTGCACCAAGGCGACCTCTTCTCCGACCACGGCATACATCCGGCTTCCGTCGTGGGTCATCAATTGTCCGTCGAGGTCGTATTCCTCGATGATGGGGGCTTTCCAATGGAGGTCCATGGGGACGGTGCGGCCATTCTTGTACCGCACTTCCAGGTGCCATGCCGCTGGACTCGCTCTGAGGCTGTCTTCTTGGGACGGGCTGAGGTGACTGTCCCACGTTTCAATGTGCACGTCACAGAAACGCAACCACTGGTCCTGCATGGCGCTTTGTGCCGGTGCTTTCGCCGTGGTCTCGACAAGCGTCAGCGTCTGCCCGGCCTCGGTCCAGCTGAGGGATGCGGCAGTGCCACGATCGTCGAGTGGGGTGCCTGAGATGGACTGGATGGACTCCGGATTGGATTCGTAAATGCCGGTGTATCTCCACTCGTTTTCGGAGGTGAAAAACCGCGTGGACAGGAAGCCCGTAAAGCCCTCCATATGAGTGATGTAGGGCTCCGATGAGCGCCCCTTTCCGGGCAGTTCCAAAAGCATGTGGGTGCCGGTGTGACTTTGGGTGGGCGTGCCGATGAACCAAGTCTTGGTCGGGGTGTCGGCACCGTCGAGGTGGATGTCCACCCGCTTGCCGGATGCGGCCATCATCTTGAGGACGCCCTCCTTGGCTTTGGGTTGAACAGGCTGTCGCACGGAGACGCGCTTGAAGGTTTTCAGGAGCAGGTCCGTGGCGTCTTTTCGCGCCAGCCGCGAACCGTTTAGCGTCCACAAGCCCAGCGGATGGTCTGACCGCTCCAACACAGCCACCTGCCCTTGTGCATCGGCAATGCGGATGCGGGTCACCGCGGATGTGTCGGCGATGGCAAAATGCGTGCTCTCATCGGCCTCCAAAGCACCGGCTTCGGGCCGGGAGCCGAGGTAAATGGCGATGCCGGCGAGCAACAGGGCGGCGAAAAGGGTGATGCGGCTGCGCGTCATGGGGTCAGGCTTTGCGGGTCCATCGGCGCCGGCGGAACGCGGGCATGGTCAGTCCAAGCAGGAGGACCAATGCGATGGGGGCGCCGAGGGCGGCGAGACTCCATTGCGTCTCGGAACCCAGGATGCGCTTTTCGTCCAATGGGCGGTAGGCGATGGATCTTGATCGAAGGCTGATTTGGGCGTCGTCGTCCAGGAGAAAGCTGACGGCGTTGAGCAGCCACTCCTTGTTGTCGTAGATGACGCGCTGGCTCAGCCGGTCGAATCCCAAGGGCAGTGGGGCGATTCCGCCTTCGACCGGTCGGGTGTTGTTGCGGATGAAGTCCGCGTCGGCCACGACAATCATGCGGCCATCGTCGGTGGATTCTTGGAAGGCAAAGTCCGGGTCGTCCCTCAGTTCCGGGTTGAGCCGCAACGCATAGAAACTGTTGAATTGTCCCTCCAGCAAAACGGCAAGTGGGAAGCCTTCCGTTTGGTTCTGCTCAAAGTGCTCGGGCGGCAGGTTGACCACGGCACCGGCCACCCTGACCGGCGCATTGTAGACCACGGAGCGTGGGGAACTTCGAACGAGAACCTCGCTCGTCCGGTCGTCGTTGGCATTGACCAGGTCCAGTGAGCTGACGAAGTCAAAGTGGATCGGGTCGAGGTTGGCACAGATGGGATGCGCGTCTGGTGTGGACAAGGCCACGGGGGCGAAATACCAGCTGAACATCTGCATGTTCCGGTGATCGCCCATGGGACCGGCATTCATCATGATGGGCGCGCACTGTGCGTCCAGCACCATGTTTCGGTTCAGCCGGATTCCATGATGGAAGAACCAGTCAAAGAGCCCAATCTCCCGTGTGGTGGCCAAGGTCTGCGTGTTGTTGCTCAGGCTGTCCCGGTCAGTCTCGAGGGGGTCGATCAGCCACAGCATTCGTCCCCCGTTCATCAGGTATTGATCCAGCAACAACTTGTCGCGGTCGCTGAACGTGGAATCTGGGCCTGCCACAATCAAAGCGTCGTACTTGGGTTGACGCTGGGGTCGGCCTTCAACCCGTTCACAAAGGGCATCGACAGATCCGTCGAGGCGCACATCCACCACGTCCGTGGTTTCGGACAGTGTGTTGGTGAAGTCGGCCGTCTCCACCGGAAGCCAGCAACCGTGGCCTTGCAGGATGCCGACCACAGGGCGCCGACTGCGCATGCCTTGCCGGATGGCTTGACCGAGGTTGAACTCTACTTGATTGATGGCGTTCTGGACCATGACCTCGTCGGGGTCCATGTTCTCCGACCGCAGGAATTGAACAGGGTAATCCACGCCGCGCACCGTGACCATGGCGCAAGGCCAAATGTTTTGGAATGCGGTCACCCCCGCCTCGCGGTGGGCGATCCGTGTGAAACGCAAGCCTTGCTCGTAGAGGGCCAGTTCGGTATCGCCAATGGTCTTTTCGTCGCCGGATTCGGCCACATCGATGAATTGCCAACGAACCTGCCCTCCACTCTTGCGGGCGAACGTCCGAAGCTTGGATTGGATCTCATCAGCCAGTCTGCGGTAGCGCGCTGGGAAGTCGCCTTCGAGGTAGCAGCGGACGAGCACCTCCTCCTCCCCTGCAGCGAGTTCGTCCAGCATGTCCTCCGTCGCCTGGGACAGGCTGTGTCGCTGGTCCTCGGTGACATCGAGACGAATGGGCCATTGTGCGAGAATGCCGAGGACGGCCATACTGAGCAGCGCTGCGCGCCACGCTTTTCCATCGGGCCCTTGAATCTGTTGAAGCCAGCTCATGAACGTCCGGGTTGCAGGTGATGCTGGGCGAGCGCAAGCGCCAAGGTGATGTACGCCGCAAACCAGGCGACATCCCCCAAGACGACCACGCCGGTGCCGATGGAACGGAAGTGGGTCTCCATGGCCAACCACAGGACCACGTGGTCCGCAGCGCCGAACAAGTCATAGGATCCCAGGGCGGACGGCCCGTAGTACAGCACGAGGCAGGCCAATGCAGAAGACAGGAAGGCGACCACTTGGCTGTCCGTTCGGGCGGAAGCGACCAAGCCGGTGGCCACAAATGCGGCACCCAGCAGGATCAATCCGAGGTACCCGGCGAGGACGGCACCCCCATCGATGTTGCCCGCCGGATTGCCCAAAGCATGGAGCACCGCATAGCCGGCCAGGGTCGGAAGAAGTGCGGCAACGACCAGCGTTGTGCCAGCGAGGAATTTGGCCCACACGATGCGGTGTGCATCCAATGGGTGGGTCAGCAGCAATTCCAGGGTGCCATTCTTGCGCTCCTCAGCGATCGACCGCATGGTGATGGCGGGAATCAGGAAGAGGAACACCCAAGGGGTGAACAGGAAGAACGACGTCAATTCTGCCACGCCGGTTTCCAGCAAGTTCCATTGACCGGGAAAGACCCAGTGGAACAATCCACTCACCAGCAGGAATACGGCAAGGACCACGGCCCCGATGACGGAGGACAGAAATGTGCGCAGTTCCTTTTTGTAGAGGGCCAACATGAATCGAGCTCGAAATTAGGTTGCCCAAAGCAGGGAGTGGGTCTTGGCAACCGGCGGTTCTGCAAACAAAGCTTTCGTGGCAGGCCAGACTTCACCAAACAAGTCGCTGTGGCGATACGCATTGAGCGCCTCCTCTCCTTCCCAGACGCTGACCGTGCCCATCCGGTGCGGCGCGCCGGGGTCTTGAATCAGTTGCACGGAATGGCAGCCAGGCTGTCCGGCGATGTCGTCCCGATGGCGCTCGAACAAGGCGAGAAAAGCGGAGACCGACTCCGGCTGAAAGGTCATGTGGACGGTGCGCAGGATCATGTCAGAGGAGGCTGCCCACTTGAGCTGCAGTGTCAAACTCGATGCGCACGGTGTCGCCCACCTTCAGGCCAAACAGCTGACTCGCTCCGCCGCCACTGCCATCTGCACCGTGGTAGATGGCGATCTCCAGCAGCCCCATGTGATTGAAAAGGGCCACCCGCTCTCCGCTTGGAACCTCCGAATAGGCCCGGTGAATCTTGGTGACATTCATCCGAGCTGCGCGCAAAGGGATGTTGAACGGGCGCTCCTTTCCGACTTCCTTGAAGAGGCGTTGGTCGATGTTGGTCACGAGGTTGCCGAAGCTGTCGACATGCAGGATCACGCCCTGCAGGTAGTCTGCCCCTTGAAGCGGCCGTTGCCATTCGCTGTCCACCCAGCCGTTGGATTTGGGGCCAATCACGGCGGGGACCCCACCTTGGACCAGATGGCATGCCACTTGAACGAAGACGTGCCGCTCGGGAAACGTCAGGATGTCGCTCTCGGAGGGAACTGAAATGTCGTGCAGTGCATCGGGTTCGCGATCGGCGATCAAACTGAAAATTCCGTCATCGAGTCCGACGTAGAATTGGCCGCCGAGCTCCATGACTTTGTGCACGTAGTCTTCGGCTGGGTTGGTGTTGACGGCGATGATGTGGACGGTGCCTTTGGGGAAGTGGTCTGCCGTGGCCCGCAGGGCAAACGCCGCTTGGTTGGTGTCGAATGGCCGGATCCCATGGGTGATGTCGACGATTCTGACGGAAGGGTCGTGTTGGATGATGGCCGCCTTCATGGCCGCCGTGTAGAGGCTGTCCGCTCCGTAATCGGAGGTCAGGGTCACAATGCGGGGTGCGGAATCCGAAGTGCTCATCGCCATTCAAAAATCCGCAACACAGGCGGAGTAGCTTTGTAGTTCCAATGAAACTTCTCCCCACTCTGCCCCGAATCCATGGCCTCTGAACGCCGTTTCACTTTGCCGGACATGATGCCGCTCGAATTCTTTGGTGTTGGACACCGGAAGTTTGCCACCCTGAAGTCGCATTTCCCCAAGCTCAAATTGGTGGGAAGGGGCAATGAGGTCAAGGCCATGGGCGCCAAGGATGACTTGGACGTGTTTGCAGCGAAATGGGAGCTGCTCATGTGGCACATGGAGCGGTATGGCAAGCTGGAGGAAGACGACATGGAGCGCTTGATCCGCGAGGATGGAGCGGCCATTCGCAAATCCGCGTCAGACGACGACACCCTGGTTTACGGACCCGGTGGATTGCGTGTCACCGCAAGGACCCCGAACCAACGCAAGCTGGTGGAGGCGGTGCGGAAGAATGACATGGTGTTCGCGATCGGACCTGCCGGATCGGGCAAGACTTACACTGCAGTGGCCTTGGCTGTGCAGGCCCTGAAGGAGAAGCGTGTTCGCCGGATCATCATGACGCGCCCGGCAGTGGAAGCCGGTGAGAACCTCGGTTTTCTGCCTGGCGACCTCAAAGAGAAGTTGGACCCTTACATGCAGCCTTTGTACGATGCCTTGACGGACATGCTGCCTTATGACCGCGTGGCGGATCACCTGGAAAAGGGCGTCATTGAAATCGCTCCGCTCGCTTTCATGCGCGGTCGGACCCTCGACAAGGCATTTGTGATCCTGGACGAGGCACAGAATGCCACGGTGGCTCAGATGAAGATGTTTCTCACCCGCATGGGAAAGTCGGCCACATTCATCGTTACAGGCGACGCCTCCCAAGTGGACCTTCCTCGAAAGCAGGAAAGCGGATTGCGGTTTGCACGCCGCGTCCTGCGCGGTGTCGAAGGGCTTTCCTTCGTCGAACTGACCGGGGCGGATGTGGTGCGTCACGCGCTGGTGAAACGGGTGATCGAAGCCTTCGAAACCGAGGAGTCCAAAGGCAACGAGGGTGGCATGGGGCCCTCCATCGGTGCGGTCCCCCCCAAGAAGTGGCATCGTGAGGAGGCGTCGAACGAGGAGGATGACCACAACGCTCCCGATATTGCGGCGCCGGAATCATGAACACGACCGTCCACCCCACTCCCCTGTATGAGCAGCAGCTGCACTTCGAGGGAGAAACCCAGTTCTACCGCGGCAAGGTCCGCGACGTCCATACCCTCGAGGATGGCCGTTTGTTGATGGTCGCCAGCGACCGCATCTCCGCGTTTGACGTGGTGCTTCCGCGTCCCATCCCCTTCAAAGGGCAGGTGCTCAATCAATTGGCATCGCACATGTTGCGCGCTGTTTCCGACATCGTGCCCACTTGGCTGGAGGATGCGCCAGACCCCAACGTGGCCATTGGCCGACGGTGTGAGCCCATTCGACTCGAGATGGTCATCCGCGGTCACCTGACTGGGCATGCATGGCGGACGTACCGAGATGGCGGCCGCACCCTGTGCGGTGTGCCGTTGCCCGAAGGGATGAAAGAGCACGATGCTTTCCCCCAGCCCATCATCACCCCAGCCACCAAAGCGGAGGAAGGCCACGATGAGGACATCAGCGAGGCGGACATCCTTGCACAGGGCATTGTGCCGGAGCCGCTCTACCGCGAGATGGAGCGGGTCACCCGGGCCTTGTTCGCACGGGGACAGCAGATGGCTGCAGAACGCG
The DNA here is from genome assembly GCA_937967465.1 of uncultured Flavobacteriales bacterium. Lineage (GTDB taxonomy): Bacteria > Bacteroidota > Bacteroidia > Flavobacteriales_D > Sanyastnellaceae > UBA8752. The sequence goes on from CALBSW010000070.1 coordinate 9,737, forward strand.
GATTGATCTTGGTCGACACCAAGTACGAATTTGGGTTGCACGAAGGTGAACTCATGCTGATGGATGAGGTGCACACGCCCGACAGCAGCCGTTACTTCCACCTCGAAGGATTTGAGGATCGTCAAGCCGCAGGAGCTCCGCAAGCTCAGTTGAGCAAGGAATTTGTTCGGGAATGGCTGATTGAAGGTGGCTTCATGGGACAGGAAGGCCAATCGATTCCGGAGATGACCGACGCGTTTGTCCAATCGGTGACCGACCGCTACATCGGATTGTACGAGCAGGTGACCGGCCTTGAATTCATCCGTCCGGAGGAGACCGACACGGTGCTTCGGATTCAAGAGAATGTGGAGACGTGGCGCCTAAAGCACTGAAGAACGCGCCGTGGCGTGAGGATGCCATCCAGACTGTACGTGCATTGAAGGCCGGCGGTGTGGTGCTCTACCCGACCGACACGGTATGGGGATTGGGGTGCCGGGCGGACGATGCCGAGGCATTGGACAAGCTGTACAAGGTCAAGGGGCGCCCTGGTGGTCAGCCTTCCTTGGTGCTGGTGGATGCTGAAGGATTGTTGGAGGAGTATGCGAATCCAGTGCCCGACATCGCCTGGGACCTGCTTCGTGAGGGAGGCAGTCCGGAGAGTCGGCCCATGACATTGGTCCTTCCCGGTGGACGGGGCGTGGCCCCTGCCCTGCTCGCTGAAGACGGCAGCCTGGCCATCCGTGTCGTGCACGACCCGTTCCTGCAGTTCATTCTGCGGGGAATTGACGTGCCCCTCGTGAGCACTTCGGCCAACTTGACCGGCCAACCGACCCCGGGTCATTTTTCGGAAATCCCCAAGGCCATCCGGGAAGGAGTCGACCACGTCTGCGTGACGGGCCGGGACCGCAAGGGCGGTGCTTCATCGAGCATGGTCAAGTTGGATGCGGCCGGACGAATCAACATCCTGCGCCCGTGAATTTCGCCAAGGAACTGCAGCACCCGGTGTTCAGGGCCGTGGGCGAGGAAGCGGACCGCAAAGGCCAGCAGGCGTTTGCCATTGGAGGGTTCGTTCGGGACTTGCTCCTGAACCGTCCGTGCAAGGACATCGACATCGTGGTGGAGGGCAGCGGCATCGAATTGGCCAAGGCCACAGCCAAGGCGCTCCAGGCAGGCAAGGTGTCGGTGTTCAAGAATTTCGGGACGGCGATGTTCAAGTCGGGGGACATGGAGGTCGAATTCGTGGGGGCCCGAAAGGAGTCCTACCAGCGCGGCAGCCGCAAGCCGATTGTCGAGGACGGCACCATCGAAGACGATCAAAATCGCCGGGACTTCACCATCAATGCCCTGGCATTGCGCCTCAATGCGGAGGGTTTTGGCGAATTGGTGGACCCTTTCGGAGGACTGAAGGACTTGGAGAATCGGACGATCCGAACCCCGCTGGACCCGGATGTGACGTACAGCGACGATCCCCTGCGCATGTTGCGGGCGGTCCGATTCGCCTCCCAGCTCGGTTTCCGCATCGAAGAGGAGAGCTTGGCTGCGATTTCACGGAACGCCACCCGCTTGGAGATCATCTCGGCCGAGCGCATTCACGTTGAACTCAACAAGGTCCTCCTCTCTCACAAGCCCAGTGTGGGCTTCAAGCTGATGCTGCGCACCCGGTTGCTCCATCAATTCTTCCCCGAAATGGTGGCACTCAAAGGGGTTGAGCGGCGCAACGGCATCGGCCACAAAGACAACTTCTACCACACCTTGGAGGTCGTGGACAATGTGGCCGCGGTGAGTGACAAGCTGTGGCTCCGGTGGGCAGCGCTGTTGCACGACATCGCCAAGCCGCCCACCAAACGGTTTCACCCGGACCACGGTTGGACATTCCATGGACACGAGGACCGCGGTGCTCGGATGGTGCCCAAGATCTTCAAGCGCCTGAAGCTTCCGCTGGATCACCAGATGAAGTATGTGCAGAAGCTGGTCCTGCTTCACCTTCGTCCCATCGCCCTCACCAAAGAAGAGGTGACCGACTCGGCGGTGCGGCGTCTGCTCTTCGAAGCCGGTGACGATGTGGACGATTTGATGATGCTCGCCCGGGCCGATATCACGTCCAAGAATGAGGCCAAGGTGGAGCGCTACCTCCGGAACTACGAGGTGGTGGTGCGCAAGCTGGTGGAGGTCGAGGAAAAGGACCGGGTCCGGAACTTTCAGCCTCCGGTCAGTGGAGAAGACATCATGTCCCATTTTGGCATTCCCCCCTGCCGTCCCATCGGCGCCATCAAGAATGTGATCAAGGACGCCATTCTCGATGGGCACATCGACAACGATCCCGCAGCCGCCCGGGCTTTGATGGAGGAATATGGACCGCACATTCTCCAGGCTTGGAAGGACATCCAAGCGCGTAGAAGTGAAGGTGAGTTCAACGAAAAAGGGGCCCGAGACACCTTCGACGCTTGGCTGGACACCTTGGAGGTCAGCCCTTCCAGCCGTCCTTGAGGGTCACCGAGCGGTTCCATACAGGGTGTCCGGCTGCCTGGCTTTGCATTTCATCGAGTGAGAAATACCCCAATCGCGTGAACTGATAGGGCGTGCCCACTGCTGCTTGCGCCAAGGAGGGCTCGAGTTTGCATCCCGTGCGGATTTCCAGGCTTTCGGGATTCAGGAACTCGGTGAAGTCGCGTCCTTCATGCCCGTCGGGATTCGGATCGGAGAACAGTCGGTTGTAGAGCCGGACCTCCGCGTCGATGGCCGTGGCCGCGTTGACCCAATGCAAGGTGCCCTTGGCTTTGATGCCACTTGTGTCGGACCCGCTTCGGCTGTCGGGGAAATACTCGACATGCACTTCTTGCACCCGTCCGTCTTCGCCGACGATGTGGTCGACATAGCGGACGATGAAGGCGGATTTGAGGCGCACCGTCTTGCCTGGAGCGAGGCGGAACCACTTTCGGTTGGCCTCCTCGCGGAAGTCGTCCCGCTCCATCCAGAGCTCGCGGCTGAATGGCATGTTGCGCGTTCCAGCGGTGGGGTCTTCCGGGTTGTTTTCGGAGGGCAGGTCTTCCGTTTGTCCCTCCGGGTAATTCGTGATGACCAACTTGATGGGGTCCAGCACGGCCATGGCCCGCATGGCGGTGCGATTCAGGTGGTCCCGGAGTGCCCACTCCAGCAGTCCGAAGTCGATGACATTCTCGCGTTTGGCGATGCCGACACGGTCGCAAAAGGTGCGGATGGATTCGGGGGTGAAGCCCCGGCGGCGCAGACCACTGATGGTGGGCATGCGCGGATCGTCCCAACCATCGACATGTCCTTCCTCGACGAGGCGCAGGAGTTTGCGCTTGGACATGATGGTGTGGTCGAGATTGAGCCGGGCGAATTCGATCTGTCGGCTCGGGAAAATCTCGAGTTGTTCGATGAACCACTCATAGAGCGGGCGGTGCACTTCGAACTCGAGGGTACACAGGGAGTGCGTGATGCCTTCGATGGAGTCGCTTTGCCCGTGTGCGAAGTCGTACATCGGATAAATGCACCAGTCGTCCCCAGTCCGGTGGTGATGGGACCGTTTGATGCGGTAAATCAGAGGGTCCCGCATGTGCATGTTGGGATGCGCCATGTCGATTTTGGCCCGCAGCACGCAATGGCCATCGGGATGGACCCCGCTCCGCATTTCCTCGAAGAGCTGCAGGTTTTCCTCGACACTGCGGTCGCGGTAAGGGCTGTTGGTACCAGGTTGGGTCGGAGTGCCCTTCTGAGCGGCCATGTCCTCCGCACTTTGGTGGTCGACGTAGGCTTTCCCTTTGCGGATCAGGTCGACAGCAAATGCGTGCAGTTGCTCAAAGTAATCGCTGGTGTAGTGCTCTCCCCCATTCCATTGGTAGCCCAGCCATTGCACATCGCGGCGGATGGCATCCACGTATTCTTGACTTTCCTTCTCAGGGTTGGTGTCGTCGAAGCGGAGGTTGACGTGGCCCTTGTACTTCTCGGCGAGGCCGAAACTCAGACAGATGGCTTTGGCGTGCCCGATGTGGAGATACCCATTGGGTTCTGGCGGGAAGCGCGTGTGGATCTGCCCATGCTTGCCTGAAGCGAGGTCATCCGCGATGATCTGTTCAATGAAGTGAAGTGAAGGGCGATCGGCTTCGGTGGAGGGGCGTTCAGAACGAGCTGGGTCGGACATGGTGCAAATTTATTCCGTAGACAGGCGATGTGGGCCACTTTCCATGGTCTTCATCCCCCGCGTTGAACCGAAGCGGTTGTGGTGGGTTGAAAGACCGTGAAACCACAGCGATTGACCCCAGTGAAGGATGTCATCCGGTTCCGTCTGCGACGCGGGGACCGGGTTGTGGGTTGGATGCGCGAGGAATTGACAGGACAGGCCTTCTTCAGCCGGGATGGCTTGTGGTGGTCTGGACGGCGGATCGAATGGACTGAGCGCGACCGTTGCAGCGGCATGCAGGATGTGGATGGCCGATGGCTGCACGAAGGAGATGTGTTGGAGCCTGTGGCTTGCCCATGGTGGCAACGTCGGCACCAGTGGTTCGTGGCCTGCACGCTGGAATCGGGCTGGTCCATATACCGAAACAGCCCCTTGCGGGGCTGGTTGCGGGAAGGCGAATCCGAAATGGAAAGCCGTCAATGGCGTTGGGCAGGCGTTGCCTGGCGTTGAATCAGAGCAATTGGATGCGCTTCATGAGCTCATCCTTGTAGGTGCGTGAGATGGGGATCTCGTCCTCATCAATCTTGATGACAAACTGGAACGTGTCAATGTGCGTGACTCGGTCGATGTTGATGACAAAGTTCCGGCTGACACGAACGAAATCTTCAGCAGGCAACTTGAGCAGAAGGTCTTTCAAACTGGCCTTGACATTGTACTTGCGCTCTCCCACGTGAATGGCACTGTACTTGCCTTCAACCTCAATGAAGCGCACGTCGCTGAGGTGGATGCGGCGCAATTTGTTGCCCACTTTGGTGAAGAAGTGCTTGGGACGAACTTGAATCGAATCGAGCTCTTCCAATGCTTTGGTAACGAGCTCTTCAAGGTCATTGGAGGAACCCTCCACTTCTCCGTTGGCCAACGCCATCTCGAGGTCGAGGATGGCCAAGCGGTTTTGGGCGCTGAGTTGTTCCAAAAACTCTTTGAGACCATTGCTCCGTTCTGTGACCAGGACGAGGTCGGGGGGAGTGAAAAGGCAAATGCCGGCCGCTTCTGCGGTCTTACTGGCGGTTCTCACATCACAACCCAACTCTTCGAGGTGTTGCTGCGGTGCAGTTGTGGCTCGGGAGCCACCGAGAATCAGGATGTTGGGTTTGCGTACCATGTCAAGAGATGAACACGCCGCCATTCAGTTTGTTCCGGTTTGCCGGACAGGGGGTTCAAGTGGCTTGAATTGGGGTATATGATGCGGATATCGGGTTCGGTTCTCCTTGGGTTCCCTTGCTAGCTTTGCACTGTGTTGGATTTGATGCGCTCCCAAGTCGAAGAAGAAACCCTTGTCGAAGAGGAGGTGGCGTTGGATGCAGCCGTATCGGGTGGCTGGCACATTGTGTTGTACAACGACGACCACAACACATTTGATCACGTCATCGAATGTCTCATGGCGTATTGTGGTCATGAGCTCTTGCAGGCCGAGCAGTGCGCCTTGATTGTGCACACCAAAGGCAAGTGTTCCGTGAAAAACGGGGACTATGACGAGTTGGAGCCCATTTGTACCGCATTGCTCGAACGGGACCTGTCTGCTGAAGTCGAGCCCGCCGGGTAAATCCGGCAGTCCTTGTAGGTTTCCCTAATTTGCCGGGTTCAGTTTTGAAGCCTTGAGAATTCCTGTCCTCTCCTTCCTCTTGGCCATCGTTTGGATGGCTGACATGCCGCCCGTGATGGCCCAATGGGATGACTACACGGAGTTGTACCTATTGGAAGGGACCACCCAGGCGAGTTGGTTCGGATGTGGCATGAGCTTGGCTGACTTCAACCTCGACGGTCTGGAGGACGTGACCTTGGCCAACAGTGATGGGTCCGTTGTGGCCTATGCACAGCAGCCAGGTGGTGGCTTTGACCAGGTCTATTTCTGGGAAGGGGACGGCCAAGCCCAAGGACTCATCTGGTCAGATTTGGATGGCGACGACGACTTGGATTTGCTGGTGACGCGCCGTTTTGGCCGTGTTGAGGCCTTCATCCGGGATGGGTTGACTTTGACGGAAGAGGGCATTGCACGGGGCTTTCCAGACGATGACACAGGCGAAGCCCGTGGCTTGGCCTTGGCTGATTACGATGGAGATGGGGACTTGGATGTCTACGTGTGCATGTACCACGATGGGACGACAGGACTGTCGGAAAACCTGTTGTTCAACAACGATGGGACGGGCCACTTCACGGATGTCACGGACGCCGCAGGGGTAGGCAATGGCCTTCAGCACAGCTTTCAAGGGGTCTGGTTCGATGAGAATGACGATGGCCTGTTGGACCTGTGGGTCATCAATGACCGAACGATTTTTCCGAATGCCTTCTACCGCAACATGGGCGATGGCTCCTTTGTCGATGTGGCGCCCGACCTGAACCTGGCCCAGGGAGTTTTTGCCATGACGGCCACACTCGGCGATCCCGACAACGACGGGGACATGGAGTTTTTCTGCACCAACGTGGAGAATGAGCCCAACATCATGATGGACAACGTAGGGGGAATCTACCAGTCCGTCGGGCCCGCATGGGGAGTGGACGGCATGCGCTACAGCTGGGGTGGTTGCTGGGTGGATGCGGATGGCGACATGTGGAGTGACCTCATGGTCGGAACATATCGCTTTCCCAACTCCCTCCCCTACGACAACTACTTCTACATGAATGGCACCTATGGCCAGCCTTTCAGTGATGTGTCGGAATTCTGGCCCAATGAGCAAACTCAGATCTATGCTGTGGGCGCCCTCGATGTGGACCAAGACTTGGCTCCGGATGTCTGCGCCTTCGGCAATGCCCCTTTTGCACAAGTCTTGAGGAATACCTCTCCGGATGGGGACGCACCTCCCCACCGACTTGTGGTGGAGTTGTGCGCCACTTCAGGCAACCGTCAAGCGATCGGTGCCACCATTGCCGTCCACGCGGGAGGGTTGGCCCAGACACAACTGTTGACGTGTGGGTCGGATTACATGACCCAACAGTCGACACACCGCTTCTTCGGATTGGCGGCAGAGACCCTGGTGGATTCGGTGGTGGTCGATTGGCCCAGTGGCGTCCATGAAGTGTGGACCGATGTGGCTTCTGACCAGTTTCTGCGATTGGTGGAGGGCGAAACCACGGCGCAAGCCGCGATGTCCGGTGGAATGTGCCACGGCGACTCTGCGTGGGTGCATTTCCCTTTCGATGCGCCCATGAAGCGTTGGAATGGCCTCGTTGTGGATGCGGACAGCATCTTGTTGGAGATGCCTGGGGAGCACGTGCTGGAATGCGAGTGGCTCAATGGGTTGTTCAGCTGGACGGATACCGTGGTTTGGGCGCCAGCTTCTCCCCATTCGTTGACCGTCGAGTGGACCGAACCACTGTGTGCCGGAGATCCGGGATTGCTGGGGTGGATTGCAAATCAAGGCTTTGACGTTCAATTTGAGGGTACGGGCAATTGGACGTGGTCTTACTTGGAGAGCGGTGTAGAAGCCTTGGCGGGCGTGTCGGATTTCATCACGATCGACCCGGAAACGGGCTGTGAGGAGGTGCACACCTTTGCGTTGCCTGAGCCACCGGCATTGGGCGTGTACGTCGACTACCAACCTGCATTGTGCCATGGTGATGTCGCATCGGCCTTGGTGGAGGGCTATGGCGGGACGCCGGATTACCTGGTCAACTGGAATGGCGCCAATCCGGATGACCTGGCGGATGGGCCGGTGATGGTCAGCTTGACGGATGGGGCGGGATGCCAACTGGACACCACGTGGTCCGTGGACCTTCCAGAACCGCTATCGTTCAGCGCCTTGGTGACGCCGGAAGACGAAGGTGGAGACGCGTCCATCGCACTGGAGGTGTCGGGCGGTACGCCACCGTATGACATCCTGTGGAACGACGGAACCCAAGGGGATTCCGCGTTGGTCGGCCTGTCTCAAGGGGTCTACAGTTGGGTGATCCAGGACGCCAACGGTTGCATCGCCTTGGGATTGGAAGAGGTATGGAATTTGGGGCTGGATGGTGAATCAGGAACTCCCTTGACGTGGCATGTTCGCGAGGGTGTGCCTGTGTTGACTGGGGGTGCTGGAAGACAGTTGCACGTTCGCATTTACACGGTAGATGGCCGCCTTGCTTTGGACCAGGACATGGAGGGAGCCTGTCCTTGCCCTGTATCGGCGTCTGGAATTCCTCCCCACGGCATCCTTCTCGTTGAGGACGGGGATGGCACCATCCTGTTGCGGACGGCTTATTGACCTGCCGCTTTGAGCACGTCAATCTCTGCGAGCGGGTCTTCTGCCTTGAAAACACTGCTTCCCGCGACCAGCACATCGGCACCGGCCTGAACCAGGTCTCCAGCATTTCCTCGCCCCACGCCTCCGTCGACCTCGATGAGGAAGTCGGCACCTGCGGTGTTGCGCATGGCGGCCAATCGGGCCACTTTGGATGTGGTGTTGGCAATGAACTTTTGTCCGCCAAAACCAGGGTTGACGCTCATGAGGCAGACCAGATCGAGGTCGCCCAACACCTCTTCAATGGCGGAGAGTGGCGTGTGGGGATTCAAGGCCACACCCGCCTTCATTCCCGCCTCCCGGATGGCGCCCAGCGTTCTGTGGAGGTGGGTGCAAGCTTCAGCATGAACGGTCAGGACAGCGGCGTTGAGCTTGGCGAAATGGCCGATGTAGCGGTCGGGAGCCTCTATCATCAAGTGCACGTCCAATGGTTTGGAGGCGTGCCTTCCGATGGCCTCGATGACGGGCATCCCGTAACTGATGTTGGGGACGAAGAGTCCATCCATGACGTCGATGTGGTGCCAATCGGCGTGGCTGCGTTCGACCATGTCGACATCCCGGCCGAGGTGGGCAAAATCGGCAGCGAGCAAGGAGGGGGCGATGAGGTGGGCCATGGTGCGAAAATGGAGACTTCCGGCATGGAGTCCGAATATTGCAGCATGGCTTTTTCGACATCCTCCCCCACTCCGTCATCAGGTGGCGATGAGATGGTCCAGTGTGTCGGATTGACAGGAGGGATTGGCGCGGGCAAGTCGACGGTGGCGCGGATCCTTCGAACCATGGGGTTTCCCGTGTACGACGCGGACGCCGAAGCCAAGTTGTTGTATGACCGCAACCCCGAGTTGCTTCCAGCTGTGGTCGGGCTCTTCGGTGCAGACATTCTTCTTCCGGACGGCCGTCTGAATCGGTCGGTTTTGGCCAGCCGCGTGTTTTCGGATCCCGAAGCGCTTTCCGCGTTGAATGCGTTGGTCCATCCGATGGTCCGCTCCCATTTCAATCGGTGGGCCGACGAACAGCGTCAGCTGGGGGCTGAGGTTGTCTTCCGAGAGGCGGCCATCCTGTACGAGTCGGGCAGCCACATCGATTGCGATGCCGTCTGGGCTGTTTCTGCACCGGAATCTGTACGTCTGAAACGGGCCATGTCGCGAAGTGCCCAGACAGAAGCGGAAGTTCGAAGCCGGATGGCCCGGCAATGGCCGGCGAACGAGGTAGAGGCCCGCTCGGACTTGGTGTTGGACAATGGGGGTGACGTTCCTTTGATTCCACAATTGTTGGCGGCTTTGAATTCCCTGCGGTGAGAAGGCAACGTGGGGCCGTTCTTCACGTCTTCTTTTTGCCTTACCTGTTCTGGATGTTCCGCTCAATTCCCGCCTTGTTGGCATGGACCATGCTCGTCTGGGCATCAGTGTGTCCTGTTCGGGCGCAGCTGGAAGATGTGTCCATCGATTATTTGATCGAAGGGTCGACGATGGGCAGCTGGTTCGGCGCCGGTCTGAGCACGGTCGACTTCAACGACGACGGTTGGGACGACGTCAGTGTCTCTTCCTCAGATGGTACGGTCAAGTTGTATCAGGGCGGTGAAGATGGTCTGGAGCTGCACCATGAGTTTCAATTCGACCATGAAGCCAAAGCTGTGCTGTGGGTCGATGTGGACAATGACGGTGACCTTGACTTGTTGTTGGGGGTGATGCACGAAGGGGTCTACCTCTACATCCGACACGCTGACGGCGCCTTGTACTTGGAGTCCGAAGGGCGAGGCATTCCCATGATCGCCAATTGGGACGTTCGTGGAATCAGCGCAAGGGATTACGATGAAGACTTGGATCTGGATCTGTACATCTGCAGCTATGAGGATCCATACGGTGCCACCCTTCAGCCCAACATCTTGTTGCGAAACGATGGCGGAGGCTACTACAGCGATGTCACGGAGTCAGCGGGTGTGGGCAATGGGCTCAAGCACAGTTTTCAGGGCACCTGGTTTGACTGGGACGACGATGGAGACGATGATCTGTGGGTCATCAATGACAGGACCGTCTACCCCAATGCTTTGTATCGCAACCTTGGAAACGGCGCTTTTGTCGATGTGGCGGAGGATGTGGGAGCCAATACCGCCATCGATGCGATGAGCGCCACGGTATTCGATGCGGACAATGATGGCGATTGGGACCTCTACAGCACCAATACGGAGGACAATGCCAACGTGTTCCTGCGCAATGACAACGGCACCTACTCCGATGTCACGGCCAATGCGGGCATTGCTTCCTTGCTTTACGGATGGGGCACCTGTGCGGTGGACCTGGACGGGGACATGTATGACGATTTGATGGTGGCGACCTACCGTTTCCCCAACAACAATCCGTACGACAATCACCTGTACATGAACACCGGCATGGGAACGTTCATCGACATGATCGAGGACTGGCCGAATGAGCAATACCAGTTGTACAGCATTGCCAGACTGGACTTGGATGCGGACCTCTGCCCCGACATGATCGGCTTGGGCAATTCCGCCCACACGCAGGTGTTGCGCAACACCAATTCCGAGGGCGCTTCGCGGCTTGGGGTCAAGTTGGTGGGGACCACGAGCAATTCCCACGCCATCGGATCGGAAGTCCATGTCTACGCGGGCGGCATGCACCAAATGCACCAGGTGTCTTCCGGGTGCGATTACGTCACCCAACACACGCACACCCAGTTCTTTGGTTTGGATTCGGAGACTGTCGTGGACTCCCTTGTCATTGAGTGGCCTGCGGGGCTCACCGAGACCCATTTCAACCTGCCGGTGGACACCCTGCTGACCTTCATCGAAGGCACGCAAAACGCGCAGTTGACGGCTCAAGAAGCGAATTGCCCTTGGTCTTCCGAAGTGTGGCTCCTCCCCTTCGACCCGGAATCGGTGTCGATGACATGGAACGGCATGCCGGTGGACAGCGCCCATGTGGTGGCCGACACGTCGGGCAGTTACACGTTGGAAGCCACATGGTGGGGGCAATACACCTGGACGGAAACTGTGGAAGTCAATTTGGCGCCACCACCAGAAGCCAACCTGTCGGTCGATTTGCCTTTGTGTCATGGAGACTTGGGCTCATTGTCCTGGTCCTCTGAAGAAGCACTGTCAGCCGTCATGATGGGCGACACCCTCGCTTCGGAAGGCGCAGGGCTCAACTTGCCTGCAGGCACCTACCCTTGGACATGGACCTATGGAGCGGGATGCGAAGTCGAGACTTCCGTGGTCGTGACAGCGCCAGACGCCCTGGTCATGGAGCATGTCCTGCAGCACCCTGCCTGTCACGGCGAAACGGGCGAGGCCACGCTGTCCGTTTCCGGTGGCACAGGGCCCTACTCCGTCGATTGGCATGGCGTGGATCCGGAAGCGTTGTGGCCTGGTGAAGTGGTCGTGGCCGTGTCCGATGCCAACGGATGTCCAGACACCCTGGCCTTTGAAGTGGTGGAACCCTTGCCGCTCTCTTCTGAATTGGAGGTGTCCTACCCTGTCCCGGGTGACAGCGCTTGGATCGCGTTGTCGGTCACTGGAGGCACTGCGCCGTACGATACGATGTGGACCAGTGGGGTGTGGAATGAGGGGTGGACTTCGGCACCCGGTGCAGTGGCATGGGTGGTGGAAGATGCTCAAGGATGTCTCGATGTGGGAGCGGCCAACATCGCAGCCAATCCGCTGGCTGACGTGGGCCACATGAGCGCCCACGTTCTCCTGCCCGTTCGTCGAGGGGCACAATTGACATGGCAAGGTCACGTCGGGGCGGTCGCCCATTGGCGGATCATCGACCTGTCCGGGCGCTTGCTCCTGGACGCTTCAGGGAATCCGGAAGCCATGGACTTGGCAACCAACTCCCCGCTTCTGTTCCAAGTCGAATTCACCGACGGAACAGTGCAGCAGTGGATTCGCTGACCCCGCAGTTCAGGGCCGTCCGTCCGAGGCGAAGAGTCCGGTCCACGGTGTGCCTCCCGATACCAACGCCCCACGAAACATGCCGGGCGTGTTCATGCTGAACACCGGGTGTCCCGTGGCATCCATGCCCACGATCCCACCATCTCCGCCCAACGCCCCCATCTCCTCGTGAATCGTGGCATCGGCGGAGGCCTGAAGGTCCTTGCCCCCATGCAACATTCGGGCGTGGATGTCGTGGGCCACGGCGGTGCGGATGAAGTACTCGCCCCACCCTGTCGCAGAGATGGCGCAGGTCCGGTCATCGGCCCATGTGCCCGCCCCGATCACAGGGCTGTCGCCAATGCGCCCGTGCCGTTTGTACGTCATGCCGCCGGTGGAGGTGCCGGCCGCCAGGTGGCCTTCCCGATCGAGGGCGACACACCCCACGGTGCCGAATTTTTCCCGGGTGGTGTCGCGTTCGAGGGCCCGCAGGTAGCGGTTGTGCGCTTTTTGGGTGTCAAACCAGCCCTCGGCTGCAGGCTCAGCGCTTTGTTTCGCAGCAAATTCAGCGGCCCCAGGTCCGCTGAAGAACACGTGTTCTGAGGATTCCATGACGTCTTGGGCCACGGCAATGGGGTGCCGAAATCCTTGCAAGCCCGTCACGGCACCGCAGTTTCGGTCCTGTCCGCGCATGATGCTGGCGTCGAGCTCGTGGCGTCCCTCCGCTGTGTAGACCGCGCCGCGGCCCGCATTGAACAGGCTGTCGTCCTCGAGCAGGGCAATGGTGGCGACCACCGCCTCCACGGCGGTTCCCCCCGCATTCAATACCGCTCCACCTTGCTTCAGGGCAGCTTCCAGCGAGGCGCGATAGGCTGCCTGTTGCGTGGCGGAGAGTTGTTCGGTGTCGAAGTGGCCTGCTCCACCATGGATGGCGATGGACCATTCGGCTGGTGCCGCATCCTGCGTCGCATCTGGTTTGGATTCAATGGATTGGCATCCGGCGACCAAAAGGAGCACGGCTGCCGACAGTTGGGATCTGCGCATGAAGCAAGGTAAACCGCAAGTGGAGCTGATGTGTCTGCCTTATTTTGCCGTCATGATGGAGCCCTGGCATTGGTGGACTTTGATTGTCCTGGCGCTGCTGATCGGCGAGGCATTCGTCCCGGGATTGGTGCTCGGCTCATTGGCCGTCGGGGCCTTGGCGGGCGGATTGGCCAGCTTGGTGACCGACGCTTGGGAATATCAATTCGTTGCGGCCTCCATCGGTGCCCTGCTGTCCCTCGTCTTTCTGCGCCCATTGGCGATGCGGAAGTGGTTCAGCGGTGAATCCGTGGGCACCGGTGTGGATGCCCTGCCCGGCCGCATGGTGCGGGTGACCCAAGCCTTTGACGTCCGGACGGGCCGCGGTCGTGGCCGCATCGATGGTGACGATTGGTTGATCGAGTTCCCTCAAGATTGGTCGGGGCGCCGGGATGAAGGTGCTGCTGGTTTGAACGATCCCCGAAACATTGCCGTCGGCGACCTCCTTGAAGTGGTGCGCGCAGAGTCGAACGTGCTCATTGTCATTCCCCCCAACAAACCCTGAACCCCATGGAAGGCTTTTCCTTCATTTCCATTGCCCTGCTCATCCTCGCCACTGTGGTGGTGGTCCGCGGCCTCCGCATCATCAAGCAGAGCGAGGCCATGGTCATCGAGCGCCTCGGGCGCTATCGGACGACCCTGACTGCCGGGATCAACATCATCATTCCCTTCATTGACCGGCCGCGCCCCAGCGTGTGGCGCTATGTCAAAGAGGACGCCATGGGCGACCGGGTGGCTGCTTTCAAGCTGCTCGAGCGGATTGACCTCCGGGAGACGGTGTTCGACTTCCCCCGGCAAAGCGTGATCACCCGGGACAATGTGGTCACGGAGATCAATGGCTTGATCTACTTCCAGATTGTCGATCCGGTAAAGAGTGTCTACGAGATCAACAACTTGCCCAACGCCATCGAGAAGTTGACCCAGACCACCTTGCGGAACGTACTGGGTGAGTTGGAACTCGATGAGTGCCTGTCGAGCCGGGACACGATCAACACCAAGCTCCGCGCCATCCTCGACGACGCCACCAACAAGTGGGGGGTCAAGGTGAACCGGGTCGAGTTGCAGGACATCAACCCGCCGCAGGACATCAAGGAGGCGATGGAGAAGCAGATGCGGGCAGAGCGCAGTCGCCGTGCGCAGATCATCGAGGCCGAAGGCACCAAGACCGCCGCTATCCTCGAGGCCGAGGGCCGCAAAGGGGCCGACATCAACCAAGCCGAGGGTGAGCGCCAGGCTGCCATCCTGGAGGCCGAGGGCCAGGCGGAAGCCCGGCTCAAGGTGGCCAAGGCCGAGGCGGAGGCCATCAAGAAGATTGCCGAAGCCGTGGGGCAGACCAAGGCCGATCCGACCCAGTATCTCATTGCCATCCGGTATGTCGAGGCACTCGAAAAGATGATGGCGACCTCCAACGACAAGTCCCGCACGGTCTTCATGCCGTACGAAGCGAGTGGCATGCTGGGCAGCGTGGGCAGCATCAAAGAATTGCTGAAGGATTGAACGCCGCTGAACTGACCGGGGCGTTTGAGTCCCTGCGTGCTGCGCACCGCAACCAGCCTGCTTCCTCCTTGCAGGATCGGCGGGCACTGCTCGCCAGCATGTTGCGCGGGTTGCGCGACCATGAGGCGGCATTGCTTGAGGCCTTGCGCCAAGATTTGGGCAAGCCCGAGGCCGAAGCGCGGTTGACGGAATTCTTTCCGATTCGGAAGGAGATTGCCTTCATGCGGCGGCACCTCGGCGACTGGATGCGCCCGGAGCGGCGCCCCACTCCCCTTCAATTGTTCGGCACCCGTTCCGACATCGTGAACCAGCCCAAAGGCGTGGTGTTGGTCATCGCACCGTGGAACTTTCCGTTGCTCTTGACCATGAAACCGGTCATCGCGGCGTTGGCGGCAGGGAATCGGGTCGTGGTCAAGCCTCCCGAACAAGCGCCTGCAACATCCAAGGTCATGGCCGATTGGCTCAGAGAGTCCTTGCCTGCAGACCGGGTCCACGTGGTCCTGGGAGGTCCAGCGGAGGCCGCTCACCTGACTTCCCTCCCGTTTGACCACATCTTCTTCACCGGGGGGACCGAAACGGGCCGGAAGGTGATCCAAGCGGCTGCTGAACACCTGACACCATTGACCCTCGAGTTGGGTGGCAAGAGTCCGGCCATTCTCGACGCGACCGTGGATCCCGCCAAGGTGGTTCCGAGCTTGGCGTGGGGCAAGGCGTTGAACGCCGGTCAGGTCTGCATTGCTCCGGATTACTTGCTGGTGGAATCGAGCGCAGTAGATGGGGTGGTCGAGGCATTTCGTCAGACTTGGGAGGGCTGGTTCGGCAGTCAAGCGGATGCGTCCAGTGATTATGGCCGCATCGTCAATGACGCACAGTTCGACCGCCTGGTGGATACCCTCGACGACGCGGTGGCCAGAGGTGCGACCCTGTTGAGTGGTGGCCGCTACGACCGAGCCCACCGCTTCATGGAGCCCACCTTGCTGGGCAACGTCACACCGGACATGCGGGTGATGCAGGAAGAGGTCTTTGGTCCCCTTTTGCCGGTGCTGACCTGGGAGCGCCCGGAGGAGGTGCCGGAACGCATTGCGGACATCAAGGACCACCCGTTGTCGATGTACATCTTCAGCCGAAATCGGTCTCGGATTCGCCATTGGCTGGGCGCCACGCGTTCGGGAACGGTGGGGGTCGGAGCCACTGTCGTGCAGATTGCCAATCCCGATTTGCCGTTTGGCGGTGTTCAAGCCAGTGGAGCGGGAAGGGCCAATGGCCGCGCTGCATTCGATGAGTTCAGCAACCGTCGGAGTGTCCTGCGCAAGCAGTTTCCTTTGACGGCCCTCCCCCTGTCCTACCCCCCATTCACGCCATTCAAGGCGGCCTTGGCGCGGTGGGTGTCCCGGCATCTGTGAACGGCCGGGGGGCATGGCGCACAGGGCTTCGGCCCCGAGATGGCGTACCTTGCTTCGATGCTCGTTCAGACGCATTTTCCCCGGAAGCTGGCCCCCCAGCGTTATGACCAGTACCTCGCATCGGGCTGGTTCCGCGGCAGCGTCATGTTGTACAAGGTGGACCTGCTTTGCATCGAGTCCGGCCTCTTCGGCGTGGTCAACATCCGAATGAACCTCGACCGGTTTGAACTGAAGAAGAGCCAGCGAAAGCGGCTGAGTCGCTGTGATCGGCGCTTCACCTTCAGCATTGGAAGGGCCAAGCCCGACGCCGAGAAAGAAGCCTTGTACACCTTGCACAAGGCCCGATTCAAAGGCTTCATTCACCCCACGCTCAACGAATACCTGACGAGTGGATTTCACCGGACGGTGTTCGACACCCGGGAGGTCTGCGTGTATGACGGCGACAAATTGGTGGCCGTGAGCTATTTCGACATGGGGGACCGGGCCATGGCCAGTTTGCTCGGGCTACAGCACCCGGACTACCGGAAATATGGTTTGGGCATTTACACCATGCTTAAGGAGGTGGAATTCGGTCAGTCCGCAGGTCTGAAGTGGTACTATCCGGGCTATGTCTTGGACTTGCCATCTGATTTCGACTACAAGTTGGAGCTCGGGGAATTCGAATACTACACCCCCACCAAGCGCTGGGGCGCCTACCGGAACTTCGACCCCTCACAAACGACGGGTGCACGGGTCCGCGCTGCGATGGACAACATTCGGAACGGTCTGACGGCGTGTGGAATCCCCAGTGTCGAGCGGTATTACCCCTACTTCTCACTCGGGTACATGGCGCCTTGGCAATTGGAGTTCCTGACCATGCCGCATTTCTTCGAATTGGCTGAAATGGAGGGGCGCCGTTTGCTCGTGGGCTATGAGCCGGTGTTGCGCGAGTTCCAATTGCTCGATGTCGGGGAAACGGACCAGTTCAACCACCTCGTGCGCATGGACCACAGTGCCGATGCGAACCAGGGTGACCACCTGATGGAGATGCTGCAGGTTCGCCGCAGGGTGGCGACTTCCCCTACTGTACAGCCGCTGCTCGAGCATCTGGTGGCCAAAGGCTGGGGCCGTCCGCCCGGCATGGCGTGAGTTTTGTCCGTGTGGCCGAGCTTGCAGGCATGAAACTTGGCAGCTGGAATGTCAACGGTGTGCGCGCCGTGATGAAAAAAGACTTCGAATCCTGGTTGGCAGGAAGCGGACTGGATGTGCTCGGACTTCAGGAGACCAAAGCGCAGGACGATCAGGTTCGTGAGGCCTTGTTCGGTTTGTCCGGAGACTGGCATGTATACAGCTCGTCGGCGGTCAAAAAAGGCTACAGCGGCACGGCCATCCTCTCCCGCACCGAGCCGTTGTCCGTGACGCATGGGATTGGCGTGGACGGAATGGATGACGAAGGCCGGGTCACTACGGCGGAATTCGATGGGTTCTTCTTTGTGACGGTGTACACGCCAAACAGTTCATCCGGCCTGAAACGCCTGCCGTTCCGCCAGGAGTGGGACGTGGCCTTCCGGGATTTCCTCGTCGGGCTGGCTGCCCGGAAGCCGGTGGTGTGCTGCGGCGACTTGAATGTGGCCCATCAGCCGCTGGACTTGGCCCGTCCATCTGCCAACTACAACAAGACGCCCGGCTACACCCAGCAGGAAATCGATGGCATGACGGCCCTGTTGGATGCCGGTTTCACCGATGTGTGGCGACAGCAGAATCCGGACACCGTCAAGTATTCCTGGTGGTCGTACCGGGGCGGGGCCCGGGAAAAGAACGTGGGCTGGCGCTTGGATTACTTCCTCGCATCCCAAGACGCTCTGCCACTGTGCGGCGCATCGGACATCCTCAACGATGTGCACGGGAGCGACCACTGTCCAGTGGTCCTCGAATGGAAAGGCTGACGCTCAGTCCCGGATGAGGGTCATGGATGTGCCTTGCTCCGTGCGCAGGATGTAGCGACCGGATGTCGGGAGCCCAAGGCGCAGTGTGGATGAGGGACAACGGCCTTCGTCGACGAGGCGTCCGGCAGCGTCGAGGAGCTGGAAGGATCCGATGGGCATCTGGTCCGGTGAGACCACTTGAACCGCGCCATCCCGACTGGGATTGGGGAATGCCGTCAAGGAGGCGGTGTGCCGCTCATCGAGGCCCATGGTGGATTCGGAGAAGTTGACCGTGGCAATGCGCTCTGGAGTCGGAGCAAATTCGGCGTACAGCTGGCGGAAGCCATCGATCAGGCTGTCGCCTTCGATTTCCAGGGTGGGCGCCACCCATTTCGGCGGCAGACTCTGGTACCACACCGTGCATTCCACGTTGAGGGTGGCATTTTCCTCCCACCCTTCGGGAAGCAAATAGGTGACCTGGTCCGTTCCCGATCCTTCGAGCCCCTCCGAATCCAGGTTGAAGTTGGGATCGGTGAGTGCGTTTCCGACAACAGCGGTGGTGTCATACACGACGTGGTCCGAGCTGAATCCACGGGGCACCATGCGGTTGTCTTTGAGGTGCTCGTGCGCCCGTTCAAGGACTGTGGTGGGGTCGCCATTGACATCGCCCAAAACGAGCTCATAGATGACGACTTGATCCTCGTTCTCCACCACATCGTGGTGCGGTTCCCAGGCCACGTCTTCTTGTCCCAGGATGTGTCCGGTCTCCGGGTCCCATGCGCCGTTGTGGTAGAGCACATTGCCGTCGTCCCCTGTGACCTGGACCTCGATCCAGGCACGGCGGGCAGGATAACCGGAAGGGAACTTGTGTCCCACCTTGTTGGTCAGCAAGACGTCCACCCGGGGCAGCCCATCGTCGAGGATGACTGCGGCTTCCAAATCCAAAGTCTGCTCCTGAAGCATGGTCAGGGTGCGGTCGATGGTGCTGTCGAACTGGGCTTCCGTGGCGGCGAGGTCGAGCGAATCGATGTTGTTGCGCAGCATGCGGAGCATGTGCGTATTCGATCCTACGAAATAGTGCAGTGAGTAAGGAGAACGGGGCTGCAGCCAAGCATAGCCACTGGCGATGGTCACCGGCTCGTCAATGGACGGCATGTGACAGCCTTGACATTCTTGTTGCTCCGGCCCGGATTCGTAGACGGAGTTGACCCACTCGTGGTAAGTGGCTTGTTCGATGACGGTTTCGCCGGTGTATTCTCCCTCCAACGTGACGCTGGATGTGATGAGGCTGTGGCAGGCTGCGCAGCTCTCAGACCGCCCCATGTGTTCCCCATAGACTGGCATGAATCCAACGAAGCTCTGCATCGGCTGCCATTGGATCGGGTATTCGTCCTTGCCGCCACCGTACTGTCCGTAAATGGTGTCCTCCACAAACGTCATGTCCCCACTGAAGCGGGTGCCAATGCCTTCCGCATCCTGTTGGTGGCAGACCCCACAACTGACGCCATCCAGCGCGAGGCTGTCGGTCAAGGCTTCCAGCAGGGAATAGTACGCTGCACCGTCGTGGTGTGCCGCGAAGTGGCCGACTGGGGCGTGGCAGCTGGTGCATTTGTCTTCCAGCCCCGCGGCATGGCCGGGGTTGGTGATGACTTCATGGCGCACTTTGGCCCGCCAGAACGGGTCTTTGGTGCTGTTGGCCATGATGGAACTGCGCCAATCGTCTGTGACGTTGACGTCCCAGCCGTCGGGCATGGGCTCCATGGGAAAGGTTTGGCCTGCGATGGAGGCCAATTCATTGGGGTCCTTACCGTGGCAACCCACGCATTTGCCTGATCCCCAAAACAGGGAATTGACGGTGTCGGGCAAGCCACCGAGCACATCGCGGTACAACGCGCCTTCCAGTCCTTGGTG
Source organism: uncultured Flavobacteriales bacterium (assembly GCA_937967465.1). GTDB lineage: Bacteria > Bacteroidota > Bacteroidia > Flavobacteriales_D > Sanyastnellaceae > UBA8752. The sequence continues at coordinate 29,818 of CALBSW010000070.1, forward strand.
GTGGAATTGGGTGCGTTCGCCCACGCCCTGCCCCATGCTCATGACGGCACTGGTCCCGGCGAGGCCGAGACAAGCGAGCAGGATACCAGTGGACAGACGCATGAGGCAAAGAAAAGCAGAACCCCGCGCCGTTTCCGGGCGGGGTCCTTGAATTCATTGGGGTTGGATCACTTGAGGACGATGCGCGCAGTGGCGGTGCGCTCGCCTTGGGTGAGCTTCAGGACGTGGACACCTCGTGGGAGGTGGCTGAGGTCGAGGGTGCCCAGTTGGCTCGGTCCAGCGGCATCCTCACGGAACAAGATGCGGCCAGCCATGTCCACGACTTCGCAACGCACCGTGCCGGAAGTGACTTCCCAGCCGAGTTGAACTTGGCCTTCGCTCGGGTTCGGGAAGACGGAGAGGCCGCCTTCGAGGACTGTCAAGTCTGCGATACCGGACATGGTGATGGTCACCGTCACCGGGACCCGGTCAGAAGCACAAGCGATGCCCTGCGTGCTGACGGTCCAATCGTAGAAGAAGTAGTAGTAATTGGTGGCGTTGTTCGGGTTGGAAACGCTGCTCGACGTGATGGTGGCGAGGTCGCCCAGGTTGTAGGGGTAATCCAGGTCGCTGCCTTGACCGTCGCGCCACAGCTGTGGGTTGTTGTCCAAGCTGCGCAAGCCGTGGCCCACACCAGCCGGCACCTCGAGGCCGAGTTCGACAACGCTCTCTCCGTCGGGAACGGAGACGGTCACTTGGTCCAGCACGTTGCCGGCAGCATCGATCGCGGCAATGGTGCGATCCTCTTCTCCATTGGCGAAGACCTTGACGCTTTCAATCACGATGTCCTCGTAGGCGTCAAAGCGCAGCCAGTAGTTGCTGTTGTTGTGGTATTGGCCCTCGCTTTGCGCCGTGGACCCACCCATGGCTGTTTCCAGCCCATGGTTCAGGACGTCCTCCACCCAGAAGGTGGTGGTTTCGTTCAGGACCGGCGTGGTGAAGCTGTTGCCCACAAAAACTGGGGTTTCAGCCGTTTCGCTGTCATACCAGTGGAGTTCTGCGCCATCGAAGTCGAGGGTCGTGCTTGCGGGTGTTTCGAGGGTTTCGTCAGCGACAGCCGGCGTGCCGGGCACGTCGTACACTTCCACCGTCACCGCCTCGGAAGCGGTTGGCTCAGCACATTCGCCATCCACAGCGACCTCGTAGGTGCCAGGCTCGCTGACGAGGATCGCTTGATCTGTGGCCCCTGTGCTCCAGGTGTAGGCCGGCGCGGCGCTGCAGATCAGCGTCACGGATTCTCCCTCGCAGAGCTTGACTTCGCCGTCGACGGTGATGGTGGGCACTTCGGGTTGGTACACCTCGATGGAGACGGGGTTGGAGATGCCCGCGCATCCGTCCTGGTCGTAGACGAGCACCGTGTAGTTGCCGGTCTCGCCGACGGTGATGCCCATGGCCATGTCGCCATTGCTCCACTCGTAGTTCGCGTAGCCCATCGGAGCGTCGAGGGTCACGGTTTCACCCGGGCAAATGACGTTGGCTCCCGTGAGGGTCACGTCGAAGGCACCAATCTGACAAGGTGCTTCGATGACGTTGTGATAGGTGTCGATGGCGGGGTCCACGAGGGTGGTGGTGAATCCGCTTGGGAAGTGCACCACAGCGCTGTCGATGTGGTCGGCCATGCCGAGACCGAAGTGCGGGTGGGTCGTGCAGGTGATGCCGTAGCTCTCGCCGGCGCGGACGTCACGGAGTTGGACGCCCCAGGGGCCGTAAATGGCGACTTGAGCGCCGACGGCATCGGCATTGGATTCGATGCCTTGCAGGTCGAAGCAGACCCAGTGGTTCTCACTGCCATCGTTGATGTACAGTTGGTCGGGGTTGTTGTTGTCCGGGCTGACGTACACACCGCCGTGGCTGGCAATGAGGTCCATCTGACCGTCGCGGCCGAAGTCGCCCGTGGCGAAGCTCAGCATGGCGTCGCCGTAACTGAATGGCCAGGCGAGTTGCTCAAAGGTGCCGTCCCCGTTGCCTTTGAAGTAGTAGTTGGAGCTGTTGTCTCCAGAGGTGATGAAGTCGAGGAAACCGTCGTTGTCAAAGTCTTCGAACTTGCTCTGGAGGAAGAAGCCACTGACTTCCATTCCGCTGCCTGCGGTGATGTCGGTGTAATGGCCGGTTCCGTCGTTTTCGAGAAGGAACAGGGTGGTGCTGTGGTTGGTCACGGCAAGGTCCATGTCACCGTCGTTGTCGATGTCGCCGAAGTCGGCGGTCCAGCTCTGTTCGAAGAACACGAGTCCGCGGTCAGCGGCCTCTTCGGTCCACCCTCCTTGGCCATCGTTGACCCACAACTGGTTGACGCGTCGGGGATCCTGGGGATCGCTGACGAACTGGCGGCACTTGGCGATGTAGAGGTCCACGTCACCGTCGCTGTCAAAGTCGCTGAACACCGTGCCATAGTTTCCACTGTGGTCGGTGTTGGGGTAATCGCTGTAGTCGTAGTCCATCAGTGGCATCAGGCTCTGGTCGTTGACCGGAACGCCCGTCTCGGAGCCCTTCCACATGCGGCTCAATGCGTCGTCGTGACAACCGAATGCATCGAGTACACCATCGTTGTCGAGGTCGGCCATGTTGCAGGCTTGCATGAACATCGAGCCGTTGTCGAGGTCGCTCATGTCGAAGGTGCCCCCGGGACCGATGGCCATGAAGTGCACACCGTCATAGCTGCCTCCGGCATAGATGTCCTTGAAACCGTCGTTGTTCATGTCGCCGATGCACGCGCCCCATTGGTTGGCGGTGCTGACCTGTCCATAGTGGACGCCATTGAATCCCGATGCCGTCTGGTACAGGATGTTGACGTCGTCGCCTTGGTCAAAAATGACGAGGTCGTCGAGTCCATCGTTGTCCACGTCAATGAAGCCGATCGGACCGCCACTGTTGTAGGCGTCCCCCATGAGCTCGGTGGACAGGGTGAAGGATTGGGACAATGCGCTCGTGCTGAACAGAATCAGCGCAACCAGCGCGGGAAGGTGGGTTTGGTTCATCCTTTTGGGTTTGCAGGTCGACAAGATACACACGCGCACACGCTGTGGTCTGTCGATGGTCATAACCACTGAACGGGGCTGAGGGTTGCCCGATTAATTTTGTGCCATGGCAAACCACGGCCGAGTGGCGTTTGAAACCTTGGGCTGCAAGCTCAATTTCTCTGAATCGAGTGCGCTCATGCGCGGTCTGGCGGAGGCGGGCTATGCCAAGGTGGCCATGGAGGACCGGCCCGACGTGGTGGTGGTCAACACCTGCAGCGTGACCGACCACGCCGATGCCAAATGCCGCAACATCGTCCGGCGTGCCAAAGCAGCCAATCCCGATTCATTCGTGGCCGTCATTGGGTGCTACGCGCAATTGAAGCCCAAGGAGATTTCCGACATCGACGGCGTTGACCTCGTGCTGGGTGCACAGGAAAAATTCAATTTGGCCGGCCATTTGGAGGCGCAACAAGCGCGAAAGGCGTCCGGCGATGATCGTGCAGTCATCCAACGCGGGGAAATCCGGGACGTTCGGGCCTTCCACCCTGCTGTCAGCAGCGGAGACCGGACCCGCAGCTTTTTGAAGGTGCAGGATGGATGCGATTATTTCTGTGCATTCTGTACGATTCCACTGGCCCGGGGTCGGTCGCGCAGTGCAGACATTGCCACCACGCTCGCGGAGGCCCGCAAGGCCGCGGAGGCCGGTGCGCGGGAGATTGTGTTGACGGGGGTCAACATCGGCGATTTCGGCAAGGCCCAGGATCAGAGTCTGCTCGATCTGTGTCGCGCGCTCGATGAGGACGAAGGCTTGGCTTCGATCGAGCGGTTCCGCATCAGTTCCATTGAGCCCAACCTGCTCGACCCTCCCCTGATTGACTTCGTGGCCGATTCGCAGAAGTTTCAGCCCCATTTCCACATCCCGCTTCAGAGTGGCAGCGATGCGGTATTGAGTGCAATGCGCCGCCGTTACAGGACCGACTTGTACCGGGACCGATTGGCCCACATTGTGGACCGCATGCCGGAGGCGGGCATCGGCATCGACGTCATCGTGGGGTTCCCCGGTGAAACCGAGGTGGAATTCGCCAAGACGCGGGACTTCCTGTTGGAGATGCCGGCTTCTTACCTGCATGTGTTCACGTACAGCGAACGTCCCAAGACGACCGCCCTCCGCATCGAAGATGTCGTGCCGGTTCCCGAGCGCAAGGCCCGCAACAAGGTCTTGACGCAAGTCAGCTTGAAGAAGCAATGGGCCCACGCGGCCCGGTTTGAAGGCCGTACGCGCCCGGTCTTGTTGGAGGGCGACGTGGACGATGCCGGATGCCGCTCGGGATACACCCCGGAATATGTGCGGGTGGCGGTGGCGGACACGGCCAAACTGGCGCCGGGTACGGTCGTGAATGTGGAGCTGGGAGGATTCCAGGGTGGTCGGGTGCAGGGAGCGTTGGCCTCGGATTAACTTGGCCTCAGATTCACGCCCCTGTGTACCCCAATCTGTATTTCCTGTTCCAAGACCTTTTCGGCATCGAGATCTCGGCGCTGAAGCTCGTCAACTCTTTTGGTCTGTTGGTGGCCTTGGCGTTTGTGGCGGCCTCTGCCCTGCTGCGGAAAGAACTGCAGCGCAAGGAGCAGGAAGGTCAGCTCGAGGCCATGGAGAGCAAGGTCTGGGTTGGCAAGCCCGAGGGCCCGATGGCTTGGGCATCCAGTGCCCTTCTTGGGTTCGTGCTCGGGTGGAAGGTGCTGTGGCTGCTGATCAATGCTTCTGACTTGTTTCAAGGCGGTGGCCCACCCCAACAGCATCTGTTCAGCGGGGAGGGCTATCCGTTGTTGGGTTTGGTCGGTGCGGTCGCCCTTGGCGCACTGCGGCGGAAGGAGGACCTGAAGCAGCGGTTGGAGAAGCCGGAGGAAAAGACGGTGGCTGTGCACCCTTGGGAACGCACGGGCACCATCACCATGGTTGCGGCCATCGGTGGTGTGGTGGGTGCCAAATTCTTTCACCTGCTCGAGTACCCGGACGAGCTGGTGGCCTTCTTTCGCGAGCCATCGTTGCAAAGCTTCCTCGGCGGGCTGACCATCTATGGTGGCCTCATTGTCGGCGGCCTGGCTGTCGCGGCCTATGCCCGACGCGTCCGCATTCCATTCTTGCACTTGGCCGACGCCACGGCGCCCGGCCTGATCCTCGCCTATGGCATCGGACGGATGGGCTGTCAGATCAGCGGCGATGGCGATTGGGGCATTCCCAATCCCAACCCCAAACCGGACTGGCTCTCATGGGCGCCGGACTGGGTGTGGTCCTACTCCTTCCCCAACAACGTCAACGCCGTCTACGGTCCGCGCCCCGCCGGCTACACGGGCAAGCTGATCACCGAGAACGACCCTTGGCCGATTTTCGAGGGATTCGGCACCTACCTCGACCCAGGGGTCTACCCCACCTCGTTTTACGAGACGCTCATGGCCACGGCCATCTTCGCCTTCCTCTGGAGCATGCGCAAGCGCTGGACCGCACCGGGCTTTCTGTTCGGGGTGTACTTGATGTTCAATGGGGTTGAGCGGTTCTTCATTGAGAAGATTCGGGTCAATGCCGAGATGAACTGGTTGGGCCTGACGTTCACCCAAGCAGAGCTGATTTCGACGCTCACCTTCCTTGGGGGATTGGCCTTGACCATCTGGGTGTCCCGCCGCTCCAAAGGTTGACCCATGGAATCCATCCCGCCTCTCCCCTTCGACGCTGCGGAATTGACCGCGGCCGCTGTTGAGGTCATCCGTCCTGTTGGACACTACCTCGTTGATCAACGGGTGGCCGAGGCCGACATCGAAGTGAAGGGCCTGAACTCCCTCGTGAGCCATGTCGACAAGACGGCGGAGGCGCGGCTCGTCCAAGGGCTGCAGGCCCTGCTCCCCGAGGCCGGCTTCCTTGCCGAGGAAGGCACGGCGGGCGCGTCGGACGATGCCCGGTTCCGCTGGGTGGTGGACCCATTGGATGGGACGACCAATCTCATTCATGGCCTACCGGTGTTCTGCGTGTCCGTTGCCCTCGTCGATGGCCACCAGCCGGTCGTGGCCATCGTGTACGATCCCAACCGCGACGAGTGCTTCACCGCTTGGAAAGGCGGTGGCACGCATCTGAATGGGAAGCCCGTTCGCTGTGCCAACCGAAGCCATCTGTCGGACGCCTTGGTGGCCACCGGATTTCCCCACTGGGATTTCGATCGGATGGACGACTACCTCAAGGCTTTGACGGCCTATGCTCGGGGCTCGCGCGGCATCCGCAGGATGGGGTCCGCGGCCATCGACTTGGCGTACGTGGCTTGCGGTCGGTTCGACCTCTTTTTCGAATACAGCCTGCAGCCGTGGGACATCGCGGCAGGCCTCCTGCTGGTTCAAGAAGCTGGGGGAATCACCTGCAATTTCTCTGGAGAGAACGACGCCGAGGCCATGCTCTCCGGGGCAGAAACCTTCGCCGCCGCACCCGGCATCGCTGAGGAAGGGCTGGCTGTGATCCGCTCGGCCTTCGGTTAAACGCTCCGGCGTGTGACCCGTTCCTTTGGGGAACGTGCGCGTCGCCTCAGAACACACCCCGCCAGATTTTGCTACCTGGATGCGCGAGCATTACCGTTTGGTGCTGTCTCAGAGCCGGCGCATGTTGGGGGTGACCGAGGATGCGGAGGATGTGACCCAAGCGGTGTTTGTGAAGACGTGGAAGGCGTGGGATGGGTTCGAAGGCAATGAAGCCCAGCGCCGAGCCTGGCTCCT
>CALBSW010000071.1 GCA_937967465.1 uncultured Flavobacteriales bacterium
CGGAAGAAGGCCACCACCCGGAGTTCGGGGCCCGGCCCGTGAAGCGGCTCATTGAACGGGCGGTGCTCAACCCACTGTCCAAGGCCTTGCTCAGCGACGACCTCGACCGGGATCACCCCGTGGTCATGGACCGGTTCGACGGTGACATTGTCTTCCGGCAGGCCCTCGAAAACGAGACCCTCGTGCCGGTGAGCTGATGGTCAACAGGAAGGTCAAAGGACCTCGACCTCAAACATGGAGCGCCCTTCGAGGCGGCCCTCGAGGCGGTCACCCGACTGCACGGGGCCGACCCCGGAGGGCGTCCCGGTGAAGAGCAGGTCGCCCGTCTTCCAGGTGCTGTAGCGGGAGACGTGGGCGATCAACGCATCCACGGGAAAGAGCATGTCGGCAGTGTGACCGGACTGCACCTCCTCTCCGTTCCGCAACAAGGAAAACCGAAGGTCTTGGATGTTCCCCCCGACGTCGTCCAGCGCCACAAATTCTCGGGACACCACCGCGGAGCCATCAAACGCCTTGGCCTTCTCCCAGGGCTTTCCGGCAGCCTTGAGCTTCGATTGGACATCCCGTGCCGTGAAATCGATGCCCAGCCCCACCGTGGTGTAGCAACGGCCCGCATGGTCTGCGGAAATCCACTTGGCCGCCCGGTCCATTCGCACGATCAGCTCGACCTCGAAATGGCATTCCTGGGTCCATTCGGGAATGGCAAAGGGATGGTCCTTGTGCAGGATGGCACTTTCCGGCTTGAAGAAGAACAGCGGTTCGGTCGGGACGGCATTGCCAAGCTCCGTGGCGTGGTCAGCATAGTTGCGGCCGATGCAGACGATTTTCATGGGGACGAAGGTCGGGTTCGAATCAATCGAACAACAGCCGGACTTCCACACGCCGGTCGAAGGCCCCACCCCACTCCGGGCGCTGCTCCCCAAAATGGGCTGCTGTGACCCGGTCGGGAGAGACGCCGTGTTCGAGCAGATACCAGCGCACCACCTGCGCCCTGCGCCGACTCAACTCCATGTTGGCCCGGTCTCCCCCGGAAGCATCGCTGTGGCCCGTCACCAACACACGCAAGCCGGGATAGGCCACCATCCACTCGATGAGTGTATTCAACCCGTACTCCGCGCTCAAACTGAGTCCCGCGACCCCTGTGGGAAAGCCCAAGGTGAAGTTCTCCTGCAATCCCTCAGGCAACGATGCTCTCCCCCCGGGCATTCGAGACGGAACCCAGCCACCATCCACACCGCGTGAAGGGAACGACCCGCCATCCGGCACCCTACCGGACGCCACGCTCGGCCGACCGCGCTCGAGGGCATCCACCCGATCAATCAAGGAGCGAATGGCCTCGGTCAACTCGGCCAAGGCCGGATCTCCGGTGGGGTTGGTGCCTCCTGCAGGTCCGCCCAGACCATCCAATGTGCTGCCATCCACCGCTCCTCCGCCAAACTCCGGCAAGGGGTCGGTCTGCAAAGGATCCCTGCCGCCGCGGAGGTCCTCCCAATCTGAAGAGAGTCCCGACCGCGCCCGCACGCCCTGGGCCAAGTTCCGATCTGCGAAAACCCCCACATCCATCGCCACCAACAGCAGCACATCCTGAATTCGGGATTCGACCTGGTAGTAAGCCCAGTCCGCCGTTTCCCACCCCCTCGGAGCGGGCGGCACTTCCCATCCATTCAAGTCCGCCAATGCGTCCGACACACGGGGCCGAAACTTTCGGAATTGGGCCATCGCCCCCTCGAAATAATACGGCACCGAGGCGCGCACCACATCCCGCATGGCCTTCAACAGCCGGGATGGTGACGTGGTCAATCGAACGGCTGTACCGTCCACTTGAACATCTTGCTGAAGGCGAACCTCCAGCACCTCCATCACAATGTCCTCGTATTGCCGGGTGCTCTCCGGAAGCTCCGATTGGGACACAACCTCCCCGCCAGCGCCCAAAAGGAGCACAGCCAAAAAGCCAACCCTCAGACGGTCAGACAAATAGCGCGGCATGGTTACCACGAATTTAACTCATTATGAGCCACAAAACCGCGCCGTCCACGAACCCGAGCGCGGGATTCCCCCCCTCATTTTCCGCGACCGCGGAGAACGATCCACACGGTGTAGGCGAGGATTTTGAAGTCCAGGCCCAAAGACATGTTTTCGATGTAGATCAAATCGAACCGGAGACGCTGCACCATCTGGTCCACATTCTCGGCGTACCCATACTTGACCTGTCCCCATGAGGTGATGCCGGGCCGCACCTTCTGAAGGTGATGGTAATGCGGGGCCCGAGCGGAAATCAAGTCGATGTAATGCTGTCGCTCAGGCCGGGGGCCCACCAAGGACATCTCGCCCAGGAGGACATTGTAGAACTGGGGCAATTCATCCAACCTCGATTTCCGAAGGAAACGGCCAAATGGCGTGATCCGCGGGTCGTGGTCGCTGGACAGTTGTGGCCCATTGCGCTCGGAACCGACGTACATCGAACGGAACTTGTGGATCATGAAGGGCACACCCCAACGCCCCACCCGCTCCTGGTGGAAAAACACGGGCCCTTTGGACCCCAGCTTGACGAGGAGGGCGATGAGCAACAACAACGGCGTGAGCATCACCAGCGCCACGATGCTCACGACCACATCCATGCCCCGTTTGACGGCCACTTGCCACGCGGGCATGATGTCCCGTCGAATGGCGATCAAAGGCGCCCCGAACAGACTTTGCATCCGGACGGATCCAGACAGGATGTCGTAGATGTCCGGGACGATTTTGACCCCCACAGGCAGTCCCTCCAGCTGATTGAGGATGGCTTCCAGTTCGTGGTGTTCCGTGCTGTTCACAGCCAGGATGACCTCTTCCACACTGTTCGCTTCGATCAACTCGGGCAGTTCGGAAGCCGATCCCAGGTGGGGAATGCCCTCCAGCCTGCCCGACTCGGATCCCACATCCACGAAACCGACAAACCTGAAACCGGGATTCCGCCGAAGGGCGCGGATCTCCTCCACCATGGCCGCAGCGCGGGCGTTCCCTCCCACAATGAGCGTATTGAACGCCAATTCACCCTTGTGCACCCGTTTCACCGTCCGGGTCGTCAAGGGCAACCTCAACGCCAACACGCAAGTCACCTGCGCCCCAAACAGGACGAGCAGGCTTTGGTAATACTGCGTGTAGGTGCTGATCTGGTCATCCAGGATCAGGACAAAAAACAAGGTCAAGGTGCCGAGCAAAGTCGTCCAGAGCACCTGTCCAATCTCCTGGGAGCGGTGGCGGCGGAATGGCTCTGTGTGCATGCCGGCAAGGCCGTACAGACCGATCCAGAACATGGGGACGAACAACAGGCCGAAGATGAAATTGCCGTCCTGCGTGAGTTGGGATGGAAGCCACTCCTCCACGAAGGCCGGCGCTCCTTCGACAACGCGCTTGCGGAACAGATACAGGGTGGTCCAGGCGACCCCAGAGGCCACGATGTCTGCGAACACGTATCGGAATGAGGCCCAACGCCGGTCCAGCGCCGTGATCGGCTTGGTCAATGCGGCTTGAACAGGGGCTTCCGGCGTCATGATCAATACGTCAGGATGCGCAGGTTGTCCAATCCGACAGACCCCTGGGCCCGTCCTGCCTCAAGAATGCACTCCACATAGACCTCGAAATGGTCTGCTGGCCCCTGCGCTGTGATGAGCGGGGCGAGGTCGATGTAAATCTTGTTCCATTCCGGGGCGCCCCCTTCATCCGTCGCCGTCAACACCATGGCCGGATGCTGAATTTCCTGACCATTGATGAACCCGAACAGCCCCACCACGAACGCCTGATCACAGCGGTAGTCCATCTCGAGAAATGCCGGTGCATTCTGCGTCAGGTCATATTCCTGTTCAACGGTGCGCACACGGACCAATGGTTCATTCTCATTGACCACGAGCCGCCCACTCTCACTGCCCTCGAAGACTGCGCCCTCCGCATCGGTGCGCAGCAGGCCCGTGCCTCCGACCAACGACCCGAACACATTTGACGTCTCAAAGTCTTCCACCGGCAAGTAGCGGACGTTCTCCACCAACTCCATGACGGGCACCAGGGTATCCCGGAGGCCGGGGCCTGCAGTCGGAAGCCAGTCCACCGTGGTGTAGAATGGGTAAGGGGAACGGCGGTCGCTCAAGCCATTTTCCCGGATCCCGGCCAACAAGGTGACCGCTCCACCTTGAATGTCCTCTTGAATCAGGGGCACCACGGCAGGCAAAGGAAAAACGCCCACCACATCTGTGGAACTGTACACCCACAGGTCGGTGATGTTGGTCGAGGCGGTGCCCTGCAATTCCGTCGGCTCAAATTGGATGTCCGGCACCACGAGGTAAGTCGGAATGTCCTGGTCGGTGGCGATGAGGGAACAGCCCCACAAGCCAGCAGCCACCATGCCCATGCGGAGTGGGGTCAACAGGCGGGAAACAGCGCGATGTCCAAACATGGTTGTGGTCGGCGATGGGCCCACGGCGTTTTTGTCCGCTGGCAATCTCTGACGGAACGGCTTCAAGGTCTGAGGATGTATGCCGCGGGATCTCCAGTTATCCACAAGGCGCGATGTGAACGGTTCAGCGGATGATCTGAATGTGCCCCGTCACGCGTTCCACCGTGCGGACACGGAAGGTGGGATCCCGGAAGGTCAGCAGGAATGTGTAGAGTCCATCCCGAACGAAATACAGCTTTTCTTCGAGGGGACGTCCGTCTTCGCGGTATCCGCCTGTCCAGAATTCCTCGGGGTTGTTGGTCTCCCAGACCAGTGCGCCCCAACGGTTGTAGATCTTCAGGGAATATTCCTCCACCTCACAATCGAAACTCGGCCGCCACGCATCGTTGATCAGATCACCGTCCGGCGTGAAAGCGCTCGGCGCGAAGACCGTGCATCCACATGGGATTTCGACCAAAGTCACCTCATCGGTCACCGTACCGCAGTCCGTAGAATAGGAAGCCGTGTAGGTTCCCGCCTGGTTGAGCTGACGAGAGGTCCCCTCGACACCATCGGACCAGTACACGGGACCTGGTACCGCCAGGTTCAGGCTCACCACCTGTTCCGGGCAGAATTCCACCTCCTCCGGCAACCCGAGGTCAGGCAGCGCACCCGATGGCACGATGAGCTGGGCCACCACGGGGCAACCCTCACCTTCCGTTGCGGCTTGGACGACGTAATTGCCCGGCTCCATGACCGTCACGCCACCTGCAGACTCCTCAGTACCGTCGACCGTCCAATCCGTCCATCCTGCCGGAAACGGGATGAAAGCGAAGTCACCCGGACACAGCGGATCGGCCTCGAAAACCGGCGCCTCTGCTTCTGCGTTGGTGATCCACGTGCTGTCGGCTCCAGTGCACCCTGGCAGTGGCGCAAGGGTGACCGCTTGCCAGCCCGCTGCATCTCCTTGCCAGGTCCAACCGGTGGTGCCGTCTGTCCAGACAGGATCCGGTACGCCAAGCTCCGTCGCGAGCGACAGCTCCGCGACGTCTCCCGGACACAGTGTGATTGAATCCGGCAAATCGGGCGTGGGCAGGTGGACGACCTGAACCTCCGT
>CALBSW010000072.1 GCA_937967465.1 uncultured Flavobacteriales bacterium
TGATGCACGAGGGCGAGTTCCTGTCCGAGCCCGCGACATTCGATTACGTGGACGTTCAGCAGCAGCGCCAACGCCTCAATCTGGCAGCGGGCAGCCTCGCCTACACGGTGTGCCAAGTGCCCGTGGTGCACGTGAAAACTGGTGGAGCGCCCGGCATCGAGGTGACCTTCACCGATGGACGCACCGAGCACGTTGACGGAACGGTGCTGAGCCGCGGGTTGAGCCAGCGCATTTTCCGTCGGACGCACGACGTGGCCCAACTCACCGTGACCGCCTGACCTCGGACACATGCCATTCATCACCACATCACGCCCTAGATTGGGGGGCTTCACGGTCCTCGGTCTGGGAGCGGGGTGTCTTCTCCTCTTTTCCGTCGTCCTCGGGGCTTGTGGAACTGCAAACGAACCTGAACACATGCACCACAAATCGGCCTCCGAGCTGCTTGGAAACCCCGATTATCCCGCCATCAGCTACGGCGGATACCGGGGCCTCAGCCGAACCGAACAGCCTTCCATGGCGCAGCTCAAAGACGACATGCGCATCCTGCATGCCATGGGCATCCGGTTTCTGCGCACCTACAACGTCCAGCTGCCGCACGCCGGCAACGTGGTGAAGGCCATTCACGAATTGAAGCAGGACGACCCCAGCTTCGAGATGTACGTGATGTTGGGCGCTTGGATCGATTGTGCAGGGGCCTGGACGGGAGCCCCCAACCACGCCGAGCAAGACTTTGACGCCAACCAAGCCGAAATCGGCCGGGCGGTGGCACTGGCCAAGCAACATCCGGACATCATCAAGGTGCTCGCCGTGGGCAATGAGGCCATGGTGCATTGGGCGGCGTCCTACTTCGTGGCCCCCGGCGTCATCCTGCAATGGGTCAACCACCTGCAAGACTTGAAGTCGAAAGGCGATTTGCCGGCCGACCTGTGGATCACCAGCTCCGACAACTTCGCCTCGTGGGGCGGCGGCGGACCGGAATACCACAATGCGGACCTCGAAGCCCTGGTCAAGGCAGTGGACTTCGTGTCCATGCACACCTATCCGTTCCACGACACGCACTACAACCCGGTCTTCTGGTCGGCCGACACCCTCGAGGTGGATTCGGCCTCCGTCACGGATGCAGTGGAGCGTGCCATGGCCCGGGCCATCGCCTACAGCCAGAACCAATACGCACAGGTCGTCGAATACGTCCACGGGATTGACGCTTCCAAAAGCGTCCACATCGGAGAAACCGGGTGGGCCAGCGTGTCCGACGGTTTCTACGGTCCGGAAGGGTCCCGTGCCGCGGACGAATACAAGCAAGCCTTGTTCTACCAGGGCATGCGGACATGGACCCAGTCGGCCGGCATCAGCTGCTTCTACTTCGAAGCCTTCGATGAGCCCTGGAAAGCCGCGCCGAACCCCACCGACTCCGAGAACCACTTCGGCCTCTTCACCGTCGACGGCGAAGCCAAGTATGCCATCTGGTCCCTGGTGGAAGACGGCACATTGCAAGGCCTGACCCGCGATGGCCACGCCATCACCCGGACCTACGCCGGCCAGCGCGAGATGCTCGACCGACACGTGCTCGCCCCAACGCCTTGACCATGCCCATCCTCTCCTCCCCCACGGCCTGGACCGCCCTTCTGTTGGGCCTTGTCCTGACTTCCTGCAGCGAACCGAAAACGGGGGTCTGGACAGACGGGAGACAACTGTTCACCGAAGACGGGCCCCATTTCATCCAAGGCGTCTGCTACCATCCCGTTCCCGTCGGGCAAGAGCAGCGCAGCTTTGAATCGCTGACCCAGGACCTCGCCATCATGCAGGACCTGGGCGTCAACACCCTTCGCGTCTACGAACCCATTGCCTCCGAGGCGGTGCTCGATGAGATCCACGCCGCAGGCCTCTCGGTCATCATCGGGTTCGGCTACGACCAAGGCGGCGTCCACGACTTGAAATCGGGCACCTACCTCGATTACGTGAACCGCTTCAAGTCGCATCCCGCCATCCTGCTTTGGGAATTGGGCAACGAGTACAACTACCATCCCGAGTGGTTCGAGGGAGACCTCGACATCTGGTACGAGACCCTGAAAACGGCGTCGGCCGCCATCCAGGCCGCAGATCCCCACCACCCGGTCTCCACGGCCCACGGCGAAGTGCCAGACGAGGCGCTCCTCGCCGAGATGTCGGACATCGACGTCTGGGGACTGAACGTGTACCGCTGGGACGTGTCGTACACCGCCGCATTGGACTTTGCCCGAGTGAGCGACAAGCCCATGTATTTCTCGGAACTCGGGGCCGACAGCTACATGAAGGCGGCCGCGCCCGGATACGACGCTGGCGAGAGCCAAGCCGCGCAGGCCGATGCCACGCAGGCCTTGCTCGCACCGCTGTTCTCCGATTCCGTGCCCACGGCGGGCGTCACAGTCTTCTCCTTCACCGACGGCTGGTGGAAGGCTGGTGAACCCAACCAACAGGACGTCGGCGGCTGGGCACCCGCGAGCAGTGGCGTGCCGTATGACGGCGCACCCAACGAGGAGTACTGGGGCCTCGTGGACATCGACCGAAATCCAAAGGCCGCCTATGCTGTGGTCCAATCCATGTTCAACGGCAACACCCCTCCCCGCATGACCGAAGGCCCCCGCAAAAAAGCGGTGTACGAGACCTCCCGCCGCGGCGGTCGCTTCCACGCCATCCCCCAAGACACGCTCGCCCAGTGGAACAGCACTGACACAGAAGGAGACGTCCGCATCCGCGTGAATACCGGGGAGCGCAAGCAGAACATCAACGGCTTTGGCGGCTCCTTCACGGATGCGTCCGCCTACCTCGTGCACCAGATGAGTCCGGAGCAGCGGCAACGCATCCTCGAAGCGTATTTC
>CALBSW010000073.1 GCA_937967465.1 uncultured Flavobacteriales bacterium
AACCTCGCAGAACCATTTGGTGAAACGAAAAGGAGGCTTCGGCCCCCTTTTCAATGCTGTGCTGTTCGACGCTGTGTCAGCCGAGGAATTCGGCGGCACCGGCGACGAGGCCGTCGACGACCGTCGGGTCGAGCAACGTTGAGTTGTCGCGTAGTGGGTCGTGTTGGCCGCTCGCCTCCTTGCGGAGGATGCGGCGCATGATCTTGGCCGAGCGTGCCTTGGGCAGGCCCGGCGTGAACTGGATGCGGTCCGGACGGGCGATGTTGCCGATCTCGGTGTTGACCTGCACGCCGATCTCCTTGCGCAAAGCGGCGATGCCCTCGGCCGTGTCAGGGAGGGTGCCCTCCTTGAGGATGACGTAGGCGTGGACCGCTTGGCCCTTGATGGGGTGCGGGTAGCCGATGACGGCGCTCTCGGCCACGGCAGGGTGCGAATCGATGGCGTCCTCGATCTCGGCCGTGCCGAAGCGGTGGCCGCTGACGTTGACCACGTCGTCGACCCGGCCGATGATGCGGTACATGCCGTCGGCATCGCGCCGGGCGCCATCGCCGGTGAAGTACTTGCCTTTGAAGGCGCTGAAGTAGACGTTGCGGCAGCGCTCGTGGTCGCCGTAGGTCGTGCGGATCATGGACGGCCAGGGGCGCGCGATGCAGAGGTAGCCCTCGGCCTCGCCTTCCAACGTCTGACCGTCGCCGTCCACGAGGACCGGCTCGATGCCAGGGAGCGGCAGGCCGGCGTGGGCCGGCTTCATCGGGCTGTGGGCGCCGAGGCCGCTGATCAGGATGCCGCCGGTCTCGGTTTGCCACCACGTGTCGACCAGCGCGCACCGACCGCCGCCGATGACGTCGTGGTACCACTGCCAGGCCTCCTCGTTGATGGGCTCCCCCACCGATCCGATGACCTTCAGTGCCGACAGGTCGTGCCCCTCGGCGAAGCGGGGCTCGCAGGCCATCAGGGCGCGGATGGCCGTGGGCGCGGTGTAGAACTGGTTGACCTTCAGCTTCTCGCACACCTCCCAGAAGCGGGCCGGCGTGGGCCAAGTCGGCACGCCCTCGAACATGACGGTCGTGGCGCCGTTGAGCATCGGCCCGTAGACGATGTAGCTGTGGCCGGTGATCCAGCCGATGTCGGCGGTGCACCAATACACGTCGCCCGGCTGGTACTGGAAGACGTTGGCGAAGCTGTAGCCGGCATACACCATGTAGCCCCCGCAGGTGTGGACCACGCCCTTGGGCTTGCCCGTGCTGCCGGAGGTGTAGAGGATGAACAAGAGGTCTTCCGCGGCCATCCGCTCGGGTGGGCAGTCGGCTGAGGCGGTGGTCAGGGCGTCGTGCAGCCAGACGTCGCGGCCCTCCGTCCACTCGACGGCCTCGCCGGTGTGGCGGACGACGAGGTTGGTGGTGACCGTCGGGCATTCAGCGAGGGCCTGGTCGACGACGGCCTTGAGGCCGAGCCCCTTGGCGCCGCGCTTCATGCCGTCGCTCGTGATGACGCACACCGCGCCGGCGTCCTGGATGCGGTCTGCGAGGCTGCGGGCAGAAAAGCCGGCGAAGACCACGCTGTGCACCGCACCGATGCGGGCGCAGGCGAGCACGGCCACGGCGAGCTCCGGCACCATGGGCAGGTACAGCGCCACCCGGTCGCCCTTCTTCACCCCGCGTGCCTTGAGCACACCTGCGAAGCGGCAGACGCGGTCCAGCAGATCGGAATAGGTGATGGTCACCGTGGGGTCGGCCGGATCGTTGGGCTCCCACAGGATGGCGGTGCGGTCGCCGTGGCCGGCAGCCACGTGGCGATCGAGGCAGTTGGCGGTGATGTTGAGCTCGGCGCCGTCGAACCAGCGGACGCGCGGCGTGTCGAATTCCCAGTCGCAGACGGTGTCCCAAGGGGACATCCAATCATAGTGGCCCGCGATGTCGGCCCAGAAAGCGGCGGGATTGGCGTTGGCATCGCGGCGGGCCCGGGCCACAGCCTCGGGCGAATCCAATTGGAATGGCATGGTCCCAAAATAGGGGTCAGCACCGGTGGGGCCACAACAGCGAAAGCCCCCGCTGCGACTGTGCAACGAGGGCTTTCTGTAAGCTGTGGCGACCCTGTAGGGATTCGAACCCCAAACCTTCGCATCCGTAGTGCGATGCTCTATCCAGTTGAGCTACAGAG
>CALBSW010000074.1 GCA_937967465.1 uncultured Flavobacteriales bacterium
GGTGGGATTGCCAGACGCTGACCATGGCGAAGTGGTGCTTGTACATGCTGTCCACGGCAGCGGGTTGGTCGCCGCCGATGTACACCGGTTCACCGGGATCCAGCCACGTGGGCCAAAGTTCACCATCCCGCTCGTAGAGGACCATTTGGTCGTCGTCGAGGGCGAAGGGTTGCACCCATCCCCATTCCGGACTTTGGAAGGGCGGGGCGCTTTCCAAAACCTGGCCGGATTGGTCCACAAAACCGTTGATGGCCAGGGGCTGCCAACGGTTTGGATCGGTGACCGTCGGGTTCCCGGGGTCGTCGACCACGAGCTGGTCGTTGAACGGTTCGTAGTAGGTGTTGGTGTAGTCAAACGCTTCGTTGGATCCGTCCTGCAATCCATAGGCGATCACCTGCTCGGCGATGTAGTTGCCCAAGGCTGCAGGCGAACCGAAGAGGTAGTTGTTGGACGTGAAGGAAGGGTCGTAACCCAACGCGGTCAGCAAGGAGTCGAAGCGGGCTTGGGATGTCACCACACCTGGCGAATTCGAGTAGCGGTGGGTGAGCACCCGATAGGCGGCGTAAGAAACCGCGGTTTTGCGGGCCTCGGGAATGTCCAGCAGGGGCAGGATGTTCTCGGGGATTCCGTCGAACTCGGCCGTGTAGCCACCCAATGTTTGTCCCAGCAAGATGGGCTCGGCCACTTCGTCATACGCTGCCCAAGCATCGTACATCGCCAAGGACACATGGTGCAGGTTGCGGGCGTGAATCGGCGGACGGGCAAAATCCACGCGAATGCCCTTGAGTTGGGCCTCAATCCACTCATACGCCACCCCGTGGTCACTCTCTTGAGCAAGACCCGAATTGGGGATCGCACTGCCGATGAGAATCAGCGAAAGGAAGAGGGGGGTATTGATGCGCATGATTTTCCGACGAATGAATTAAAAAATTCGACCAGTATATAAATATACGGGATTATTTCGGTTTGGCATGTGCCGCAGGTTGCCGGGAAAATCCCGGAACCTTCGGATGACTTGGTGGGCGGTGAGGGACTCGAACCCCCGGCCCTCTCGGTGTAAACGAGATGCTCTGAACCAACTGAGCTAACCGCCCAAGACGCTACAAAATTAGGGAAGCCCGACCTTGCGGTCATGGGTCGGACGGAGGGACTGATGGATTGGGGGCGGTGGTGGCTCCAGTGGCGGCGGATCTCTGTGGCCTCCGGGCGGGGGGATTCGTGGACGTCCCTGCTTCGGGCGAGGCAATCCAGAGAAGCCAAGGCGGCGGCTTTGGCGGTGTCTGCGCTCAGGGCGCAACTCGGCCATTCCGATGCCAAAGTCGAGCTCCTGGACTTTGGAGCAGGTCAACCCCACAGGGGCGCCGCCGTCTCGACCACCATCGGACGCATTGCCAGACAGGCTGGGACCGACAAGAGAAAGGCCCACTGGCTTCGTGCTGTGGCCCTCGCAACGCAGGGCGACACGACAAGGGGCCGGCTTCGCATCCTTGAAGTGGGCACGAGCCTGGGCCTGGGTGGGATGTCCTTGTTGCACGGCAGCCAAGGCGAATTGGACTACACCGGCATGGAGGGCAGCCCGGCCATGGTGGCATGGGCCAGCCAACATTTGGCTCCTTGGTCGCCCCGGTTGGTCACGGGGCCATTTGACCGCACCCTACCAGAGGAAGTGGCCCGCTCACAGCCCTACGATGTGGTGTTTCTCGATGGCCACCACGAGGGGCAGGTGCTGCTCGACCAATGGGCGATGCTGCAACCGCTCATGACCCCGGGAAGCTGTGTGGTGGTGGATGACATCCGTTGGTCCGTGGACATGCACCGCGCCTGGTGTGCGTTGGCCGGTGGACCCGGAGTGCGCTCCCTGGACCTCTTCCGCATGGGCGTCCTTGTGGTGGACCACGGTCCGAAAGCCCCGCTTCTGCGGGTTCCCACCGCCCTGTTGGCATAGGTGTCCCCCGTCGGGTTGGCGGGGGGAGGCGCGCGCTAATTTTGCGCCGCAATGCACAATCAAACTGCCCTCATCATCCTCGACGGCTGGGGCCTCGGTACCCCCGACGAGCACAATGCCGTCCACATGGCCAAGACCCCTTGCTTCGATGGCCTCATGTCGGATCATCCGCAGGCGACACTCGTCACCCACGGCGAGGACGTGGGCCTGCCAGAAGGGCAGATGGGCAACAGTGAAGTGGGCCACCTCAACATTGGGGCGGGCCGCATTGTCTACCAGGACCTCTTGCGCATTGACCGCGCCGTAGCGGACGGCTCCATCGGAAGTGAACCCACCCTGCAGGCCGCATTGTCGGCCGCCAAGGAAGAAGGACGGCGGTTGCATTTCATGGGGTTGGTCAGCCGAGGCGGGGTCCACAGCCAGCAGGACCACCTGCACGCGCTGTTGCGCATCGCTGCGGATGCCGGGGTTCCGGATGTGGTGGTGCACGCGTTCACCGACGGCCGGGACACCGCGCCGAAGCTCGGGGCGGGATACCTCGCTGAGTTGGACAAGGTGTGCGCAGAGACCGGGTCGGCCATCGCGACGGTTTGTGGCCGTTACTGGGCGATGGACCGCGACCAGCGGTGGGACCGCATTTCAAAGGCCTACGCCATGCTCGTGAAAGGCGAAGGGAACCGATTTGGCAGTGCGGCCGACGCCATGGCTTCGGCGTATCAGGCGGAGGTCACCGACGAATTTGTCGAGCCCGCGGTCATCGACGGTGTGGACGGCCGCGTCCGCCCTGGTGACGTGGTCTTCTGTTTCAACTTCAGAACGGACCGATGCCGGCAAATCACCACGGCGTTGACGCAGCAGGACTTTCCGGACCACGGCATGGCCACCCTGGATTTGCATTACGTCACGATGACCAACTATGACGACCGGTTCAAGGGCGTCGAGGTCTTGTACGACAAGCCCAATTTGCCCATGACCTTGGGAGAAGTGGTCAGTCAGGCGGGCAGCACGCAACTGCGGCTCGCGGAAACCGAGAAGTACCCGCACGTCACGTTCTTCTTCAGTGGAGGGCGAGAGGCAGAGTTTGAAGGAGAACAGCGGGCGGTGGCACCGTCGCCCAAGGTGGCGACCTATGACCTGCAGCCCACGATGAGCGCGTCCGGCGTGGCGGATGCGGCCATGGCCGCCATGGGGTCGGACAGCCCGCCCGATTTCATCTGCTTGAATTTTGCCAACCCAGACATGGTGGGCCACACCGGGGTTTTCGAAGCCGTCGTGGCCGCCTGTGAGGAGACGGACCGCCAGTTGCAACGTGTGCTCACCGAAGGACTGGCCAACGGTTACCAGTTTGTGGTCATCGCGGACCACGGCAACGCGGAATTGGCGCGCAACGCAGACGGATCGCCCCACACGGCGCACACCACCAATCTGGTGCCGGTCATCGCAGTGGCCGATGGGGTGACGGGCATTCAATCCGGCATCCTCGCGGATGTGGCGCCCACAGTCCTCGACCTGATGGGCATCACAGCCCCGGAGGAGATGACCGGGCGATCCTTGATCGAACGCTGATTCAGCGCGGCCAAGGCGCCCAAGCGAGAATCAGAACCGCTGGCGTACGAGCTGCACGTGGCCGGCGAATTGTACGCCGTCGCTGCGGTTGAAGATGTAGTAATACGTGCCGTCGGGCAGGCCATCGGCCTCCCAGGTGGAGTCGTAGCTGGGGTCGAAGAAGACCTCGTTGCCCCAACGGTTGAAGATCTGGAGGCTGCTGCCCGGATAGCCCAGGATGCCGTCGATTTCGAAGCGGTCGTTCTCCCCGTCGTTGTTGGGGGTGAAGATGTTCGGAATGATGGTCTCACACGCCTCGGACGTGACATCCACGTTGATGGAGGTGCCGCATTCGTCGGTGATGACGACGGTGGTGGTGGAATTCGCCCCCCACACATACATGCTGCCCGTGCCATTGGTGAACGTGACACTGCTGTCCGCCCCGGCGTCCTGCATGAAGGAGGTGCCATCGAGTCCGGCAAAGGTGTAGAGAAAGGTTCCGCCTTCTACGCCCAGCACACCCGCTTGGTTCAAGCAGAACGTCACGTCGTCACTGACGATGGGCTCGTAGGTGGGCACGAGGACCGTCCAGTTGGCCTCGTCCTCTTGACCGCAGGCGTCTTCCGCATTCACGGTGAACGTTTCGTTCGTGCTGGGGCTCACATTGGCATTTCCACCATTGGAATTGTCCACATTGCCCGACCAGCTCCAGGTCACTGTGCCGCTGCCGGACAGGACTTCCGTGCCGAGCACGACCGGGTCTCCTGGACAATAAGGGTCGCTTTGTTGCACGATTTGCACCTCCAGCGGGGTGGGATCGACGAGGTCAATGGGCAGGACAATGGAGTCCCCGCAGACATCGGTGACCGTCAAGTCGATGGTGGTGGGTTCGAGGTCCGTATAGTCGATGGTCGCGGTGCTGTCGCCGGTCGACCAGTCAAATTCGAAAGGCGCATAACCTTGGGTGACCAAGGCGGAGATCTCCACCGGGGGGCACAGGGCCACTTCATCCGGAACCTGCACGAGAAGGGGGTCCGGGTCCTGGATGACCAGGGTGGCCGAAGCGAGGGTGGAGTCACCGCAGAGGTTGACGTAGAGGTACTCCAAGGTGACCGTTTCTGGCCCCTCGTCGAGGTTGTCGTCGATGACCTCCAGCAGCACCTGCTGCTCATTGACACCGGCTTCCATGACAATCGCCGTGTCGATGGGAACAAAGTCCAGTCCGGACTCGGCCGTTCCGAGGATGGTGAGCTCCAAGGTGTCCGCCTGATCGGCAACAGGCCGAATCACGGTGAAGGCCGCTTCGTTGCACCCCTCCACCACCACGGTGTCTCCGAGGAAGACGGGCGCTCCTCCAATGCTTGCGGACGCTTCAATGTTGGCGCCGTTGGACGCAAAGCTGCCCCCTTCGAGGAACACCGCACTGTCCCAAGCGGTGTCTCCTGCATCGGCGATGGCGATCTTGATGTGGTAGGTCTGGCCGCATTGGACCTGTGCTGCCGCAGTCAGGACCACCGTAAAACCATCGAGCTGGACGGAGGTGGGGTCGCTGTTGCCCTCGTTGTCGACGTAGTAGTCCGTATTGAGGTTCCACTGCTCCGACACTTGGTTGCAGTTGGCCGCGGTGCCCGAACCTCCGGGAATGCCGAGGTTGACCGAGTTGATGGTGACCGGAATGAAGTCGCCGTCGATCACGGGGTTGGGAATGACGGCGAGGTTGACCGCGTTGTCGCTGTATGGACCGGTGATGCCCGGGCCGGAGAGGAAGAATCCAAAGGCGTCGTTCACGGAACCACAGACGTACTCATTGTACTCCTCAGAGCCGAAGATGTAGTTGAAAATGAGGGAGTCACCAGAGGGGACGAAGTCGAATTCGAGGATGGCCGCATCGTTGGTGTTGAAGGTGCTGAGCGCCGTCAGGTCGTCGTCTCCAGCACCAAAGTTGCCGCCACCGAGACCTGCGCCACCGGCATCATTCGGGCCGATGGCCACATCGATGTCCCCGGTCGCCAGCATGATGCCGTCCGGGATGGCGATGTTGGTGTTCGTGGCGTCAAAGCTGCCGATCTGGTTGAGGTCGCCGCTGAAGGTGATGTTGCTCACTTCCACGCCTTCTCCCAGCAGGAAATCGACGAGGGCTTGCTCCGGAGTGACGGCGTTGTCGGTCACGAGCTGGGCCTGCATTCCAAGGCCAAGGGTCAAGAGAATGCCGAGCAGAAGCAGGCTGAAGCGGTTCGGGTTCATGGACTTCATCGGGTGAAAAATACTGCATCGAGGGCCACCACTTGGGGTAAATTGCGCCCATGGCGGCGTTGATTCAGGTGCGGGATGTCTGGAAGACCTATCAGGTGGGTGAACAGCAGGTGCATGCTTTGCGGGGTCTCTCGTTGGAGATCGGGCAAGGCGAATACACCGCGCTCATGGGACCTTCGGGCTCTGGAAAGTCAACGCTGATGAACATGTTGGGTTGCTTGGACACCCCGACATCCGGCCGCTATCACCTCGCAGGGGAGGACGTGGGCACCTTGGATGACGACGCCTTGGCCGACATCCGGAACCGCCGCATCGGCTTTGTGTTTCAGACGTTCAATCTGATGCCGCGGTACACCGCACTCGAGAATGTGGCGTTGCCCCTGGTGTATGCCGGCGCCTCCAAGGTGGACCGGGAAGCCCGGGCGCGGGAAGTCCTCGAGCAAGTGGGACTGGGGGACCGGATGGACCACCGGCCCAATGAATTGTCCGGCGGCCAGCGTCAGCGTGTGGCGGTGGCGCGCGCCCTTGTCAACCGCCCGGACCTGTTGTTGGCCGACGAGCCCACGGGCAACCTCGACACCAAGACCTCGGTCGAAATCATGGCCTTGTTCGACGAGATCCATGCGGCTGGGAACACCGTGGTTCTGGTCACCCACGAGGAGGACATTGCGGCCTACGCCCGACGGGTGGTGCGCCTTCGGGATGGCGTGGTGGCCGCCGACGAAAAGCAGGCTCCGAATCCGGCCTGAATCGCCGCATCTTTGCGGTGTGAAGAGAAACGCCATTTCCGAATTGCTCGACACGGCTTTGGTCGGGCAGAATGTCACGGTTTGCGGTTGGGTTCGCACCTTCCGGAACAACCAATTCCTGTCTGTCAACGATGGGTCCAGCTTGCAGAATCTGCAGTTGGTCATCGACCGGGAAAACACGGATGAAGCTTT
The DNA here is from genome assembly GCA_937967465.1 of uncultured Flavobacteriales bacterium. GTDB lineage: Bacteria > Bacteroidota > Bacteroidia > Flavobacteriales_D > Sanyastnellaceae > UBA8752. The sequence continues at coordinate 6,685 of CALBSW010000074.1, forward strand.
GCTGAAGCGCCTGGCCACGGGTGCAGCCGTCCGGGCAGAAGGCACGCTGGTCGAGAGCCAAGGCTCGGGCCAAGCCACTGAGGTGGACGTGACCAGCATCGAGGTGCTCGGCGACGCCGACCCCGAGGTGTACCCCATCCAGATGAAGCGGCACACGATGGAATTCCTCCGTGAAAAGGCCCATCTGCGTTTCCGCACAAGCACCTTCAATGCCGTCTTCCGCTTGCGCCACGGCTTGCAGTACGCCATCCACGAGTACTTCGACCAGGCTGGATTCTACATGCTCCACACGCCGATCATCACCGGCAGCGATGCTGAGGGGGCGGGCGAAATGTTCCAGGTCACCACGCTCAACCTCGACGAGGTGCCGAAGACGGAAGAGGGTGCGGTGGACCACAGCGAAGACTTTTTCGGCAAGCCATCCAACCTCACCGTGAGCGGCCAGTTGGAGGCGGAGCTTGGCGCGATGGCGCTGGGCAAGGTCTACACCTTCGGACCGACGTTCCGCGCGGAAAACAGCAACACGTCCCGTCACCTCGCCGAGTTCTGGATGATCGAGCCGGAGGTGGCATTCAACGATTTGACCGACAACATGGACCTCGCCGAAGACTGCCTCCGGTTCGTCCTGACCAAGGTTCTGGAGCGCTTCCCGGCGGAGTTGGAATTCCTGGCCAAGCGCGAGGCGGACATCGAAAAGCAGCTCCCGGCCGACCAGCGCAACGAGATGGGGCTGATTGAGCGCCTTCGGTTCGTCACGGAAAACCCCTTCGTGCGCATTACCTACACCGAGGCCATCGATTTGCTCCGCAACTCGAAGCCGTTCAAGAAGAAGAAGTTCAAGTACCCGGTGGAGTGGGGCATCGACCTCCAAAGCGAACATGAGCGTTGGCTGGTCGAGAAGAAGTTCAAGCAGCCTGTCATCCTGACGGATTACCCGGCCGAGATCAAGGCCTTCTACATGCGGGCCAACGACGACGGCAAGACCGTGGCTGCCATGGACGTACTCGTTCCGGGCATTGGCGAGCTGATTGGTGGAAGCCAGCGGGAAGAGCGTCTGGACATGCTGCAGAAGAAGTGCGCCGATTTCGACATCCCGGAAGACCACGTGTGGTGGTACCTCGACACCCGCCGCTTCGGAACCGCGCCGCATGCCGGCTTTGGCATGGGTTTTGAAAGGTTGGTCATGTTCGCCACCGGCATGACGAACATCCGCGACGTGATCCCCTTCCCGAGGACACCCCAGAACGCGGAGTTCTGAATGGTTCGCGGCGGCGTCACCGCGTGAAACTCCAGTATGCTCAAGCAAAGCCTCCAACAAAAGCTCCAGCAGAAGCTGAGTCCCCAGCAGATTCAGCTGATGAAGCTGTTGCAGGTGCCGACGCTGGAATTGGAGGCGCGCATCAAGGAGGAGCTGGAGGCGAACCCCGCACTGGAAGAAGGGCGAGAGGAGCGGGATGAATTCGACCAGGCTGACGGGCTCGATGATGACCGTGGAGAGGTCCGGGACGATTTCGACTTTGACGCCTACCTCGACGACCCCACACCGAGCTACCGCTATTCGGTCAACAACCACCGTGAGGAGGAAGACCGTGACTTGCCCTTCGGTGCGGGAGAAACGTTCGCCGAACGGTTGACCGCCCAGATTGGGTTGCAGCCCGTCACCGACCGCCAGCGTCTGCTGGCCTCGTTTCTGATCGGAAACCTGGACGAAGCGGGGTACCTCCGGCGGGACCTCTATTCCATCAGCTCGGACCTCGCTTTCGGGCAGGGCATCGAGGTGGAGGAGGAAGAGTTGGAGTCCGTGTTGCACATCGTACACGATTTGGACCCGGCTGGGGTGGGTGCCCGAGACCTTCAGGAATGTCTGCTCTTGCAGGTGGACCGCAAGCTCGAGTCGGCTCCGGAGGATGCGTCGCTTCAGCTGGCCCGCAGGATGTTGGCCGAGCAGTTCGACGCCTTCACCAAGAAGCACTACGACAAGTTGATCTCCCGGCTGGAAGTCGAGGAGGAGGCACTGAAAGAAGCCGTTGAAGAAGTGACGCGACTCAACCCGAAACCGGGCAACAGCGGGTCGGACGCATCCCGCGTCATCCAGGCGGTCGTGCCGGATTTCCAGGTGACCGTGGAAGACGATGAACTCCGCCTTCAGATCAACGGCAGAAACGCCCCGGAGCTCCGCGTTTCCAATGAATATCGGGAGATGATGGCCGGCTATGCCGCGGCGAAGAAGCACGACAAGGCGCAAAAGGAAGCGATCACGTTCGTCAAGCGGAAAGTCGATGCGGCCAAGTGGTTCATCGACGCCATCAACCAACGGCGCAACACCTTGCGGCTCACCATGGAGGCCATTCTCCAGCACCAGCAGGCGTACTTCCTGACGGGCGACGAGACCCAGCTGAAGCCCATGATCCTCAAGGACATCGCGGACATCATTGGGATGGACATCAGCACGGTGTCGCGGGTGGCCAATTCCAAGTATGTCCAGACCCCATACGGCACATTCCTACTGAAGACGTTGTTCAGCGAATCGCTCACCACGGAAAGTGGGGAAGAGGTGTCCACCCGCGAGGTCAAGAAGATCCTCGAGGAAGCCGTCGGCGAGGAGGACAAGCGCAAGCCGCTGAGTGACGAGAAGCTGATGAAGGTGCTTCAGGACAAGGGCTACAAAATCGCCCGACGGACCGTTGCGAAATACCGCGAGCAACTCGGCATTCCCGTGGCCCGCTTGAGAAAGGAGCTTTGATGCGCGTCCTGGCCCTTCTCGTCTCGTACATCCTGCATCCCCTGTGGACCCCACTGATCGTCCTTGGATTGCTGTGGTGGTTGGATCCATGGCTCCGCCTGCAACCGGCGGTCATGCTCTACGTTGGCTCCGTATTTCTGATCAACGCACTGGCGCCGGCGGTGTCCATCTACATGCTGCACAAGCGGGGTGTCCTGGGCGACTTGGAGGTCAGTGAGCGGACAGAACGGCAGTGGCCTTTTCTGATCGTCCTGTTCTACCAGACGCTCGGTCTGTTTGCCTTGACCCGCCCAGGGGTGTACCTGCCGTCGGAGGTCCTGGGATTGGTGGTGGCCATGATGGCGTCCCTCGTGCTGGCATTGCTGGTCAACCGCCGGTTCAAGATGAGCATGCACTTGCTGGCCAACGGTGGCGCCTTTGGGGCCATCTGGGCCTTCAATCGGTTGCATGGCCTCGGCTTGGAGGCTTGGCTTCCCCTGGGATTTCTTCTCGCGGGCGTGGTGGGTTGGTCCCGAATGAAACTCGGCGTGCACACACCGGCTGAGCTGGCCGTGGGGTTCTTGGTGGGATTCGCGCTGATGCGCGCGGTGGTCGAATCGGGGTGGACCCTGTGATTCAGCCCTCCTCGGACTGAATCTGCTGCTGCCAGCGCCAAGCGTCGGCCAGGCTCGTTTTCAGGTCGCGGCGGGTGGACCAACCCAGCATGCGTTTGGCCTTGGAGGGGTCAGCATGGATGGCGGTGACATCGCCTGGACGACGGGGCCCCATCGTGTATGGCACGCGCAGCCCGGTGGCCTCTTCAAATCCGTGAATCACGTCCAATACGCTCGACCCCTGTCCGGTCCCGAGGTTGAATGTGTCGATGGCGCCGGGGTGCGCTTCCAACCACTGAAGGGCGGCCACGTGCGCTTCGGCCAGGTCACAGACGTGGAGGTAATCGCGAATGCACGTGCCATCGGGGGTGGGGTAATCGTCTCCGAAGACCGTCAGCGGTGGCCGCAATCCCGCGACCGATTGCGTCAGGTACGGAACGAGGTTGGTCGGGGTGCCGAGGGGCAATTCGCCAATGTGGGCGGACGGATGGGCCCCGATCGGATTGAAGTAGCGCAGCACGGCCACGCCCAAGTGGCCTTCCGCAGCCGCATGGCCATCGTGGAGCAGGCGCTCGCAAGCCTGCTTGGTGTAGCCATAGGGAGAGGCTGCCGGTAGGATGGGGGCCGTTTCATCCACCGGGGAGCGCTCGGCCTCACCGTACACCGTGCAGGAGCTGCTGAACACCACGTTGGACACGCCGTGGGCGCGCAATTGGGCGAGCAGCCGTGCGGTTCCGCCGATGTTGTTGTCGAAGTACCGCTCGGGGTCGCGGGTGCTGTCCCCCACGGATTTGTCGGCTGCGAAATGGATGGCACCGGCAAACGGCGCATGGAACACCGGGGCCATGGCTTCGGCGTCGCCACAATCCACCGTCCAGAGTTCGACTTCGGTTCCGGTGATCTTCTCCACACCGGTGCGCACGGATTCTCGGCTGTTCCGGAGGTCGTCCACCAGGACCGGGGTGTAGCCGGATTCGTGCAGGGCAACCGCAGTGTGCGATCCGATGAAGCCCGCTCCTCCCGTGACGAGAATGCGCGGTCTTGGGGAGGTCTGGGCCATGCCCAAATATCGGTAACCTTTTCCCGCAACGGCGCGTATGTACCCCATCGGAAAACGATTCCAGCCGTTCAACATGCCCTCCGCGCACTACAACCTCGACTACCTCCAGCAGGTGTTCCAAGGCAACGATGCCATGGTCCACCGCATTCTGGATTCGTTTGAGGAGCAAGTGCCTGCCTATTTCGCAGAAATGGACAAGCGGTGGCATGAAGGCCGATGGCAGGACATTCATCCCCTCGCTCACAAAGCGAAAAGCAGCATCGGCATGCTCGGCATGACGGCGCTTCTGGAGCATGTCGTGCACATCGAGAAGATCTCCCGAACTGCAGCCGAGCCGGCCGACATGCGGGATCGATTGGACCAGGCTCGAACCCTGTTGGACCTCGCTCTCGATGCCATGCGCCGAGATCGGGCGGGCCAAGCAGGCGGCCGTGCTGGAATGGAGGGGCTGTCTCCGCCGACATCCGAGTCGCGCCGCACCCGAAGGCGGCTTCGCCGGGCGTGATTTCCCCCTTGTACATCGGACCAGAGGCCGGCGCTGGCCTGTATCTTGTGCGGCGTGTCCGCCAAGGTGCCACCTGACTTGTTGAATGCCGCCATGGCCCATGGTTTGTCCGCCCAGGAGGTGGAACGCCAATGGTTGCGGTTGCAAGGAACCCCGAACCACTGTCGGCCCGACGCGCCGTGCACCTTGGGCTCTGGCATCTTGAGGCTTCAAGCGTCGGAATTGGACCATTGGGCTGAGCGAGGTGCAGGATTGTCTCCGGACGATGTGATGCGCTTCATTCCCGCCAGCGGCGCTGCCACCCGCATGTTCAAGGCGCTCTTGGCCAAGGATCCCGACTCCATGGCCCAAATGGAAGCGCGCTGGGCTGAGTTCCCCTTTCAGGACGATGCAGAGGCGAGTGGCCCTTGCGAGACTGTCGCGCAGAAGTGGTCGGCCCTCATGGAGCGGTTGGCGCTCCAGCATCGGCCCAAGGGAGCCATCCCGTTTCATCGGGAGGCCCACGGGGTGGAGACGGCCTTTGAGACGCAGCTCGGAGAATGGGCTGAGACCCTCGAAACGGGAGTGGCGCCCCTGCATTTCACCCTTCCTGCGCGGGGGTTTGATGAGGTCTGGGCCACCACGTCGGCCGCAGCCGCGTTGCGTGGGGTGGACTGTACGGCCTCGATACAGAATCCCAAGACGGATACGCTGGCCTTGGATGAGCGCGGAAGGCCCTTCATGACGGCGGAAGGCCCATTGTTTCGCCCCGGCGGGCACGGCGCACTGTTGCACAACCTGCAAGCATTGGCGGAGACCCACCCCGGCCGGCTCATCTCGATCAAAAACATCGACAACGTGAGGCCACGTGCAGCATGGCCGTCCGTGTTGCCTTGGCGGCGTGCCCTGCTCGGGCTTGCGAAGTCCGTCGTCGAGGCGCGGAATGGCGCCTTGGAAGCGCTCGAAGCAGGGGATGCCACGCCAGCCAGCCAGTGGTTGGAGCGGTGGCCTGGTCGACAGCGGGACGCGCTGCCTAAGGACCTGAACGCGTTGCGCACCGCACTGGATCGGCCCCTGGTCGTGGCGGGCATGGTGCGGAACGAGGGAGAACCCGGAGGCGGTCCGTTCTGGGTCCGCGATGACGAAGGCGTGCTGCGCGCCCAGATTGTAGAGTCGTCCGAAATGGACAGCCGCGATGCCGATGTCCGAAGGGCATTGGCCAACGCCACCCACTTCAACCCGGTGGACCTGGTCTGCGGCCTGTGCGATGCATCCGGTCGGGCTTACGATTTGACCCAGTACGTGGACGGCAGTCGCGACTTTTTGGTGTCCAAGAGTCACCAGGGCCGCCCTTTGCGGGGTCTCGAGCATCCCGGCCTCTGGAATGGGGGCATGGGCCGTTGGAATACCGTGTTTGTCGAGGTGGATCCCGCCACATTTGCACCGGTCAAAACGGTGTTCGACCTGCTTCGTCCGGCGCACCGCGCCATCTGAGGCCCCAACAAAAAAGGGCCGCCCCTCGAAAGGGACGGCCCAAATGTTGCCTGGAAGGGGTGGATCAGCCCTTCAGGATGCGCTTGGAGGCGACCGTACGTCCGCTCAAGAGGCGAACCGTGTAGAGGCCAGGGCGCAGATTGGACAGGTTGTTGAACCGAATCGGAGCGTCCTGCTTGCCGCCAGTGAGGCTGATGGCCTCCACGGGCATGCCTTGGTGGTCGAGGAGCTGGAGCAGGGCGCCGTCGGCGACCGTGCCGCGGACCGTGATGCTCAGGCTTTCACCGAAAGGCACCGGGTAGGCGCCGAGCTCGATGCGATCGCGGCCATCGTCATCGCTGCTTTGCACACCGCTTGCGGTTGCGGCGTCGAGGCCTGCAGCCATGGCGATGTTGTAAGCTGAAGCTTGACCGTCGATGTACAGGCGACCGAAGTCATTGGAGCCAGCGGCGAGAACAGCGATGCGGGCGCCGGTCGGAATGACCATCTTCAGCATCACGTTTTGTCCCTTGCGCACGGCGCCTTTGTCGAGCTCGAGGAGCAATTCGCCGTCGTTGACATTTTCGCTCGTGAACGTGCCACCGCAGATGACATCGCCGTTGGTGTAGCCGAGGGCGTACTCGTATTCAAAACCAGGCTCCACGAAGGGGGTGGCCACCTTGATCTCCGTCACGCGACCGCGCTCACAAGTTTGGAACGTTTGGATGACGGTCTCGCTTTCAAAGTTGAGCACACCAGTGCTCATGCGCTGGGCAGACACGCAGTCGCCCTGCACGCTCAGGTCGAGGCCAGCAGCCACTCGGGCGTGTGCATTGGAGGCAGAACCATCGGTACCGAGGTTGTTGACCGTCCGGCCCGTGTTGGCTTCGCCCACATTGCTGGAGGCACCGCGGAAGTGAGCAGCGAACTTGATGTTCTTGCCTTCGGGCGTGCCATTCACACGAACGTCACCGACAAATTGGGCAGCATCATCGGTACCCGGCAGGATGCACTCGGCGTTGCCTACGGTCTTGATCATGATCGTGAAGCCATCGCCTTTGAGGGCAGGAATCGCGAGGTTGTCGAGATAGAGGCTCGTCCCGTTGAAATTGTCGGCCGTGAAGGTCTTCATGGCGCGGGTGTTGAATTGATCGTCCTTGATGTGGACGTCGACGCTTCCGCCGTTGAATTCCACCGCAGCGACCACTTCAAGTGCGGCAATGGTGCCCTTGGAGCAAGCGCGGTAGTCTTGGGTCAAAATGCCTTGCATGAAGACGGCCGTGTTGACCTGGTCCTGTTCCACTTTGCACTGGATGTCATCCTGGGGTGCAGCAGCGAGGGACACATTGGAAAAGAGGAGGCCGAGAACGGCGAGAGAGAGGAAAGAGGTGCGAATCATGATGAGGTTGTTTGTGGATTCGCCCCCCTTTACGCCGCCCTTTCCCGTGCGGTTTCGATTTGGGAGAAAAAAATGTGGCGATTGCACTGGGTGGCCAGTGAAATCGGGCATTTTGGAGGGGTGAAATTTCAGGCGTTGAGCCCGAGGACCAAGGATTTCGC
>CALBSW010000075.1 GCA_937967465.1 uncultured Flavobacteriales bacterium
AGCGCATCCTGAACAAGGATGATCAGCTCAGCACGGAAGACAGGGAGCACGAGATGATAATTGACCAGCGCAATTTGCAGGCTCCAGCTCCCGAAAACAGAGACAATAAAATCATAAACGACCCACACTTTGTCGACCCAGTGGGACAGAAGCCGAACACCCTCAACCCGGATCGGATGAACTGGAGTCGACCTTTCGCCATGGGATCCCGTGCGATGCGCCGGATGCCATTTCACACAAAACGCAGCACACCAGTAGAATGCCTAGAATCAGGAGGTAAACAGACACGCTGGAACGCTCTGCAAAGTCAAAGACTTCCGCATCCGTGGTCATGAGACCCAGGAGCGAATTGACCAAACTGTGAAACCACATGGCCAAGAACACGGATCGGTTGCTCCACCGCCACAATTTGGTCATGATGAAGCTGAGCATGACGGCACTCAATGGGTAAAGCAGAAGAAAGGTTGGCAAGTCAAGTCCACTCCTCCATTCAGGGAACAGAAAAAGGGGCAGGTGCCAGAATGCCCAAATCAACCCCATGGCGACGGCCGCAGCGACATCGTTTCTTCTCTGGCTGAGGATCGGCTGTAAATATCCCCTCCACCCCAACTCCTCTCCAAGCGGCCCAACGCTTGTCACCAAGCCCAATAGTCCGTTGATCGGGGCCGCCACCATCGTCACATAAAGCAGCGTGCTTTCTTCAGGATTTGCCGCACGAATGCCCAACAGCGCATAGGCAAGAGCGGCGAGAACAGGCAGCATGAGCAACGCGTAAGCATAGGCCTTCATGGAGAATCTGACCCGGCACGCTTGTTGAAGAAGTCCCTTCACCCCTTCCCATTTCTCGTCTTTGAATTTGCACACGATGGCCGCCACAGCAGGGCTGAAGCTGCCCGCCACCAAAAACGGAAAGAATGCATCGTTGAACTCGTATGCCCCGGCCATGGCCGCCATGGGCACCAGCCATATGGCCCAAGCCAACCCGTAGGCCAGTGTCACAAATCGAATGACCCTCATGTCAATTCCAGGTTGTCCACCGTGCAACTTCATTGCGATACAGTAAACCAACCTCTGGGAGTTGAGCAAACCCACTTGACATCAAGACAAATGCGAAAAGGGGAAAGACGAGATTCATCAGGTTGGTTTTCAACTTTCAAAATACATATTCCAACTCCACTCCCCTCCTCCCAAACGTCAAGACCACTTTACTTGTGGAGCCGCCGGGAGTCGAACCCGGGTCCAAACAAGCAACGCCTGCAGCGTTCTCCATGCTCAGTCCACGATTGGTTTTCGACCAGAGGCTGACCGTGGACGGCCCACCCCTGACTTAGCCCTGTAAAGTTTCGCTACGGGGTCAGGACGCCCCCTTCGCTAGATCCATTCTCCTGATGCCCCATTGCCTCGCGGATAGGATCCGAACGACGAGACCGGGACAGCTCGTTCTGCCAATCTGTGGCTAGAATTAGGCGAATCCTCCGAGAGGATTAGGCCGCGAGCGCGTAGGAAGTGTTGCCAGTTATGGCTTGGGTTTCTTGATTAACGAGTAGCCACCCTACGCACTCGGCATGCTGACCGCGACGTTTAGACTTGCTGTCAAATCCAAAATCGGCCCCATTTTATTGTTGCTATTTCCACTTCTTGGGTCGGGATGTCAAGGAACAACGCGGCAGTCCGCGGAGCCGCTCCGTCGAGGACGGGGCGGTCGGCGAAGATACGGAACGGAAAGGCCCGGAGTTACTGGATGAGCAAACGTTGGCGCTCGAGGCCCTGCGGCCCTTGGAAGACCACCGTGTAGGCGCCGCGCTCGAGGCCGAGGTCGGTGCCGTTCCGGTCGATCGTCCCCTGCCAGGCCGTGCGGCCCATGGCGTCGAGGATGAGCGCATCGGTCTGCTGGCCGAAGCCGCTTCCCATCAGCGGCTGGCCCTGGCGGAGCGGGTTGGGGTACAACACGGGCGCCGTCACTGCGGCTTCTTCCACACCGACCACCGGGCCTTCACCGAAGTAGACGTTGTCGAAGTAGTAGGTCGTGCCCCCTTCCACTCCGTCATCGCCGAAGCCGAAGAAGATGACGAGCAAGTGGTGCGGGAAGCCGGTCTCGAGTTCCGGCGTGCCGGGCAGCTCGTTGCCGAAATTCCATTCGAGCATCTCCCAACCGGCCTGGCTGGTGTACTGGATGGTCTCGGTGTAGAACGGGTTGCCCCCGATCATCTCCGCCTTGAGCAGGATGGGCGTACCGGCCGCGGGCGTCCAGACGCGAATGCTGATCGTCTTTTCCTCCTCCGTGAAAGGAATGGGGTTGGCAAATCCTTCAATGGTACCGATCATGGTACCGGCCCAGCTGACCGCCGTCTCCATCTTGACCACCTCCACGACCTGGTTGTCAGGGTTGGTCGGGTCCTCGACAATCTGCGAGGCAGCGCCCCAGAAATCGTACGTGGTCGGATCGACCGTCTCGTCCTCAAAGGTGCAGGGAAGGTCAATCTGCGCGAGGCCATTGCTGGCGTCGACCTGCTCGATGTCGTCGAAATAGAAGGTGGACTGGTCCGTGCCATCGCCGGTGGCTTCGAAGTCAAACATGAAGACCAGCTTGTCGAAGGTCATGCTGAGGGCATTGGTGAAATTCCAATGCATCTCTTCCCAACCGCCCTGCGTGGTGTTCCACTGGTCAACTTCGTAAGACAGCTCCGGCGGCCCTTCCAGCTTCAGCTTGATGCGAACACCGGCCCGCGGGGACCACACCTTCATGCGGATGGACGTGGCGTCTGAGAAATCGAGGGGCGCATCCAACGTGATGAGCGATCCCGCCCAGGCGGCGCCGCCATCGCGGACAATCTGCCCCACCGTGGCGCTGGCGTTGAAGTCGTCCGGTGCCGGATTCGCCACCACTGCAGCCGTACCGCCATCAAAGTCGGTGAAGGCCTCGACGGTGGTGCCAGACTCGAAGTCGATGGGCAGGCTCACCTGTGCAGTGGCGAACGAAAAATTGAGCACAAAAAAAGCCCCTGCGAGAAGGGCCCCATAACGTTGAAAGAGCATGGTGCTAGTTACGACACAATTCACGAACCCTTCGCGGCCCTCACGCGGTCGTGGACGTTCTGGCGAATGTTGTCCCAGAAGAGGTTGAAGTCGCCCACGTGCCAATTGTCGCGGTGGAGCCATCCACCGACCAGAAACATGTGCGGCCGGTCCACCCAAAGCACACCGTCCCCCGTCACCCGAGCGGTGATGCTGCCCGGATTCTTGTTGCGGAAAGACTCACGGACGGCGCCACGGTGCACCTTCTTGTCATTGGTCTCCCCCACCACCGTGGTCCAGGTGATCGGGTGAATGACACTCGGCGGCGCCGGCTTGGCGGCCAACCACGAAGGCAAGTATCCCGTTCCGTAGCTCATCCAGGTGCAGTAGCAGTGCTGGTCGGAGGCCGCTGTACAAGGCGCGATGTGCTGGAAGTCCGACGGATAGATGTCCATCCCCGGGATGTAGGCGGCCACGAGGCGATCCTGGAGCGGTGTACCGTCGAAGAACTCCTGCAGCAACCACCGGGCGTGCCAGCTGCCTTGGCTGTGGGCAGCGATGACCAACGGACGGCCTTCATCCCAATGGTCGAGGTAATGCTGGAAGGCGGCACGGATGTCGGCGTAGGCCAATTGCAACGCCCCAAGACTCAAGCTGTCGCCCACCGAAAAGACGCGGATGTGCGCTTGGCGATAGCGCGGAGCAAAGACCCGGCCAGCCCCATTGAAAATGGACGCCTGATGGCGCACCGGCCACGCGTCGACCGCGGCATTGAGGGCGGCACTGTCGACGGGCGCATTCCACGCTGGCCCCTCCTCGAAAATGGTGGGATGCAAATAGAAAATGTCGGCCGTACCCGGGCCTTCCGAGACGGCGCGCCCCTTCGGCAAGAGGTCGGCGGGGTCCTCTGTCCACGGCAAGGCCGCCCAGTGGGCCTCGTCAGCGTAGTTCGGCGGCGCCGGAATCGGCTCCAACCGGTCGGCAATGCGCTCCACGTGCAGCCCCGTCTCCACCACGGAGGAATACCGCTGGCAACTCGATGCCAGAAGGGCCATGGAACAGAGCAAAAACAGGGCGCGCATCACGACGTCAAAGTTGCGACACGGAAGCCGCTGCATCCATTGCCATTCTCTTAAATTTCAAGCTCAACCCACTGCCATGCGCCTCTTTCTTGCCCTGCTGCTTTGCGCTCCTGTGGCCGCTTCGGCCCAAGACGTCAACCTGGATTCTTTGTTGGCCACCTGTCCGGATTGCGCCGGAATCGATGGCGACCCCGTGTGCGTCATGGTGGTCGAAGGAAGCGGCATTCAAGTGCCCAACGCCTGTTACGCCACGTGCCTCGGCTACCCCACGGTGGGCCCTTGGTTCTGCGAGGATGGCGGAAGCGGAGGTGACGGTGGTACCGGCGGTGGTGACGGAGGAGGTGACGGTGGTGACGGCGGAACCGATGGCGGTGAAACCGGAGATTCTGCAGAAGGCGACGGGGATGGAGACGGCGTTGGCGATGACGATGGAGATGGCCTGACCGACATCGAAGAAGGCGAACTGGGGAGCGATCCAGAAGACGCCGACAGTGACGACGATGGATTGAACGACGGGGCTGAAGGAGATGCCGGCACGGATTCCGGCGATGCGGACAGCGACGATGACGGTCTCACCGATGGGGCTGAAGTCAACATTTTCGAGACCGACCCCAACAACCCGGACTCCGATGGCAATGGCATCGGCGACGCACAACAAATCCGCAACCTGGCCGCATCGACCTGCTCTGCCGACCTCAACGGCGATCAGTTGGTCAACGTACAGGACATCATCCAGATGCTGGGACAATTCGGAACCACATGCAATTGACGCCTCTGACCGTCCCCCGATCTCGCCTCAGCGCATGGGCCTTGTTGGCCATCACCGCATGGGCACTCACCGGTTGCAATGCCCACGGCATCGCCTATTACCTCTTCAAACCCTTGTGGACCAAATCGCTTCCCCACGACATTGAGCTGGGCATCAGCACGCCGTACATCGTGTTGATGGAGGGCGACATGTCCGAATGGAAGTACATGAACGAGGTGGACGAGCGGACCATGGCCCAGGCGTTCGAACAGGAATTCAAAGCCGAGTTGGCGCATGAACGCCACGCCAAACCGGGCAACGTGGATGGGGCACACAGCATTGTGGTCGAAGCCATCCGACTCAGCGAGACCACGCGGAAGGAAAAGTGCAACGGGCAATCGTATACCCTGCACAGCATGGTCGTGGAAATCGACTGCATCTATCGCGCACCGGGCATGCACGAACGCCGAACCATCCGCCTCGATGAGATGGAACACCTGCGGAAGAAAGAGAAGGAAGACGAGGTCGTGTGCAAGGTCAAAAACATCCGCGCGTCCTTCGAAAACCTCGTCCTGCGCGGCGCAGACAAAGCCTTCGCCAAGTACGCCAGTGTATGGCACAAGCACCGGAAGCAAGCGGCCCGCAAAGCCAAAAGGGCCGCCAAAAAAGCGGCCAAGGAAGCCGCCAAACATGCCGCTGGACAGGCGGCTGGGACAACGGACTGACCGCCACCACACGCCGCTCGAGGTTATCCCCAAGGGCGGTGGTGGACAACGTCCGCAAACCCATGCGAGCGGGCGTGCAGGCCGGGGCGCAACCCCGTTACTTGCAGAGCAGTTGTATTGCCATGCGGATCGGAATCATCAGAGAAGGAAAGACGCCACCGGACCAGCGGGTCCCCTTGACGCCCGCGCAGTGTGCGGAAGTGCTGAAGCGTTTCCCCTACATCGAGTTGGTCGTCCAGCCCAGTGAGGTCCGCCGCATTGCCGATGCCGAATACACGGAAGCGGGGGTCGAACTCAGTGACCACCTCGAAGACTGCGACGTTCTGTTTGGCGTGAAGGAGGTTCCGGTGGACCAATTGATCCCCGACAAGACCTACTTCTTCTTTTCGCACACCTTCAAACTGCAGCCGTACAACGCCAAGCTGCTGCGGGCCTGCTTGGACAAGCGCATCCGGCTGATTGACTACGAACTGCTCAAGCGTCCGGGTGGACGGCGCATCATCGGCTTTGGCCGCTACGCCGGCATCGTGGGGACGTACAACGCCTTCCGCACCTATGGCGCCCAACACGGCACCTATGACCTTCCGCGCGCCATCGACTGCGCCGACCGGAAGGAAATGGAGGGCCACCTCTCCAAGGTGAAGCTCGACCCGACCACCAAAATCGCCTTGACCGGCCACGGCCGGGTGGGCAATGGCGCCCGAGAAATCCTGGAAGCCATGAAAATCCGGGAGGTCCATCCGGTGGACTACCTCCGGGAAGATTTTGGGGAGCCCGTCTTCACCCACCTCGACCTCGAAGACTACAATCGCCGCGCTGGAGACGGTGGGTTCGACTTCGATGAATTCTGCGAAGACCCCATCGGATACGAGAGCACCTTCATGGCCTTCGCCCGCTCCACCGACCTGTTCATCGCCGGCCATTACTGGGCAGAAGGATCGCCCTTCCTGTTTACCCGGGAGGATGTCCGCGATGATGACTGGCGCATCTCCGTGGTGGCCGACATCAGCTGCGACATCGACGGCCCTGTAGCCACGACCCTCGAGCCGAGCACGATTGCAGACCCGATGTACGGATACGACCCCATCGCAGAAAAGCGGGTGCCCTTCGGGACGCCCGGCAGCGTGGGCGTGATGGCGGTGGACAACCTGCCTTGCGAACTTCCGCGGGATGCGAGTGCGGATTTCGGTGCCACGCTCGTGGAGCACATCATTCCCCTTGTGGTGGAAGGAGACAGCCAAGGCATCTTGAAAGGAGCATCCGAAACGACGCTGGAAGGCACATTGACCCCCGCGTTCGCGTACGTGTCTGAATACGCGGGCCTTACTGGGCGATAAACCGGTAGGTCAGGGTTCCCGTCTGCCGACGCGGCGCATCGGAACGGGAGGCAAACCGGCAGCGACCGGCGCTTCGAAGGGCTTCGCTGCGAAGACACTCCACCACATCTTCTCCCAATGCCTCGGCCTGCTGCACGGCCACATCCAGGACTTCCCCTCCCGGAGACACCGCAATGGACAAGACCACAACGCCCCCACCCCGACAGCGGTAGCCTGGAATGTCCAGCTGCAAGGCCTTCCGTCCAGAGAGGTCGTATTCGGCCGTGACCTGTCCGTCATAGCGGGCGTCCCAGCCCTCGTAATCCTCGAGGGGACGGTTCTCATCCGGACGACGGGTTCCGGCCGACTTGGGGGCTTCCCGACCGTCGGCCAATGCGTCAAAGGTTTGGCGCTCGAGGGCGCGAAGTTCCGCTTCCACCTCCGCCGCCATGCGGGCTTCTTCTGCGCGGCTGCTGCGCACCTCGTCCGACCGCGCAGCTTGACGGTCCGCAGCAGCATTGCGGATGGCGGCCATGCGGGCCTCCATCTGTTCGCGGACCGCCTCTTCCATGGTTCGCGTCTCTGTTTCCTGGAAATCCACAAAGTCCACCTCGGCAAAGGCCTGTCGCTCGGGAGCCGGAAGGCGCCCCCATTGCTCGAGCACACCCAGTGCGACCGCGTGCACCAGCAACGCCGCGATGGCGGCTTGCCAAACGGCGCGCTCGCGCCGATCCATGGGTTTGCGTTCGGGGGAAGAATTCATGGCTGCGACCACAAAATAACGCGGCGCATCGGCCGTTGCGTGCAGGAATTCCTATCTTTAATGCAGAATACCTAGATCATGAAGCACATTCTTCTCCTCGGTGCCCTCTTCCTTTTCGGCGCCACGGCATCCGCACAAAGCTGCACCGGTGGCGACAAAGCCAAGACCGAGTGCACCAAGTCCAAGAGCTCCTGCTGCAAGGGCAAGTCAGACGCTGGCAAGAGCTGCTGCTCCGCCAAGTCTTCTTGCACCGACTCCAAGAAGAAAGGCAAGAAGTCCAAGGCCAAGAAGGCCGGCAAGGAGCAAGGCAAGTCCCAAATGGCCATGACCCGCACGGAGGAAAAGGCCACCAAGGCAGACAAGAAAGCCGAACTCAGCCCCGCCAAGGGCAGCTGAATTCAGCACCCCATATCAAAGAAAGGCCCGCCTCGAGCGGGCCTTCTTATTTTGTGCCATGCCCCGCTGCTGTCTGGCCCTGTTCCTTTTGTTCAGCTGTTCGGTTTCCGCCCAATTCTCGGTGGTGGAAAATGCGACCGTGCTGTCTACCGACTGCGTCCAACTGACCCCGGCGATGAATGCCCAACGCGGCGCAGCTTGGTACGACTGCACCCTCGACGTCGCCCACCCCTTCACGCTCGAACTGACCGTCAACTTGGGCTCCAACGACGGCGGAGCCGACGGCATCGCCTGGGTCATGCAGCAAATCGGTCCCGGCGCCCTGACTTCGAGCAATGGCGGCAACATGGGCTACGGCAACTTCGATGGCCCCAGCGGGACCTTCATCGACCCGGTCTTCGACCCTTCCCTCGTCATCGAATTTGACACGTGGGTCAACGGCAATGTGGGCGATCCATTTGAAGACCACGTGGCCCTCCAGCGCGACGGAACCCACAACCACAACAGCCCGAACTGCCTCGCCGGCGCACCTCCCAACACCATCACAGCCAGTGCCACCAGTGGCAACATCGAAGACGGTCTGGACCACGACGTCCTCATCCAGTGGGACCCCGCCACCCAGAATTTCCGCATGGAATTCGATGGCGACGAGCGGTTCAGCGTCACGGTGGATTTGGTGGGCGACGTGTTTGCCGGAGACAGCGAAGTCTGGTGGGGATTCACCGGAAGCACCGGTGGCGCCAACAACGCGCAGTCCTTCTGTCTCGTCGACTTCAGCAACCCCATTGGCATTCCGGACCTCGCCCTCTCGCCGGCTCCCCCCTACGCCTTGTGCCCAGGAGAAACCGGGACCATCACCGCATCGGCCCCCGGGCTGACCGTGAGCTGGGAAGACCTGAATTCCGCCACCCTCGAGGCCACAGTGGGCGAATACCTCGTGGAGGCCGACGTCAATGGTTGTCCTCAGTCCCAACTGGTGGAAGTCGAGGCCCTGCCCGCCCCCAACCTCGCCGTGGCCAGTGATGCCATCACCATTTGTGACGGCGCACCCACCGTATTGACCGCCACCGCCGACCCCGGCACCGCACTCGACTGGGATGGCACGGGACAAGCCACACTTCCCGTGTCCGCCGGGGGTGTTTACACCGTGGTGGGCACCCTCGCCACCTGCACCGAATCGCTTGATGTCACGGTGACGGACCAATCCTCCCCCACCGTGACGGTCGCACCCGGGCCGGACCTGTCGCTGTGCGATGGCGACGTGATCCAGGTCACCGCCAGCACCGACCAAGCCGCCAACATTTCATGGTCCGTCAACGGGTTGAGCACCCCGGGACCGACGATCGAGATCTCTGAAGTCGGACTGGTGCAGGCGACAGCGGAAACCGGCGGCTGTCCCGGCAACACCGTGACCCTCGACATCGAGGTTCTGCCCCTCCCCACCGCGGTGGTATCGGCCGTTCCCGAGGAACTCTGCTTCGGCGCCACTGGACTCGTGAGCGCGGTTCCCAACGCCGGTTCCACCGTCACCGGCTGGACGCTGCCCACAGGCACGACCGCCCCCAACCAAGCCGGACCCGGGCTGTACATCGCCCAGCTCGAAGGCGCCAACGGTTGCACCTCCACTGCATCCCTCTCCCTGACGGAGCTGCCCCCCATCGACTTCACCCTGGACGCTCCCCTCGGCGCCTGCAACAACGAAACCGTCGCCTTGGAAGTCAGCGGGAACCACGACAACGCCGTTTGGTCCACCGGCGACGCGGGCAACCAGCTCCCCCTGACAGCAGCCGACGGGCCCGGCCCTTTCACGGTGACCGTATCCCTCGGCAATTGCAGCGCATCCGAAAGCACCTCGCTCGACTGGTGGCCCGTCCCGGTCATCGGCCCGTTGCAGGACACCGTCGTCCATTGCGTGACCGCCCCGCCCGTGGAGTGGACGTGGCCCACTCAGGCGGAAGCGCCCGTGGGGTGGTGGGTCTGGACCGTGAACGACGAGGTCATCCCCAACGGCCCCGCTTGGGAAACGGAGGGCGATTTCACCGTCCGCATCTTCGACAGCATGACCGGATGCGAGGACACCGCCAATGTGGTCGTGGACGTCTGGCCGACACTCGATGTGGAAGCCGCACCCATGCTCGGCCTGATTTGCTGGGGGGAAGAGACCGAGGTGTTTGCGGAATTGCGGGCGCTGGAGGGGACCAACCTCGAGGAAATCCCCTACACCCTGGAGTGGTCCGATCCGTCTGTGGAAGGGCTCAACCCGACCGTTCCCGCAGGCACCTACCTGCTGACGGCGGAAAACGCGTGTGGCACAGACGTCACCACCGTGGAAGTCACACAGGAATACTGCGGTTGCGACATGTGGGTGCCCACCGCCTTCACGCCGGACAACGACGGGGTCAACGACGGGTTCCGCGTTGAATCCAATTGTCCTGAACTCGATGAATTCCAATTCCAGGTGTTCGACCGTTGGGGCGAATTGGTGTGGGAAACGCTCGACCCCGAACAACCGTGGATGGGCCAATCAGATGCGGGCACGGCCATGGAGGGACAGCACTTCATCCCCGACGGCGTCTATGGCTACCGGCTTTTCTGGAAGTACACCGAAACCGGCATTCCTGTCATCGAGGAACGGCGCGGTCACGTGCACATTCTCCGCTGAGGCCCCTGCCCATCCGTGGGCCGGGAGGCCCGACTATCTTCGCGGCCCCGCATGGAATCCCGCAACACATTCGATCTCATCGTCGTCGGAGGCGGCATCGTCGGTGCCGCCGCGTTCTACAAGCTGCAACGCCGCCACCCGGAGGCCCGCATTGCCCTCCTCGAAAAGGAGGACATCCTCAGCGACCACCAGACCGGCCACAACAGTGGTGTGATCCACAGTGGCCTCTACTACCCGCCAGGATCGCTCAAGGCCACCAACTGTGTGAAGGGCCGCCATGAATTGGTCGCCTTTGCCAAGGAATACGGCGTGGACCACGACGTGTGCGGAAAGGTCGTCGCCGCAGCCACCGAGGACGAGCTGCCCATGCTCGAGAAAATCCATGGCATCGGCATGCAAAACGAGATCGAAGGACTGGAGCGCATCGACGGCGACCGGGTCCGGGAGATTGAGCCGCACTGCAGAGCTGTCGCCGGCCTCTGGGTGCCGTGCACCGGCATCATCGATTTCCGGGGTGCGACAGCCAAGATGGCCGAGGTGGCCTTGGGCCAACAGCCGCAAAGCCGCGTGTTCACCGGCGTCGAAGCGACCGGCTTCACGCAGGAGAACGACGGCGTCACCGTGCACACCAAGCAGGGTGACTTTGCCGCGAAGGGCATGGTCGTTTGTGCTGGCCTGCAAGCCGACCGCCTCGCCCGGAAGGATGGCGTGTCGTTGCCCGAGCGCGTGGTGGGGTTCCGCGGCGATTACTACGAGCTCGAGGACCACGCCAAGCACAAGGTCCGCAACCTCATCTACCCCGTTCCCAACCCCGATTTCCCCTTCTTGGGTGTCCACTTCACGCGGATGACCAACGGCGACATCGAATGCGGCCCCAACGCCGTCTTCACCTTCAAGCGCGAGGGCTACGGCAAAACAGACTTCAACTTGCGCGACACCGCGGAGGCCCTGGGGTATGGCGGCACGTGGAAGCTGTTCTTCAAGAACATGTCCTTCGGAATCAACGAATACCGGCGGGCGTTCTCCAAGCGGCTCTTCCTCAAGACGCTCCAGCGCCTCGTCCCCTCCCTCGAGATGGACGACCTGCGCGTCGGCCGCAGCGGTGTCCGCGCCCTGCTCCTGCGCCCCGACGGCGACACGAAGGACGATTTCCGCATCATCAGCCAAGGGCGCAGCGTCCACGTACTGAACGCCCCCTCCCCGGCCGCCACAGCCTCCCTCGCCATCGGTGACCACATCGCCGACGCCGTGGAAAAGCAAGGGCTCCTGTCCTGACCCCGGTCCCGCCTGCGGACATCCCACCCCCTATCTTGAGCGGACATGGGATTGAAGCGCATTCGCAAGGAGTACACGGACAAGGCCGTCCGCATGGGATGGATGATGTACGATTGGGCCAATGGCGCCTACTTCCTCGTGATCACCACGGCCATCTTTCCCATCTTCTACAATGCCATCACCACCACGGAAGGAGCCGACGGATCCGTCAGCGATACGGTGACCTTTCTCGGGGTTGAATTCATCAACACCCAGCTCTACAGCTACGTCCTCGGCGCCTCCTTCCTCATCGTCATCCTCGCCTCGCCCCTGCTGGCCGGCATGGCGGACTATCTGGGGCGAAAACTGACGTTCCTCAAGGTCTTCTGCTACATGGGCGCTTCGGGGTGCATCGGCCTCTTCTGGTTCGATCCGCAACACCTGGAGTGGAGCATGACCGCCCTGTTCCTCGCCAACGTCGGCGCGTGGGGCAGCCTCGGCTTCTACAATGCCTTCCTGCCGGAAATCGCCCCGGCCGAAGACCATGATCTGCTGTCGGCCAAAGGCTATTCCTGGGGCTTCTTCGGCTCCATCATCATCCTGCTGCTGTGCCTCGCGCTCATCATGGGCGTCGGCGCCCACCTCACGCGGTGGGCCTTCATTTTCGTCGGCCTCTGGTGGGCCGGGTGGGCGCAGGTGACCTTCCGCCGCATGCCAGTGCAGGTCAAGGACCGGCCCGACGGCAACCTGCTGTGGCAGGGCTTCCGTGAGTTGAAGGGTGTGGCCATAGACCTCAAGGGCAAGACCCGCGTCATCCGCTACCTCCTGAGCTTCTTCGTGATGAGCATGGCCATCCAGACCATCATGCTCATGGCCTCCTCCTTCGGCATCAAGGAAATCCACCTGCCTGAAGACCAGCTGATCGTCGCCATCATCCTTGTGCAGGTTGTCGCCATTCCCGGTTCCTTCCTGTTCAGCCGGCTCAGCGGGCGGTATGGCAACGTGCCCGTCCTCATCGTGGCCACCTTCCTGTGGGGGGCCACCTGCGCCTTTGCCTACTCGCTGGTCAATGGGTCGACCATGTTCTTCATCGCCGCCGGCATGATCGGCTTCATGATGGGAGGCACACAGAGCCTCAATCGGTCGACCTACACCAAGATGCTGCCCGACACCGACGATACGGCGTCGTACTTCAGCTTCTACGAAGTGCTGGAAAAGCTCGGCGTGGTCATCGGCATGTTCAGCTGGGGGTACATCGAGGGCCTGACCGGCAGCATGCGGAATTCCATCCTCGTGCTCATCGTGTTCTTCGCGGCCGCCTTGGCCCTGCTCATCGCCATCCCCAAGGAGCGCGGTGATGCCCAGCTCGCCTGAGCCGGTTATTCCTCCACCTCCACGAACGCCTGCTCCACGAGGCGGAACTCCACCCTGCGGTTGCGCGCACGTCCTCCCGCGTCGGCATTGGTGGCTGCCGGTTGCAGGCTGCCGTGGGCCGCGGTCCGCATCCGGTCGGGCGCCACACCTTGGTCCATGAGGTAATCGAAGGCCGCCGCAGCCCGGCGTTCGGACAGCGCCGCATTGTAGCCCTCCGGCCCGATGGCGTCGGTGTGGCCATGGACTTCCAGGCGCAAAAAGCGATTGCGGCGAAGCAGCCGACCCCAACGGTCCAATTTGGCTTGGTCCTCATGCTGAAGAACGGCCTCGTCAAAGTCGAAATGAAGGGTGTCGCGCTCGAGCTCGGTCACCCGGGTCAGCGGTTCGGGCGGGTCCTGCATCTCCGCTTCAATCTGGCGCACCAAGCAAGCACAGTCCTCCGGCTTGTCCACGGGCACCACTTCGACCCCATCGACATAGACATACGCCCAATCCGTGGCATCCTTGGGAGCAGAACTCGACAACGCCAAGCGGGTCTGCCCCTTGGGGTCAAAATTGCCCAGGGTCAGCCAGCGCTCCCCCCCTTGGGCCTGCACGGCATCCGACAGGTTCACCCATCCGTCCGTGGCCTCCATGAAATGCCCCGCAGGCGCGGACAATTGGGGCTCCGCATCGAGGATGAAATCACGATACACGCGTGGCCTGTCGGGAGACAGCCAGGCGCCGAACCCGTCGGCGACGATGCCTGCCTTTTCCGCCGCGGTGTACCAGGCTGAGATGCACACCCATTCACCTGGGGCGAGGTCGCGTTGCAGCTCCGTGGTCAAATACTCCCGGTACCGCCATTTGGAACGGCTGAACAGCACGAGTCCACCATAGGCCTTCCCTTCCAATGCTGGGGCATCGCCAAACCGATTCCCGGGCACGCCCGCCATGCCACTGCAGGCGGCAAAGTGATCCGGGGTCCCTTCGGTGGGCTGCACCCAGTGGTTCAGCGTTCGCAGACGCTGCTGGTTGTAGTCGGTGGGGCAGAATTTGCGGTCTTCAAATCCTCCGTCCCGGACCAAGGAGGCCGGATCGAGCACGCCCGCAGTCTGGGCACCCGCCCCAAAGGCGAGCCCCAACAGCGCACAGCCCGCGGCCCACCGGAGCCGCCGCAGCGGCTTATTGAATGCGGAACGTGACGCGGCGGTTCTTGGCACGCGCGAGGTCGGAATCCTTGGTGGACGCCGGGTC
>CALBSW010000076.1 GCA_937967465.1 uncultured Flavobacteriales bacterium
TCCCTGTTCCCACCACCGCGCGCGGCCTGTCCCGGGGCATTGCCCACTTGCTCCTTGAGCTGGATGCGGGGGTCCAAGGTGAAGGCATAAGGTCCTGGACGGCCAGCTGACCACGCCACGGCTTCGCGCTGTTGGCGCTCGTTCGGCAAGGGAAGGAATGTCCAGTGGCCATCGAGGTCGTCCTGGAAGTCGGGACTGGCGGTGTGGTCCGTGTGGCATTGAAACAGGAAACCGTCCCGGGCCACGACGTCGCCTGCACGGTAGGCTTTGGGCAAAGTCTCGAAATAGTCCACCGCGAACTTGGCGTGAATCCCTTCTTGTCGCCGCTCGCGGTAACACACGTAGTACGGGCCCATGGCAATGGTGTCACCTTGCAAGAGCAGGAGGTCCTCGTCGTTGCTCAGCGCCTCATTGAGCATGGCCAAGTCGCCGAAGCGGTTGGTGCTGATGATGTCCTTCTTGGCGGTGGACAGCACGGCGCCGAAAATCACGAGGGCAAAGCCAATGTGGGCAATGCTGGCTCCCGCATGGTTCCACCGGCCTTGAAGGACTTGAACCACGTAGTCGGCATTGGCGGTGACCGACCACATGCAAGCGAGCAGCAAGGCGACCCGAGGCGCTTCCCACGCGGCGAAGTCATAGGCAAGGAGGAAGGCGCCGGTGATCACCACAGCCGCCAGCAGGCTGCGCAGCAACTTCAGGAACAAGCCCTTGCCGCTGTCTTTTCGGTACCGCAAGAATTGGGTGAATGCGGTGATGCCGATGAAGAGGAAGGCCAAGGGGACTTGCACCGCGTGGTAGGTGGCATCAAAGTCGGTTCCCGGTGCCAGGTCATGCGCTGCGAGCTTTCGGGCCAGCGAAGAACCCGTGGACTCGAAGATGCCCTGGAAGAAGCCGCTGAATGGAGCCAGGAAGTGGTTCAAGACCGGCAGGCTCGTCTGAAAGGTGATGTGCACTGCGGAAGCGAACATCAGCATGCCGCCGACGAACATCCAGAATTCGCGGCTCCAGAGGGGGGACTCCTGGTCTGTTCTTGGAAGGTGCCCCAGGTGGCCGCGCAGCACGGCGGCCGTCATGATGGCGAGCATGGCCATGACACACAGTGCCGGATCGGCAACAGCGATTCCAACGGCCAGCACCAATTGCAGTCCACCAAAGACCCAGCGCTCCCGTCCTGCGGGCAGGATGAGGGCGCAGAACAGCCCACAACATCCGAGCAGGAAGGCCAGGAGCTGGGGCAGGATGCCGCTGTCCACGAAACTGTGGACGGAAGTGTCTCCCAGGATGCCACTTTTGGTGAGGAAAGTGGAGTAGACCACCAGCAGGAAGGACAGCCCGATCATCAGGTAGGTGGCGGTCACAGCGGTTCCGGGTTTGGCCCGGTTGATCAACAGAAGGTGGGCACCCGCGACCAGCACCAGCCAGGGCACCAGCGAGCTGTTCTCCACCGGGTCCCAGGCCCAGAACCCGCCGAAGCTCAAGGCCTCGTATGCCCAGGCGCCTCCCATGAGGATGCCAGCCCCGAGGATGCCGATGCCGAAGAAGGCCCACGGTACAGCCCGGCGCATCCATGTTTTGTGGTCTTGCGTCCACAGCCCTGCGAGGGCCATCGCAAACGGCATCAACGTACTGGCGAATCCCAAGAACAAGGTGGGCGGGTGAATGACCATCCAGTAGTTCTGGAGGAGGGGGTTGAGTCCTTGGCCGTCAGCGAATTGCGGAATCAGCGAGAGGTAGTCGGGATTGAAGGTCCATGGCAGGCCCGCGTTCTGCGGCTGTTCCCGCAGGAGGAGAAAGGGGTCGAGGCCAAATTGGAATTCTCCGAAGTAGAGGCCGAGCAGCATGGAGCTCAACGCGGTCAGGATGCCGCCGTGAACCGCCATGACCGGGGCTTCCAGTCGGCCGGGATTCCGGCGAAGAAAGACCATGGCGAGCACGAGGATCCAGCCCATCCAAAGCAGGAAGCCGCCTTCCTGACCACCCCAGAAGCTCGACAGCATGAAGCCGAACGGCATGGCGTCGTTGAGGTGCTTCCAGATGTACTGGAATTCGTACCGGTGGCAGAAAATCAGGACGTAGAGCAGGGCCATGGCGCCGAAAATGCCGGCAGCATGGATTCGAAATCCCCAACGGCCGAGCGTCGTCCATCGGGTGTCGGCATCCTGTCGCACCGCCGCTGTGTAGCCAATGGTGGATGCGAGGCCTGCGGCAAAAGCCAAGGCGATCAAGAGGCGGCCGAGGCTGGCCGCCCAGGTCCATTCGCCGATGTAGGTGATGTCCACGGCAGGAGGTCAGTTGGACGCGGTGGCCTCACCGAGGCTGTGCGACTGCTCGTTGTATTTGCTGGGACACTTCATCAGCATCTCGCCGGCGATGAATTGGCCATCGATGACTTGTCCGTAGAGGTCAATCGATTCGCTTTGTTCCAATCCGGTGGGCTTGGCCTTGGTCAACAAGACCTCTCGGACGTCACCATTCTTGTCCCGCATGTGGAACCGCGTCTCCGCCACAGCCGTTTCCGGATCGTACAGCACGGGGTGGTCGGTATCCAGTGTGCCGGATACTTTGAATTCGATGCCGGGCTCAGCGAAGGCCCGCGCAAAGACGACCGACTCGCTGTTCGTGGTGAACACGCTGAACAACGTGCCCATCAAAACGGCCACCAACAGGATGACGACGATGTTCGTGCGGCTCATGGGTCAGGCTTTCGGGTCGTGTTGTTCGGATTCAAGGCGGCGCAACCGGCGGTCCATCCGCCAGAGGGACATGGCGAGTCCGGCCAGGATGATCAGGGCCACGCCGGTGACGACGTGGGCTTTTCCACTGCCGAAAAAGAAGCCTTCAAGGGCGTTGGCAAACAAGTGGGCCATGGGGCGGAAGTTCATCGGGTCAACAGGTGGTGTTCAACGCGGTTCATGCGCAGGCGCAGGGTGTACATCCAGTAGCACAAGGCCCCCCATCCGATCACGGCCGGATAAAAGACGGCCCGGAGGCTGTTGTCGAGATCGTAGCTGTTGAAGCCGGGGTTGCCGTCCTTGCCCGGGTGCAGGCTCTCCGTATACCGGGGCAAGACCATGAGCAGAATGACGAGCATGACGAACGCAAAGACGTTGTAGACGGCCGCAATTCGCCCGACGCGTTCATCTTCTCCCAGCGCTGCGCGCAACACGCGGTAGCCCGAGTAGAGCAGCACGGTGACCAGCGCCCCGTTGAGTTGCGGATCGGAGACCCACCAAGCTCCCCAAGTGAAACGCGCCCACAGGGATCCAGTGGCCAGACCGAGGATGCCGAAAACAAGCCCGGTTCTCACGGCCGCTTCTGCCCGGAGGTCCCATTTGACGAGGCCGGTCCGGAGCTGGGCGAGTGACGCCACGAAACCGATGCCCATGACGAAGAACATCGCGAACCACATGGGGACGTGCCACAACAGGTTCCGGATGCTCTCGACGATGGTGGGCTGATAGGGGAAGCTGAACCCGAGGTCAGGCGCCACTTCCGTTGGGGCCTCGGCGCGCAAGTCTGCAGGGAGCGGGCCAACAGCGGCATCCTCCACGAAAAAGGCGTTTCCGAGGAAGAGCGTGCCCGCTTCTGGCGTGAACAGGAAGGCGTCCATGGCAGGAGAGGGCACCGCCTCCGGGATGATCACATCGGCCTCGACGCTGTGGGGGGTGATGGCCGTGATGTCGGTGCGAACCAATTCCTTGCCCGACCTCAGAATGAGGGAGAAGTCGGCGGATTCGGCGTCTGGTTCAGCGAAAGGTTGTCCAACCGCTTGAAGCGTCAGAGCGTGCTTTCCCGGCGCCAGCCGCGAGGGGGAGGACTCGACCAGACCCGGCTGAAGCGGGGTGGAAAAGCCGCGAACGATGACGTAGGCCAGGAGGGCCACGCTGCCCCATTTCCACAGGCTGTTCCAGCTGCTCATGCGCGCCAAATGTACGGGAAGAGAATGCACGCGATGACGCTGGTGCCTGTGCTCAACGCCGCGAGGAACAAGGGCATTTCACCGAGCATGGCCACGGGTGTGCCGTCCAATGCACCCCGGGTCAGCCGGGTGGCCAAAATCAGTTGAGGGAGGAGCAAGGGAAGGCCCAAGACAGCGCCCAGTGCGCCGCCGCCTGCTTGGACTTGGGAGGCGACTGCAGTGACGAAGACCAAAGTGGTGGTCATGGACAATCCGCCCAGCCAAGCGCCTCCCATCAGCCACCATGGATGTCCTGCCGATTCCAAGCCCTCTGGCCACCCGAGGAAAAGGATGAACGTGCCGAGGACAAGGGCGGTGAGGGCGGTGGTGGTCAGGATCGCGTGCCCCAGCTTTCCCAGCATGAGTCCCAGGGGGTCGACGGTCCACTGCAAGTAGCGGCGGTTGGCTGTGCGTTCGCGGTCAAACAACCGGCCAATGGCAGTGAATCCGCTGAACAGATAGACCAGCCACAGCATGGCGGTCCAGGCTCCGGTGGCCGTCTGCCGGTCCGCGGACTGGAAGGCGACATACACGGATGCAACGGCAAAGAGCGCCACGGCAGCGAGTTGATGGCCTTGGCGCCATTCGAGCCGCCATTCCATGCGGGTCACGGCCGCGGCGGTCTGGAGGGTGCTTCGGAAGCCGCTGGTCATCCGAGCTTCAGGCTGGGAATGTTGGCGGCCACTTTGCAGAACAATTCGGCCATGTTCCGCGCGTCATCGATGGCCCGGTGTTCGGTGCCTGACCACGAGATGGATTCGGATTCCAGTGCGTTCTTCAGGCCGATCTGGTTCTTGGACTCTTTCCATTTGCCGTAGTGCTTCTGGAAGCAGACATGGGCGTCGAGCCAGTCGAGTTGGATGTCGTGGAGTTGGGCGTCCGTGTGGAGTTGACGCTTGTCAAATTCTCCCCAGCTCATGGGAATGACGTCGTGCGTGCCGACCCCCATCCAGTCTTCGTAGTCCTCCATGACCTCGTCGAACAACGGGGCGTGGTCCACGTCGGATTGGCGGATGGATGTGAGGGAGGTGCAGAATTTGCTGATGATGGGGTGCATCATCGGGCGCACAAAGGCGCAGAATTCCGAGACGATTTCGAGGTCCTCATTGACCTTGACGGCACCCACTTCGATGATTTCGACCCGCTTCGGGCGGCTCGTTCTCCAGCAGGTTGCCTCGAGATCGTACAGGATGAAGGCCTTCTCCATGTGGCCGCAAAGATAGCGTCCGGGACGCCTGCGGAATGTGAAGGGAAGACAAGGTTCAGCGGTGGGGACGACGCTGGGCTTGAAGGGTGTGGGACTTGGATTCCAGCCCGTGGGCGTGGATGATGTGCTCGATGGCAGCGTCTTGACCTGTTGGGTCGTATTCGCTTTTGAGATCGTGGCCAAACAACCGGGCCAGACCCTGCCACATGAAGGCACTCAATCGGCCTTTCAATTCTTGGACGACACCAAATGTGGTGCAGTGGGCTTGCCGGTCGATGAGCCGGATCAACAGGATGCCTTCGCGGACGGTCATCCGACGCAGTTCTCCTTCGAATCGCGCTTTCAAGGCGTCCTCCCGGTGTTGAATGGCGGCTTTTCTGGCGCGAGCGTCCGGCAACAGGGGCAATTCCGCTTCCAAGGTGTCCATGACCATGCCGGCATAGGCGGCATAGGGCCACACCTTCAGCACCCGCCGCTCCAAACGGCTGTAGCGTCTGGAACCCGGCTGGCAACGGTGGTCCTGAGGCACAGACGGGCCGCCGGTGACCTGTGCCTCTCCGAGTTGAACCAAGGGGGGGAGGCTGTCGCAGGGGAGGCCCCACGCCAGGAGCGAGCTGGTCTTCAAGCAGAAGACGAGCAGGACAGTCCAGCAGGAGGGAAGACGCAACCGCATCGCGGATTGGAACGGATTCCCGGGCAAAAAGTTGCCCTGCGGTACGCGGTTCAGGGCGCGTAGCGCTGGCTCCACGCCGTGTTGGGTGCTGCGTCGGCGGTGGTGGTTTTTGACGGGGAGGCCGCGGCGTCGAGCACGGCGGTGACGGCGGACCAGGGGCCGGCTGCCCGTCGCTCTGAACGGTAGGCCTCGAAGCGCTCCGCATCAAAATGGGTGCCCACAAATCCGGTGTCGAATTTCCCGGAGACGAAGGCGTCATGATCGAGGACGAATCGGCCAAACTCGAGGGTGGTTTCCAAGCCGTGGATGTGGTATTCGTCAATGGCGCGGCGCAGGCGCTCGATGGCTTGGGTGCGGTCCATTCCGTGGGCGCACAGTTTGGCGATCATCGGGTCGTAATGGATGGAGATGTCGTCGCCTTGCTCCACGCCGGCGTCCACGCGAATGCCCGGACCTTCCGGTGCGATGTGGGTGCCCAGGGTGCCGGTGGACGGGAGAAAGCCTGCGGGAACATCTTCTGCGTAGACCCGGAGCTCGATGGCGTGTCCCTGGATGCGAAGGTCTTCCTGGCGCAAACGCAGGGCCTCGCCGCGTGCAATGCGGACTTGTTCCTCCACCAGGTCGACTCCGGTGATCATCTCGGTGACCGGATGCTCCACTTGGAGTCGGGTGTTCATTTCTAGGAAGTAGAACCTGCGGTCGGCATCGACGAGGAATTCGACGGTGCCCGCACCCACGTACCCGCAGCTGCGCGCGCAATCCAGGGCGCAGGCTCCCATTCTGGCCCGCAAGTCCTCATCGAGCAGGGCGGAAGGGGCCTCCTCCACCACCTTCTGGTGCCGGCGCTGGACGCTGCACTCGCGTTCGAAGAGGTGAACGCCATGTCCATGTTGGTCGCACAGCACTTGGATTTCGATGTGCCGCGGCTCGGTCACGAAGCGCTCCAGGAAGACGGCGCCATTGCCGAAAGCGCTTTTGGCTTCGCTCATGGCGCGCTCCGTTTCTCCCCGCAATGCGGCAGGGTCGTGGACCACGCGCATGCCTTTACCACCGCCGCCGGCACTGGCCTTCACCATGACGGGAAACCCGATGTCTGCGGCGAGGCGCTCGGCCTCATCCAAGTCGGTGACCTCGCCATCCGAGCCGGGCACAAGGGGGACGTTCTGACGGGCCACAGCCTCCTTCGCGGAGAGCTTGTCCCCCATGGTCCGAATGCTGTCGGGCTTCGGTCCGATGAAGGCGATGCCTGCCGCTTCCACGGCTTCAGCGAAGTCGGCGTTCTCGCTCAAAAAACCGTAGCCCGGGTGGATGGCGTCTGCTCCCGTGGATTTGGCGGCTTCGAGGATGCGTTCAAAGACGAGGTAGCTTTCCGATGCCGTGGCAGGGCCGATGTGCACGGCTTCGTCGGCATACCGGGCAAAGGGCATGCTGGCATCCACGTCCGAATAGACGGCGACACTGCGGACGCCCATGCTCCTCAGGGTGCGCATGATGCGGAGTGCGATTTCGCCGCGGTTGGCGACGAGGACCTTGGTGATGGGCCGAAGGGAAGGCGAGTCGGACATGGTGCCAAAGTTGGGACACGATGGCCGATTGGGTCACAGCGGGTAGCGGCGGGCAATCAAGGCCTCAAACCACCGCGCGGGCAAGGCCCTTTTGAGGTGGATTGCCAATCGTTGAAGTGGGGGAGCCACCGTCACGTACAGTGGAGGGCGAGACTGCCCGAGCAGCCGAAGGACGGCGCGTCCCATGTCGGCGGGATCCTTGGCGTGGGAGACTTCTGCGTTCACCGCGTTGCAGACTTCATCGAAGCCTGGGTATGTGACTGCGTCGGGGTTGGCCACCTTGAGGCGGTTGTTGTTGATGGCCGTTTTGAAATCACCCGGCCGAAGGACGGTCACCCTCACGCCGTGCCTTGCCAACTCCATGCTCTGGGCTTCCGCGATCAATTCCACAGCAGCTTTGGAGGAACAGTACACACCGCGGAATGGCAATCCGACCACGCCGGCCACGCTGCCCACATGCATCAGGTGGCCTTTGGAAGCGATGAGGTGGGGGATGGCCACCCGACTCACGGTGTGGAGGCCGACCACGTTGGTCTGGTAGACCGACAACAATTCGGCTTCGGTGGTATCGCCCATGGCGCCCATCATGCCGATGCCGGCATTGTTGACCACGGCATTCAGACGGCCACTCGTGCGGACCACTTCATGAATGGCCGCTTCAACAGATTCCGGAGAAGTGACATCGAGCTTGACCATGCCCACCGTGCCGGGCGTGGGCGCTTTTTGCTCCACGCGTCGCCCCGTGCCCCACACGATGTGTCCGGCCTCGGCGAGGGTGGCCGCAATGGAGGCGCCGATGCCGGTGGTGGCGCCGGTGACGAGGATGACGTGGGCAGTGTCCTTGAAGCTCGCTGGCATGGGGAAAAAGAGAGGGCAAGCGATTCCCATCGCACCGCTACGACCACCTGCCCTTGCTGCCTTCCGGCCCTGGGGGATTCAGTGGGAGCTGGCCGTGGGAGACTTGCCCTCCG
>CALBSW010000077.1 GCA_937967465.1 uncultured Flavobacteriales bacterium
GGATGCGACAACACGGCCACGGCCAACCTGACCTCCTTTGACAACCCCACGGTAGAGGCCGGTGATACGCTGGTCCTCTGCAACAACGATGCAGTGACCGAGCCGCTCACCGGGTATTCGCCCGGGCTGACCGAGGCCGGGGGAAGCGGCGTATGGTCGGGTGCCGGCTTGAGCGGGGCGGACAGCTTCACTCCGGCTGGCGTGGGGCTCTACGACCTCACCTACACCTATACGGATGCCAACGGCTGTTCCGAGAGCGACACCCGCACCGTGGTGGTGGAGGAATTGACCCAGGTCGATCCTGGACTGCCGGTGGAAGTCTGCTTCGGCGATCCGGGCTTCACCATGGACGACTTCTCACCGACCACCGCCACGTGGAGCGGCACTGGGGTGACGGCCAATGGCACGCTCGACCCGAACATTGCGCCGGGCACGTACACCTTGACCGTGGTCAACGGGGTGCTGAGCTGCGAGACGACCGACGACAAAACGTTCACCGTGCACCCACTGCCCGATCCGCTCATCACGGGCACGACGGAACTCTGCGAAGGCGACACGGCTCAGCTGGCCCTCACCGAACCCGCCGGAGCTGCCGTGGAATGGACCTTCGATGCCGCTGCCCCAGCGCTGCTCGATACGGTGGCCGGCACGGTGGACATGGCCTTCACCGGCCTGGCCACCTCCGTGTTTGGCTGTGAAGCCACGGTGGACCGCAATGTGGTGGTGAATCCACTGCCGGTGGTCGAGGCCCCCATTCAGGACGCATTCTGCAACCAAGCCATCCCCACTGCCCTTGTCGGGGGAACGCCCGTCGGTGGGGACTGGAGCGGACCCGGGGTGACCGATCCGGCCGGCACCTTCCTGCCTTCAGCAGTGGATACCGGACTGACGGCGCTCGTCTACACCTTCACCGATGGGTTCGGCTGCACCAACCGCGACACTGTGGAAGTCGCCGTGGTGGAGCCCCAGGAGGCCGAAGCCGGGCCCGACTTGACCGTGTGCGACATCGACACCACGCTCACCCTCGCCGACTTCACGCCGGTGACCGGCGGCAACTGGACCGGCCAAGGGGTGACGGACCCCTCCGGCCAACTCGATGCCGGACCGCTGGCACCCGGCAACTACACGTTGACCTACACGTTCGGGTCCGGCACGTGTGAAAGCGCGGACGACCGGACCCTGGTGGTCCTGCCCCGGCCCGCCATCGACCTGTCGGCCGACGTGGCGGCATTGTGCGCCGGGGACAGCGTGTTCTTCAGCGCGTCCGTCAATGGCGGCCTGCCGCCCTACACCTACGATTGGGCCGCAGGCGTCACACCCGGCGCCAACACCGCCACCACCACTTCTGCCACAGGCTACGCCGTGGACGGAACAGCGATGGTGGCCACCTTGACCGTCACCGACGCCAACGGTTGCTCAGAAACCGCATCGCTGCAGGTCACCGTCTGGTCGCTGCCCACCATCGACGCGGGCGTGGACGTCCAATTCTGCAACCAGTCCATTCCCGTCCAACTGGGCGGATTCACCCCGGCTGGCGGCACCTGGTCCGGCCCGGGCATCACCGATCCCTCTGGGACCTTCCTGCCCAGCGACGTGGGCGCGGGCGACTTTGAAGCCGTCTACAGCTACACCGACTCCAACGGCTGCCTGAACCGCGACACGGTGACCGTGGAAGTCATCGAACCCCAGATCGCCGAAGCCGGTCCAGACCTGAGCTTGTGCGACATCGACACCACGTTTGCGCTGGCGGGATTCACACCGCTGACGGCCAGCGGTTGGTCGGGAGACGGGGTGGCCCCGGACGGCACGGTCACCGCCGGCCCCCTGGCGCCAGGCACCTACACACTCACCTACACCATCGGGACGGGGACCTGCCTCAGCACGGACACCCGAGAACTCGAAATCCGCCCCTTGCCGGCGATCGACCTTGCGGTGGACGACGCGACCGTTTGTGACGGCACGCCCGCCGACTGGACCGCCACCTTCGCAGGCGCCACTGCGCCGTACAACTGGACGTGGAGCGACAACGTGGGCGGCGCAACCGGCAGCGGCAACAGTGCCACAGCCGGGTTGGAGGTCGACCTCGGAAACGGGGGGACCGCCACAGCGCAAGTCCTCGTGGTCGACGCGACCGGTTGCAGCGATTCGCTGTCCCTTTCCGTGGACGTTTTGGCCTTGCCTGTTGTCCAAGGTGGCGGCGACACCGTCTTCTGCAACACCGGCATCGCGGGCCAACTCGAAGGCTTCTCCCCTGGCCTGCTGGATGGGGGAACCGGCAGCTGGGCCGGCTTGGGCGACGCCTTCCCTGCACTCGATGCCGACGGCACCTTCGCCCCGGACCTGAGCGGCGTGGGCCAATTCGAAGCGGTCTACACCTACATCGAATCAGCCACAGGCTGCGAGAACCGCGACACCATTTTGGTGGACGTCACCGACCCGGTGACCGCCAACGCCGGCCCAGACACCACGGTCTGCGACAATGCGGGCCTGTTGCAACTCGACGGATATTTCCCCGCATCCAACGTCACGTGGTCCTCCACAGGCGACGGCGCCTCCGCCTTGCTCGATGCGGGCACCGGATTGGTCCAACCCGCCCTGCTCGGACCAGGCGACTACACCTACTTGCTCGAGTACGGCTACGGCACGTGTTACACCCAAGACGAAAAGGTCGTCCACGTCGACCCCCTTCCCGTGGTGACCACCTCCGGGACCAACCTCTTTTGCGAAAACGAAGGCACGGTGGTGCTGACCTCGGGGGAGCCCGCAGGCGGCGTGTGGGAAGGCCAAGGCATCACCAATGCCACCGGGGACTTCGCCACCGGAGCGCCCCTGACGGGGCCGGGCACCTACCCGATGCTCTATTGGTACGAAGACCCCATCACCGGCTGCCGCGACACGGCCGACCACAGCATCACCGTCCAGATCATCCCGGAAGTGGATGCCGGACTGGACACCACCTTTTGCAACCAGCCGATCGCGGCCTTGCTCGAGGGCTTCTCCCCTGACCTCGCGGACAATGGAACCGGCGCATGGTCGGGAACCGGCGCTTTGGCCGGTGCGTTGGACAGCGATGGCACAGTCGACCCCAGCGTTGCCGGAGCGGGCACGTTCGGCGCCGTCTACACCTACACCGAAAACATCACGGGTTGCACACACACCGACACCCTGGAGGTCACCATCGCCGAACCCCTCGTGGCCGATGCGGGGCCGGACACCACGGTGTGCGACAATGCCTTCCCCCTCCAGCTGGTCGGATTCCCCCTCACCGATGCCACCTGGAGTGGCAACACGGGCGACGCCCAAGATGGCCTCGTGGACGACGCGACTGGACTCCTTCACCCCGGTCCGATGGCGCCCGGGACCTACGGCTACCTCATCGAGTACGGTGTGGGCACCTGCTACACGAGCGATGAGGTCAATGTGACCATCGATCCCCTGCCGGAACTCGAGATCGCCAGCCCGGACGCGTTCTGCGCCAACCTCGGTACGGTGGACCTCGCTGCGGCAACGCCTGCAGGCGGCACCTTGTTTGGCGACGGCGTGCTCGACGCCTCGGCGGGCACGTACATCAGCGGCCTCGCGCCGGGCAGCTATGCGCCCTCCTACACCTACGAAGATCCGCTGACGGGGTGCCGCGACACGGTGGTCCACAACGTCACCATCCACCCCGTCCCGGTGGCCGCTTTCGAAGCCGACACCCTCGGTTGCTCGAACCTCGACCTGCCCCTGACCAACAACAGCAGCGGACAAACCGCCCACTACTGGGACTTCGTAGGTGTGGGAAGCTCTGATGAACCGACGCCCGGATTCACCTTCCCGGGAGACGGCACCTACACGATCACGCTCATCGCGGGCAACGCATTCGGCTGCCAGGACACCACCGCGCAGGACGTGGACATCACCCACCCGCCGGTCGCCGATTTCCTGCTCACGCCGGACTCCGGATGCGCGCCGCTGGACGTCGAATTCGCCAACCTCTCCGACGCGCCCTACGGCACCTACCTGTGGACGGTCAACGGGGATGAATTCGCCCAGGAGGCGCCGCCGCAGCTGAATTTCAACCAAGGCGACAGCGTGGTCGACTACAGCGTCAGCCTGCTGGCCAGCAACCTCTGTGGCAACGACATCCTGAACGATGCCATCGTGGTCTATCCCGCGCCCGTCATGGTCTTTGCCTTTGAAGAGGACACCGTCTGCTCGCCCTTCGAGATGCAGATCATGAATGCGTCCACCGGCCTGCCCGATGACGTCACGTGGGACTTTGGAGACGGCACCGGGTTCAGCGGGTTTGACCCACCGGACCACTGGTACGCCGTCGACACGGTGGAGCAGGTGTTCACCGTCACCTTGATTGGCGCGAACCAATGCGGTGCCGACACCACGTCCGGCGATGTGCTCGTCCTGCCCAACCAAGTGGAGGCCTTCTTCACCTTGAGCACCCCCGATGGCTGTGCGCCATTTGATCTGACGGTGGAAGATTTCAGCAGCGCCACCACGGCCGTCAGCTATGCCTTTGACAACGGGGACTTCGCGGCGACCCCAGTGGCGTCCACGACCTACCCCGATCCGGGCACCTACACCGTGACGCAGTTCGTCACCAATGGGTGCAGCTACGACACGCTGGACATCCCAGTGACGGTCCACCCTGTCCCGGAAGTGGCCTTGAGCGTGTCCGATCCCGATGGTTGTGAGGATGCCCCGTTTGCATTCACCAGCGTCACCGACAACCCCGGCAATGCCGATTGGAACTTCGGCGACGGCACCGTCGGCGGCGGCCTGACCACGACCCACGCCTACAGCGAGAGCGGCACCTTCACCGTCACCTTCACCACGGAAGCGCCCTTGACCGGCTGCACGGCCGAGGAGAGCTTGGAGGTGGAGGTCTTCCCCAATCCGGTCGCTTCCATCGGCCTCGACGATGCCCTCGGGTGTGCCCCCTTGACGGCCACGTTCACCAATGTCTCCGCCGGAAGCCAATTCCAGACCTGGGACTTCGGCGATGGCAGTGAGCCCGCCTTCCAATCCGTGCCCAGCCACGTGTTTGTCAACGAGGGCCTCGACCCGGTCCAATTCGACGTGACCCTCGTCGCGGAAAGCACGCAGCTGTGCGTGGACAGCACCACCGTCACCGTGACCGTGCTGCCCACCCCGGAGGCCGCTTTTGCCCTCGCAGAGGAAGAGAGCTGCACCTTCCCCGTGGACATCCTGACGGCCAACACCAGCGTCGGCTCCATCAACCACAGCTGGACCGTCAACGGCGCCGACCCCGTCGTGGCCACTGCTCCGGTCTTCACGGCCAACGCCGTGGGCACCTACACGGTGGGCTTGACCGCCACCAACAGCTATGGCTGCGCCGATCAGGCCGAGGACGATTTCACCGTCCACCTCGCTCCCATCGCCAACCTGAGTGCCAACCCGCGCATCGGCTGCAACCCGCTCTCCGTTGACTTTCAGGACCTGAGCTCCTACAGCCAGGCCACCTCCCTCCTCATCGACGGCATCTACGACGCTCCGCTCCCGACCGATGGGCTCTTGATCGACCAGGTCGTCACCTTCACTTCGTACATCGTCGCGACGAGTCCGGAAGGGTGCACGGACACGCTGAGTCTCGCCGAAGACTTCACAGTGCACCCCGTGCCCACGGCCGACTTCTCGTACATCCCACTGACGACGTCGCCGGAAAACACATCATTCCAATTCACCAACCAGAGCAACACCGCCTTTGCCACGAATTGGACCTTTGGCGACGGCAATGCCAGCTTTGTCCCGGACCCGCTTCACCGGTATGACGAGCCCGGCGAATACCAAGTGGTGCTGTCCGTCCAGAACGAATTCGGATGCACCGACCTCGCGGTGGACCTGTTGGTGATCGACGATCAGATCTCGGTTTTCGTGCCCAACGCATTCACCCCGGCGAGCGATGGCATCGGGGACGGCATCAACGACGCGTTCAAACCCATCATCCGTGGCGTCAACCTCATCCAGAAGTACAAATTCCAAATCTTCGACCGGTGGGGCACGGTGATCTTCGAGACCAACGACTACGACGAATTCTGGCTGGGCGACGTGGACCGGGGGCGCTACGACGAGTTTGACTACTTCGCCCAGAACGAGGTCTACAACTGGAAAGTCACCCTGACGCTGCCGGGCGAGGAACCCGACGAGGTCACCGAGACGGCCAACCCGTTCTGCAACGGGCCGCGCCAATTCTGCGGCCACGTGACGCTCATCCGCTGAGCCAACGAAAAAGCAACGCGAAATCAGGAGCGGCGTTGGGAGGCGCTGCGGAAGCGGCCCGTGTCGAAGCCGCGGAGCTTGGCGTGCTTGGTGGAACGGCCCTTGACCCGGGCCCGCCACCGGCGGAAGGAGCCCGGCTTGAGGTGACGGCGCATCAGGGCGCGGACCTCGTTTTCCTTGAGCCCGAACTGCACCTCGATGGCCTCGAAGGGCGTGCGGTCCTCCCAGGCCATGCCAATGAGGCGGTCCAGGTCGTCGGAAGAGAGGTCGGGCACATTCACAACGCAAAGAGGACAACCCATGTGCCCCACGGGTTCAAACGCCGCTGTGCGAGGTCGTAGCTTTGCGGCCTTTTTCCGGCCCCCCGCCCCATGCGCCTCGCCCTCTTCAACTTTCGGCAGACCGTCGACTACCGCCTCGAGATCCTCAGCGGACTGACCGTCGCCATGGCGCTCATTCCCGAAGCGGTCGCCTTTGCCTTCATCGCAGGGCTCAGCCCACTGACCGGCCTGTACGCCGCCTTTGTGGTCGGCCTCGTGGCCAGCGTACTCGGCGGCCGGCCCGGCATGATCAGCGGCGCGACCGGCGCCATCGCGGTGGTCCTCGCCGAACTCGCCCTCTCTCACGGCCCGGAATACATCTTCGCCACCGTCATCCTTGCCGGCCTCATGCAAGGCGCAGCCGGGTTCCTGCGGCTCGGCAAGCTCATGCGCCTGGTCCCGCAGCCGGTCATCTTCGGCTTCGTCAACGGCCTGGCCATCATCATCGGGGGCAGCCAAATCGCGCAGTTCCAGAACGACGAGGGGCACTGGCTCGCCGGCACCGACCTCGCCGTCTTCGGGGGGCTCGTTCTCATCGCCATGGCCATCATCGCCTTCCTGCCGCGCCTGACCAAGGCCATCCCCGGTGGACTCACAGCCATCCTCGTCATCTTCGGCATCGTCACCGCCTTCGGCATCGACACCAAGACCGTGGGCGACCTCGCCAGCATCCAAGGCGGCTTCCCTCCGTTCCACATCCCGGAAATCCCCTTCACCCTCGAGACCCTGCTGCTCATCGCACCCTACGCCGCCATCGTGGCGGGGGTCGGCCTCGTGGAAAGCCTGCTCACGCTCAACATCATCGACGAGATCACCCAAACCCGGGGGCAGGGCAACCGCGAATGCGTCGCCCAAGGTGCGGCCAATGTGCTCAGCGGCCTGTTCAGCGGCATGGGCGGCTGCGCCATGATCGGCCAGAGCCTCATCAACGTCAGCTCCGGTGCCCGGGCGCGCCTCAGCGGCATCGTGGCGTCGGTCATGTTGCTGGTCTTCATCCTCTTCGGCGCACCGCTCATCGAGAAGCTCCCCATGGCGGCCCTCACCGGCCTGATGATCATGGTCGCCATCGGCACATTTGAATGGGCCTCCCTCCGCACCTTCCGCCGGATGCCAACCTCCGATGTGCTGATCATGGTCCTCGTGACCGCCATCACGGCCGTGCTGCACAACCTCGCGCTGGCCGTGCTCATCGGGGTGATCGTGGCAGCCTTGATTTTCGCTTGGGACAATGCCATCCGGATCCGCGCCCGCAAGCACATCAACGAGCAAGGTTGGAAGGTCTACGAGCTCTATGGCCCCCTGTTCTTCGGGTCC
This sequence comes from uncultured Flavobacteriales bacterium, assembly GCA_937967465.1. Classification (GTDB taxonomy): domain Bacteria; phylum Bacteroidota; class Bacteroidia; order Flavobacteriales_D; family Sanyastnellaceae; genus UBA8752. The sequence goes on from CALBSW010000077.1 coordinate 7,872, forward strand.
ACGACGGTGTTCGCAGAGAAATTCGATGTGGAAGGTGATCCCGACCATGTGGTCCTCGACTTCGCCGAATCGCGGGTGTCGGACATGAGCGCCATCGAAGCGGTCAACAAGGTGACCGCCCGATATGCCGCCGCCGGGAAGAAGGTTCACCTGCGGCACCTGTCCACCGACTGCCGCCGGCTGCTCGACCGGGCCGACGCCATCATCGAGGTGAACCACTACGAGGACCCGACCTACAAGGTGGTGACCGACCAGACGAGCTGATCCCTGCCGTCTTCCACAGCCGGGCGTGAATGGCTGCAGCTCAGGAAGGTGCGTCGAATGGGGCTTTCGAAATACATTGTCCTGACAACACCATACCATGAGAACCCTTGCTACCCTGCTGCTGGCTTTCCTGCTGGCCCCAGTCGTTGCCCAGACACCGTGCGACGATGCCGACCACACCATCCTGGCCGGCAACTATTACTATTCCCCCGCTTCCCTCACCATCAATGCCGGCGAAACCGTCGCGTGGGTCAATGAAGGCGGATTCCACGATGTCAATGGCAACATCAGCGCCTTGACCGGCATGTCCTTTGGCAATCCGGAATCCTTTTCCCTGCCTTCGGTCAGCGGCAACGCGATGGGCGTGTGCATGGGGGCAGTGACCTTCACCGTGCCGGGCTCCTACGAATACGATTGCAGCATCGGCAGCCACGCCGCCAACGGCATGGTCGCGAGCATCACCGTCGAAGCGGCTGCAAGCGGGTGCAATGACGCCCTCGCCTGCAACTACGACGAGACGGCCACCTCCGACGTGGATTGCGTTTACGACGACGGGACATTCGACCTGTCCGAAGGCTTCTGGGTCAATGCCACCGCCGCCTTGGACCCCGATTTGGATTGTGCCATCCAGCCGGCTGAAGGCGTGCTCGTACAGGTCAACAACACCGCAGGGTCGCCCGTCACCCTCGTGGTCGATGCGGCACTTCAGGAATGGGTCGACGACCTGGTGGACCAGGGACTGTTGACGTCCTTGGAAGCCACGCTCGCCATCGGCGCCTTCAACAACGCTGTTTTCTCCTTTTGCGGACAGGACATTTCAGGAGATGCCGGGCTGGTGAGCATCAATTCCACCTGGAATGGAGAAGCCTGGAACATCGCCGAACTCGGGTTCAACCTGGCCCCGGTGGCCAACATGATGGACGGCTGTCCCGACCCTGCCGCCACCAACTTCGACCCGTGCGCCAACCCCGCCCCGGAGACGTGTGAGTACGCCGCCATGGGCTGCAACGACATGGCCGCCTGCAACTACGACGCCGAGGCCACGTCCGACGCGGACTGCATCTACGTGGACACCCCGTACGACCTGAGTGCCGGCGTGCTGCTCGGCATTCCGTTTGGTCAGTACGGCCTTGACACCACCGCCACCTGCCCGGTGCAGCCGATCAACGACAACCTCGTTCAAATGGACGTCACCGACGGCCAACAGGCAACGTTTGTCGTCGATGCAGCCGTGGAGGCCTACTTCGATGCGGCCGTGGCATCCGGCGCTGTAAGCCAGGAGGATGCCGATTTCTTCCTCAACCTGATGCAGAACGCCACCATGACCTTCTGTGGTGACACCATGGTCGCCAACCTGCCTGTGTTTGGTGAAGTGACCAGTGCGTGGACCGGCTCCCACTGGATGATCACCCCGATCAACTATTACATCGCACCGGTCTCCACCGTGCCGGTCGGATGTGGCGACCCCACCGCCGAGAACTTCGACGTGTGCGTCATCAACGAGCCCACGATGTGCAACTACGGCATGGAAGAGTGCAACGATCCGCTCGCTTGCAACTTCGACGCCAACGCCACGGGCGATGCCGATTGCAACTACTTCGACACCGAGCTCTTCACCATCGGAGAGAACGACTTCGTGGATTTCGTGGACCCCGTGCTCTGTGACGGATACGCCACCTACAACGACTTCCCCATTCCCCTCACCCAGGACAGCCTGGGCGGGCCCTTGACGTTCATCTTGTTCCCCGTGGTGCAAGAAGCCCTGATCGCCAACGGCCTCGAGCTGGCCGCGCAGGACTTGAGCACGGTCACCCTCAGCGTGTGCGACACGGTGATGAACTACAACTCGGTCGTGATCGGCGACATCGACATGTACTGGGATGGCATGGGGTTCATCAACGAGGTGTACGACTCCTACGTGGTCCCGGAAAGCAGCATTCCGCTCGAAGGCTGCCCTGACCCGACCTCCTGCAACTTCAACCCCTGCACCCACCCGTTCTACGGCGATGAGTGCACCTACGCGAGCCTTGGTACCATCGATGGCGACACCCTGATTGAAGCGGGCAGCACCGTCACGCTCACCGGCACGCCAGCAGAGGGCAACACCTTCGATTGGTACAGCGACTGTGACGAGGTTGTCATCGAGGGCAACACCATCACGGTGACAGGCACGGAGGACTGCGAAGTCTGTTTCGAAGAGAGCGATGCCGACGGATGCGAGGGCGAGACCTGCCTCAACCTCAGCGTGGTCATGAGCGTCGGAGAACACGGTCAACTGCCCTGGCAGTTCATGCCGAATCCAGCAGCCGACGCCCTGCGCGTAGTCTGGGGCGGCGAAGCCAGCGTCTTCGAGGTATTCGACCTGAATGGCCGCCGGGTGCACACCACCACGGTGTACCGCGGTGTGACCACCCTCGATCTCTCGAGCTTGCAGCCCGGCCTGTACCTCGCCGGACCGCAAGGCGCCGAGCCCCAGCGCCTCGCCATCCAACGCTGAAACTCGTTGACATTCCATTGGAAAAGGCCCGCCACTGTGCGGGCCTTTTTGCCATCTTGACCCTCATGATTCTCTGCTTGCCTTTCCGCCACCGGCTCTTGGGCGCGTTTGCGCTCTGGACCTTGCTGCTCTCTGGCACCGCTTTCTCACAAGCCCCAACCGGTCGCATCACCGGCACCGTCCTCGACGCTGAGGCGCGGTTTCCCCTGCCCGGGGCCACCGTCCAGCTCCTGACATCGGACGCCGCCCCCACCGCCACGGACATGAACGGCAGCTTCTCCTTTGACGTTCCCGTCGGCCGCCACCAACTCCGCGTGAGCTTCATGGGCTATGCCGTCCGCACCTTGGACGGGGTGGTCGTCAACTCTGGCCGGCCCACCGTGCTCGAAGTCGAACTGTCCGAGAGCGTGGTGGCCATGCAGGCCGCCGAAGTCACCGCCACCAAAGAAGGCGAGGTCCTCAACGAAATGGCCACCGTTTCCGCCCGCGCTTTCACCGTGGAGGAGACCGACCGGTACGCGGGATCCCGTGGCGACCCGGCGCGGATGGCCAGCAACTTCGCCGGCGTCCAAGGCGCGGACGACTCCCGCAACGACATCGTCGTCCGCGGCAACAGCCCGGCCGGCGTCCTGTGGCGTGTCGAAGGCGTGGACCTGCCCAATCCGAACCACTTCAGTGTGCCGGGATCCGGTGGTGGACCCGTGGCCATTGTCAACAACAAAACCCTCGCGAACTCCGACTTCTTCACCGCGGCCTTCCCGGCCGAGTTCGGCAACTCCACCGCCGCCGTCTTCGACCTGCGCCTGCGCAACGGCAACCAGGAAGACTGGCAGGCCAGCGCCCAGCTTGGCTTCCTGGGCACCGAGGCCATTGTCGAAGGACCGCTCAACCGCGAGAAACGGTCGAGCATGCTGCTCAACTACCGCTACTCCACCGCCGTCATCTTCTCCCAGCTCGGCATTGACATCGGCACGAGCGCCGTGCCTTACTACCAGGACGGCAGTTTCCGTTTCCATTTACCCCAGAAAAACGGCGGTGCCCTCGCCCTCTGGGGCCTCGGCGGCAAGTCCAGTGTGGACATCGTCATCAGCGACCAGGTGGCGCCGGAGCGCAACATTTACGGCGAGAACGACCGCGATCAGTATTTCCGCACCGGCATGGGCATCGCCGGCGCGACCTACACCCTGCCCATCAACAAGAAGACCTACATCAAGGCCACGCTCGCCGCCAGCCGGGACCGCCAATACTCGAACCACGAGCTCGTCTACCGGGAATTGGAAGTGCCCCCTGCCGTGGCCGATTCGGCCTACCGGTTGGACAGCATCGTGCCCTTCATGGCGTACGATTTCAACCACGACCGATTGGCCCTCGCCGTCCACGCCAACCGGAAGCTGAACCCCATCGCCGGGGGACCGGCCACCCTCCGCTTCGGGGTCAACGCCGACCTCACACGGTGGACCTTCCTCGACAGCATTCGGACTCTGCCACAGGATCCCGACGGGCCATTGGGCGACTGGGGCACCCGGTGGGATGCCTCCATGAACAGCCTGTTGGTCCAACCCTTTGCCCAGCTCAAGCTGCGGCCTTCCGAACCGTGGACCGTCAACGTCGGCCTCCACGCCCAATTCGACCAGCGCTCCGGCGCCGCATCCTATGCTGAGCCGCGGCTCGGCCTCCAATACATCAGCCCGGGCGGCACCGTGTGGTCTGCGGGATCCGGCCTGCATTCCCAAACCCAGGCCCCCTACCTCTACGCCAGCAGCATCGGCGCCGATCCCGACAACCCCGGCGCCCTGCTGATGCCCAACCAGAACATGGGCTTCACCCGCAGCTGGCACAACGTCCTCGGCTTCGCCCGGTCCCTCTCGGCCAACTGGTCGCTGAAGCTGGAGGCTTACCACCAGCACCTCTTCGACATCCCCATCGCCGACGCCGACGACCCCGCCTGGGGCGCGGTCAACGGCAGCTATTCCCTCGTCAATGCGGGCAGCAGCTTCAGCCGCCTCTTCCCCGGCCGGCTGGTCAACGAAGGCATCGCCCGCAACATCGGCGTGGAGGCCACCGTATCCCGGGCCTTCCGCGACGGCTGGTTCGTCCTGCTGACCGGCTCGGTCTTCGACGCGCAATTCCAGGGGGCCGATGGCGTCTGGCGCAACACCGACTACAACGGCAAGTATGCCCTGAATGCCCTCGGCAGCCGCGAATGGCGCTTGAACGAAAGCGGTCTGTCCCTCGTTACGGGGGCCAAGTGCACCATGGTGGGCGGACGGTGGTACGGACCCGTCGACATCGCCGCGTCCAACCAGCTCCGCGAAATCATCTACGAGGACACGCAGCGGAACACGCTGCAATTCAAGGACTACTTCCGCTTCGACCTCAAGACCAACCTGACCTGGAACCCGCCCACGGCCACCAACGAACTCAGCATCGCTTTCGTGAACGTTTTGGGAACACAAAACGTGTTGAAATTGACCTACGCCCCGGACGAGGGAGGAAGTCCCGAGGACAGCATCCGCGAAGAATACCAACTCGGCTTCCTGCCCATCTTCTTCTACCGCGTCGACCTCTGATCTCATGCGTTGTTCGCTGGTGGCCTTCCTGCTCCTGCCCGGTCTGCTTGGCGCCCAATGCGACGGCACCGAGGTCATCGTCCACACCTTCAGCGGCATCGCCGCCTGGGAGCTCGAATGGTCCCTCGTCGATGGCAACGGGGACGTGCTGGCGAACTATGCGTGGACCGACAACC
>CALBSW010000078.1 GCA_937967465.1 uncultured Flavobacteriales bacterium
GCGTCGGCGAAAAAATCGTCAAGTGGTTCGCCGTCATGCGGCCCGTGGACCTCGAAAACTTCTGATCATGCAACGGATCCTCACCTCCACCCTCGCCCTGCTCCTCGCGGTCGCTGTTGCGGCCCCGGTCCAAGCGGGCAACCCTGACCGCTCCGGTTCTGCCGGCGCCGGACAATTGCTGATCCTGCCGTGGGCCCTGAGCTCCGGTGTGGCCGGCGCCAACACGGCCCTGGTGACCGGCGTCGAAGCCGGCTTCTCCAACGTCGCCGGCATGGCCTTCGTCAACCGCACCGAACTCGCCGTCTGCAACCAGCAGTACCTCGTGGGCACGGACATCCAACTCAACTCCGCCGGCTTCGTGCAGGCGGTGGGCGGCGGCCACCTCGGCCTCACCGTCACGAGCATGACCTTCGGCGACATCGAGATCACCACCGAAGACCTGCCGGAAGGCGGCATTGGTGCATACCGCCCGACGTTCTCCAACATCGGCATCAGCTACGCCAAGGCCTTCTCCAACTCCATCTACGGTGGCCTCACGGTCCGGATGATCTCCGAGAGCATCAGCAACGTGCGCGCCAACGGTGTCGCATTCGATGCTGGCATCCGCTACCTCGCCGGAGACGACGGTCGCCTGAAGTTTGGCATCTCCCTCCGCAACGTCGGTGCCCCGATGCGCTACGGCGGTGACGGCCTCACCCTGACCGCCACCCCACAGGGTGCCGCTGAGGGCCTCACCATCATGCAGCGCAGCGAGCGGTTCGAGCTTCCGTCCCTGGTCAACATCGGCTTCGGCTACGACCTGATGCGCCGCGAAGGCATGACGCTCACCGGCATGGGCCAGTTCACCTCGAACAGCTTCACCCGCGACCAGGTGGCAGGTGGCCTCGAGCTCAACCTCCGCGACCGCTTCATGGTGCGCGCTGGCTACCTCTACGAGGACGGCATCGGCAACGCCGAAACCACCCGCACGGCCATCACCGGACCGAGCGCCGGCATCTCCGTGAACTTCCCGACCTCCGACGAAGGCTACATCGGCCTGCACTACGGATACCGCACGACCAACCCGTTCGACGGCATCCACAGCATCGGCCTCAACATCTCCATGTAAGGCCATGCGTGCGCTGCTCACCATCCTCATGGTGGGTGGCCTCCTTGCCGCCCAGGCCCAGGACGCCGCCCCCGGTTCTCCCATCACCGACAAAGGACGTTCTGCGCTGCCCGAGGGGCCGCAGTCTCCGGTTGTGGCACAACCCCGTGGCGTGGCCGCGGCATGTGCACCCGCCACCGCACTCCGCAACCTCGAGTGGAACAACGTCCGGGCGCTGCTCGAAAACGGCGGTTCCCTCTGGTACAACCGCAACATCGACAAGGGCTCGTACTTCGTCCCGAAGGAGGCTGGCGTGAGTGTCGTGTATGGCGGCGCCCTCTGGCTCGCCGGCATCAGCCCGGACCAGCAACTCAAGCTCGCCGCAGCCCGCTACCGCAACAACGGCAACGACTTCTGGCCCGGCCCCCTGACCAATGACGGCGCGGCCGAAGTGGACGAGGCGACCTGTGCGGCGTACGACCAGTTCTCCATCCTGGAGCGACAGGACGCCATCCGCCACCGCCAGTATTTCGACTGTGCGGCGGACCCCACATGTGACCTGGAGGTCGAGTTCCCGGACGGCTACAGCATCCCGGCCTACTTCTTCGAGTACCCCGCCCACGGCAACGTCGCCCTCAACCAGGACTACTACCTCGCCCCCTTCTACGACTACGATGGGGACGGCAACTACGACCCCTCCCTGGGCGACTACCCCTGGTACGACTTCCTGCAGGAAATCGATTGCGGCAACCGCCGCCGCGAGGACCGCGTGCCGCTCTATGGCGACCAAACCTATTACTGGATCTTCAACGACAAGGGCAACGTGCACACCGAATCCCTCGGCGAGCCCATCGGCATGGAAATCCGAGCGCAAAGCTTCGCCTTCAGCACGAACGACGAGATCAACAACATGTCGTTCTGCAACTACGTCCTCATCAACCAGGGCACGCAGACGCTGACCAACACCTACTTCTCCCAATGGGTCGACTGCGACCTCGGAGGCCACGTCGACGACTACGTCGGTTGTGACGTGCAACGCGGCCTGGGCTACGCCTACAACGGCGACGCTTTTGACGAGGCCACCAGCTACTCCATCGGCTACGGCGAGCAGCCCCCCGCCATGGGCATCGACTTCTTCGAGGGTCCCTACCAAGACAGCGATGGGGTGGACAATCCCTTGACCGAGGTATTCTCCGACGCTGTGGACAGCCTCGGCATTCCGTACCGCGGCATCGGCATCGGATACGGCGACGGCGTGGTCGACAACGAGCGCTACGGCATGCGCAAGTTCCTGTACTACAACTGGTCGAGCGGCATCGATGGCCAGCCGAGCCAGAGCGTGCACTACTACAACTACATGCGCGGTTTCTGGAAGAACGGACAGCGCATGGCCTATGGCGGAAACGGCATCACCGCCTCCTCCGGTGCCAACCTCGACGTGGCCGCCGACTACATGTACCCCGGCGACACCGACCCCTACCAATGGGGCACGGTCGGCCAGGAGGTCGAGCCCTGGACGGAGCAGACCGCCGGCAACCCGCCGGGAGACCGCCTCTTCCTGCAGTCCGCCGGTCCGTTCACGCTGGAACCGGGCGACTACAACAACATCACGGTGGGCATGGTGTGGGCGCGGGCCGACGCCGGTGACCCGTTCGCCTCGGTGGAGCTGCTTCGCATCGCCGACGACAAGGCGCAGGCCCTGTTCGACAACTGCTTCGAGATCGTCTCCGGTCCCGACGCGCCGGACGTGACCATCCAGGAGCTCGACAAGGAGGTCATCCTCATGTTGACCAACGACAATCCCCTCTCCAACAACTACGAGGAGGGCTATGTCGTCTTCGATCCGGGCACGCCAAGCCTCCGCACGGATGGAACGCCATTGGACACCCTCGACCGCAGCTACGTCTTCGAAGGGTACCTCGTGTATCAGGTGGAGGACAACACCGTGGGTCCGGATGAATTGAGCAACCCCGATCGTGCCCGCCTCATCGCGCAGTGCGATGTCCGCAATGACATCGACATGATCGTCAACTACCGGTTCGACCCCATGATGGAAGTGTCGGTGCCGGAGCTTCAGGTCAATGGGGCCAATGACGGCATCCGCCACAGCTTCCAAGTCACCCAGGACGCCTTCGCGCAAGGCGACAACCGCCTCGTCAACTACAAGACGTATTACTTCATGGCCATCGCCTATGGCCACAACGAGTACGAGCCGTTCAACCCGAATTCCGGTGCCGGTCAGGACGTGCCCTACCTCGCTTCCCGCAAGGGCAGCACAGGCTCCATCCGCGTCTGGTCGGCCGAGCCGCACCCGCCGGTGACCGAGGCTGGGGGTACGATTGAAGCGGCTGCCTATGGCGACGGCGTGGCCATGACCCGCATCTCCGGAAAGGGCAACGGCACCCACGTCATCGACATCACCCGCGAGAGCGAGGCCAAGATCCTCGCCGACAACTTCATCGCCGAGCTCGAGTATGAAGCCGGAGCCGGTCCCGTCGCCGTGCGCGTCGTCGACCCCCTCTCCGTCCCCAACGCCGAGTTCGAACTCGCCCTCGCCCTCGGCAACGAGGACCTCGACCCCGAGGACGATGCCGACGAGTGCTTCTGGACGTTGACCAACCTCACCTGGCTGAACGACGACGACCCGGACAACGACATCAACGCCGTCCGCACCTCCTCCGATGCCATCTCCATCCGCAACGAGCAGCTCCTGCTCGACTGGGGTCTGGCCATCACTTGGGAGCAGTACGAGTACGGCAACGACGGCAAGTTCACCGAGCCCCTCGAGAGCACCATCGAGTTCGCCGATCCCGAGATGCCGTGGTTCTTTGGCATCCCCGACGGGGAAGGCCTCGGAAACGAGCTCAACTGGATCCGCTCCGGTGCACAGGAAACCCCCGACCAGACGCCGGAGGAAGAGGCCGTCTTCGACGACTTCAAGCCCGGTGACCCCATCGACGAAAGCGAGCTCTGGGAAGGCGTGCTCTTCGGCACGTGGGCCCCGTACCCGCTCGTGTCCTGGACCGCTGACGTCACCTTCGAGGACGGGTCTTCCGCACCCTACCCGACCGTGGCGCCGACCATCGACGGCCTCGACGGCAACCTCGGCCCCATCACCGATGCTGTGCCGGGCACCAACAACGTCGACGTCGTCCTGACCTCCGACAAGTCGCTCTGGACCCGCTGCCCCGTCTTCGAGATGCAGCCCAACGCCGACCTCGCCCAAGACATGGACACCCCGCTCGGGTCTCCGGAGAAGATGGGCCTCCGCCGCCACGCCTCCGTCGACAAGAACGGTCGCACCGTGGCCGAAGGTGGCGACCCCTTCAACGCCACCCTCAACGGGCAGCAGCCCTTCGGCATGGGTTGGTTCCCCGGATACGCCATCGACGTCGGAACCGGTGAGCGCCTCAACATGGCCTTCGGTGAAGACTCCTGGGCAGCCGCCGACAACGGCGACGACATGATCTGGAACCCGTCCTCCCGCATCTCCGGCGGACTCGGCAACGTCTACGCCGCTGGACAGCACTGGATCTACGTCTTCCGCAACCAGCAGTACGCCGACGACAACGACACCCGTGTGCCCGCTTACGACCGCGGTCAGTACCTCTACGGCAAGTTTGGTCCCGACAGCGGGTCCAACGACGACCGCAAGGCCATGCGCGGATGCACCTGGGTCGGTTCGGCCTTCGTCAACCCCGACTTCGAGATGCTCTCCGTCGAGCAGGGACTCATCCCCACCGAGACGCGCATCCGACTCCGCGTCGCCAAGCAGTACCGCCGCTACGCACACGACCGCTCCGACATCGACGAGACCGAGGGAACGCCCAACAACAACAACCCGTTGTACCGCTTCTCCACAGCCGATGTGGCCACCGTCACCGGGGACAACCCCACCCTGACCAACGCCCTCGACAACGTGCGCGTCGTGCCCAACCCGTACTACGCCTACTCGCAGTACGAGACCTCCAAGCTCGACAACCGCGTCAAGATCACCGGACTGCCCGAAGTCTGTACCGTCCGCATCTACAACATCGGAGGTACCCTCGTCCGCACCTTCGACAAGGCAGACCCCCTCACCTACCTCGAGTGGGACCTCAAAAACGACCGCAACGTCCCCATCGCCGGTGGCGTCCACATCATCCATGTCGATGCACCAGGCGTCGGCGAAAAAATCGTCAAGTGGTTCGCCGTCATGCGGCCCGTGGACCTCGACAATTTTTAACGCTCGGAATCCCCCCGAAGCCTCGGTTTCGGGGGGCAATTCCCTGATTTTCGTATCTTAAGCTCAACGAGAGACCGAAAGGCCTCTCTTTTTTTGGCCCCAGTGCCAAGCCCCAACATTCAACCACCATGGCGGACGTATCCTACTACACCCCGGAAGGGTTCCAGAAGCTCAAGGACGAGCTGCACCACATGAAGACCGTGGAGCGGCCGGCCATTTCCCAGCAAATCGCCGAGGCCCGCGACAAGGGCGACCTCAGCGAGAACGCCGAATACGACGCGGCCAAGGAGGCCCAAGGCATGCTCGAGGCCAAGATCTCGAAGGCCGAGGCCGTCCTCGCCAACGCGCGCATCATCGACGAGTCCCAGATCGACACCTCCAAGGCGTTCATCCTCAGCCGGGTGACCATCAAGCACCTTGGCAACGGCAAGGAGATGACCTACACCCTCGTCGCCGAAAACGAGGCCAACCTCGCGGAGAAGAAGATTTCCGTGGAGTCTCCGATTGGCAAGGGCCTGCTCGGCAAGGCGCTCGGCGAAATCGCCGACATCCAGACCCCAGGCGGCATCGTCCAATTCGAGGTCGTCAAGATCGAGCGCGGCTGATCGGCGGACCCCATGCCCAGCATCTTCAGCCGCATCGTGGCCGGTGAAATTCCCTGCCACAAGATTGCCGAGGACGACCGCTTCCTCGCTTTCCTCGACATCCAGCCCCTCGCCGAGGGCCACACGCTGGTCATCCCCAAAATGGAGGTTGACCGCTACTTCGACCTGCCCGACGAATTGCTGCGCGACATCAACCTCTTTGCGCGCGATGTCGCTTTGAAGCTCGAGCGCGCCATTCCCTGCGAACGCGTTGGCGTGGCCGTCATCGGCCTCGAGGTCCCACACGCCCACGTGCACCTCATCCCATTGAACGGCGTCGCCGACATCAACTTCGAGCGGCCCAAGCTGGACGTCAGCCAAGACGACTTGGCCGCCACCGCCGCCAAGATCCGGCAGGCCTGATCAGCCGCGCGCCAGCGCGTCGTCGATCAGCAAGCTGATCAACTCGGTTGGGGACATCCCCACTTCTCGGGCCTGCTGTGGGATGATGCTCATCTCCGAGAATCCTGGCACCGTATTGACCTCCACGATGTGCGGCTCTCCGTTGTGATTTATAAAGTCCACGCGGGCCATGCCGCGACAATCGAGGTCGCGGTAGACCTGTACGGACAACTCCTGAATGCGCTGGGTCATCGCGGCATCCAAGTCTGCCGGCGTCACCTCGCGGCTCTTGCCTTCGTATTTGGCAGCGTAGTCGAAGAACGCGTTGTCGGTGATGATCTCGGTAACCGGCAAGAAACGGGGCGCTCCGCCGGGCTCGGAAGGGATGACACCACAGGTGAATTCACGTCCATCGAGGAATGCTTCCACCATCACCGTGTCGCTCGCCGCAAACGCCTGCTCCAGCGCCTCGCGGAAGCCATCCCGCGACTCGACCCGCGAGACACCGATGGACGAACCGCTTTCATTGGCCTTGACAAAACAGGGGAAGCCGAAGTCCTCACCCAGCATCAAGGTCAGGGCCGCGAAACTGGGCGCCTCCAACTCCAGCACATCGGGGTGCAGCACCTTGGACGGGGCCACCGGATGGCCGAACCGGGCCAACAATGCCGTCGTCCACGCTTTGTGGTGCCCCACCGCCAAGGTCCGCGGGGGTGAAGCGGTGTACGGCATGCCCAACAAATCGAAGTAGGCGCTCAGCCGGCCATCCTCTCCAGGTGTGCCGTGCACCATCTCGAAGACGGCGTCGAAGACGTGGCGCTGACCGGCCGCGTCGGTGTACGAGAAATCGCCCTTGTCAACCGGGAAGCGCTCGCCGCTCTCCGTCTCGGCGAACCAGCCGTCGTGGCCGATGTGCACCAGCGTGGGCGCGAAACGGCTGCGGTCCATGTGCTGGACCACCATGCCCGCACTCTTGCGGCTGATCTCGGCTTCTCCGGAGAACCCGCCGCACGTCACGGCAATCTGCTTGACCTCGTGGCTCATGCCCCCAAGGTAGCCGGCGCCATCACTGCTCTTCCATCAGCGCCGTCCAGATGCCCTGAAGGCCCTGTTCATTGCGCGTCCAAATGGGGCGGACGCGACCGCCATATGCGCTGATGTTGTTGTAGTCGCCGAAGAACCCTTCAGGTGACGGGACAAACGGAAACTCGCTGACCCGACGGTTGGTGAAGTGCGCCCCGCCATTGGTGGAGGTCGCCACGTAGACGTGGGTGGCCGTCCGTTCGCTGAAACGCCGGTCGTAGAAAACGATGTGCACGTGGCCCGTCACCGGGTCCACCGCCATCCAGGTGAAGAATTGGTGCTTGCCTGGAGGGTCGTTGTTGACCCGCACCGGATCGGACCATGATTTGCCCTGGTCGTCCGACCAGATGAGCCAGACGTCGGTGTCGTCGGGTCCGTTGCGTTGGTCGGCCCAATTCACATACACCCGTCCAGCATGCACCCCTTCGCGCGCCACACCGGTGACCGGCATGCCATTGGCGCGACCGATGCCCGGAATCATGTGGTCCCAACCGCCAATGATGTCCGCGATGTATTGCTCGTAGGGGCGGAAACTCGCCCCGGCATCCTCGCTGACATTCCACCGGATGTGTTCGCCATGCGCCCACGCCACACCCAGCGTCATCTCGTCGATCCACACGGGAACGGCGCCTTCCACGGTGCTGTCGCCATCGAGGCAGTTGCCCTGCATGGCGCTCACCCGCACCGGGTCGCTCCAATCCTTGGCCTTGCGGTCCGACGTGCTGCACAGGATGCGCGTGCTGTCCGTTTCAAGCTCACTGCCGTAATGGTCGAACTCCGTCCAACAAATCGCCAGCTTGTCGCCTGATGGGCTCACGGCCAGCCACTCCTTGTCCTGGTCCTTGGCGCCATTCAAGCCGACCCCGGCTCCTTTGTTCCATTTCTTGCCACCCTTGCTGGCCTTGCTGTGCTGGACCACAATGCGATCGAGCAACGCCTCCGTCTCCCAGCCCTGGCCATCGGGATTGCTCAAGTGGGCGTAGTAGAAATCGCCCTGTGGACCCGCCACCACGCAGGGGTCGCCAAACACGCCATCCTTGGCTTCCAACCGGTCCCGCGACCACGTCTGTCCGGCGTCTTCACTCACGTAGACGTAGTCGAGAACAGCACCAGCCACCACCCGGTCCGGGTTCGTGGGGTCGATGGCAATGGACGGCTCACAAGGCGCATAGCCCAGCGGCTCCTGGCCCGCCACGTGGATCTGCACGTTGGTCGGCACTTTGGTCTGGGCCGTGGCCAGAAGTGGCAGGGAAATCAGGGTCAATAGCAGAAGGCGCATGGATCAGTTCTTTTTGCGGGCGTAGATGTGAAGGGCGTGGTGGAGGATCTCGATGCCGAAATGGTCTTCGAGGGTCGCCTTGATCTGCTGGATACGGGGGTCGCAGAATTCCAGCACCTCCCCACTGTCGAGGATGATGTGGTCGTGCTGGCGGGCAGGGTATCCGGGTTCGTATTGGCTCTGCTCCCCGAAGCGGTGCTTGCGGACGAGGCCAGCTTCGAGAAAGAGCTCGATGGTGTTGTAGAGGGTCGCCCGGCTCACCTTGGCGCCGCGCTGCTTCATCCGCTCCAGCAGGGTGTCCACGTCGAAATGCCCGCCAGCCGTGTAGATCTCCTCGAGCACGGCAAAGCGCTCCGGCGTCTTGCGGTGCCCGCCCTCGGCGAGGAACACTTCGAGGCGCTCCCGCACCTCTTCCAGCAGCGCCGAAGTAGCAGGCTCAGCCATGTTGGGCCTTGTACCACGCCGCGTAGTCCGGCGCGAAATAGGTGAGGATGATGTCCGCTCCCGCACGGCGGATGGCACCGAGCACTTCGAGCATGCCCGCTTCGGCATCGAGGATGCCGGCCGCTGCACCCGCCTTGACGAGCGCGTATTCGCCACTCACATTGTAGGCCGCCACAGGCAGGGCCGTGTGCTCCTTGACCGCGCGGATGACGTCGAGGTAAGCCAAAGCCGGCTTCACCATCACGATGTCTGCGCCTTCCATTTCATCGAGTTCCAATTCCCGCAACGCCTCCGCCACATTGGCCGGATCCATCTGGTAGGTCTTCTTGTCGCCGGACTTGGGTGCACTGTCGAGCGCATCCCGGAACGGACCGTAAAACGCACTGGCGTACTTGGCCGTGTAGGCGAGGATGCCGGTCTCGTGGTATCCGTTCTCATCGAGCGCCTCCCGGATGACGCCAATGCGGCCGTCCATCATGTCGCTCGGGCCAATCCAATCAAAGCCAGCTTGCGCCTGCGCCACGGACATCCGAGCGAGGATAGGCAGGGTGGCCTCATTGTCGATGCGGCCATCGTCTGTCACCAACCCGTCGTGTCCATCGGAGCTGTAGGGGTCCATGGCCACGTCGCTCATCAGGCTGCACTCGGGGAAGCGCTCCTTGACATTGCGGGCGATGCGCAGGTAGAAATTGTCATCGGCCCAGCTGTGGCTGGCCGTCTTGTCCTTGAGGTGCTCTTCCACGGCTGGGAAAAGACAGAAGTTCCGGATGCCCAAGT
>CALBSW010000079.1 GCA_937967465.1 uncultured Flavobacteriales bacterium
GGTTGTGGCCACCTCCAGGGGCAACTCTTCATTTCCGTAGACACTGGACAAGACGTCATCGGCATGCGGCACCGTGGCCAGCACACGCCAGGTCGTCGTGCCCGCAAGGGCACCCGAGGTGTGGTCTGCCACACGCTCGAGACGCAGGCCGTAGCCGGCCTCGTTGGTCTCGTAATCGAAGCTGTTCAATCCAGCCTCGCCTTCTTCGGCACAGGAGCAATACTCACAACTGCCGTCGTCTTCCGTCATGGACGGGTCGTAGTTGCAGGCCAGCTCATCGAGACACCCACTGAATTCATCTTCATCACAAACGCCATCGCCATCGGCATCGTTGAGGCAGTTCCCTTCGCAGTCCACGTAGGAGACCGCGGGGTAGGTACACGACCCGTCATCCACATCGGCATCCGCATCGAAGTTGCAGGCCTCCGTGTCGATGCAACCGCCGTACTGACAGGAACCGTCTTCGATGGAAGCCAGCGCGTCGAAGTTGACTGCAGCGGGGTCCATGCAACCGGAATACACACAGCTTCCGTCGGGCACGTTGGCGCCAGCGTCGTAGTTGTCCGCCGCTTCATCCATGCAGCCTGGGAACGTACAAGACCCGTCGTCCACATCCGCGTCCGCGTTGTAGTTGGAAGCCGTGGCGTCCGTGCAGCCTGCATATTGGCATGACCCATTGTCCACGTTGGCGTCGGCATCGTAGTTCACCGCACCACTGTCCAAACAGCCGGGGAACAGGCAAGATCCATCGTCATCGTTGGCCGTGGCATTGTAGTTGATCGCCTCGGCGTCCGTACAACCGGGGTACAAGCAAGACCCGTCATCCACATTGGCCGTCGCGTCGTAGTTGGACGCCTCCGGATCCAAGCAGCCTTCGAGGTTGCACGACCCGTCGTCGGCATTGGCCGTGGGGTCGTAGTTGGTGGCCGCCTCGTTGGTACAACCCGGGAAAATGCAAGAGCCATCGTCGGTGTTGGCGTCCGGATCGAAGTTGCTCGCCACCGGCACCGTGCATCCGTAGTAGATGCAGGAGCCGTCGTTCATGTTGGCCTGGGGATCGTAGTTGTCGGCCTCGGGATCGAGACAGCCGAGGTACATGCAGCCGCCATCGTCGGTGTTGGCCGTGACATCGTAGTTGTCCGCCGCAGGGTCGACACAACCATAGTAGATGCAGGATCCATCATCCGTGTTCGCGATCGGATCGTAGTTGTCCGCATCGGCGTAGGTGCAGCCTGAGAGGATGCAGGTGCCGTTGTTCTGGTTGGCCTCCGGATCGTAGTTGTCCGCAGCTGGGTTGGTGCAACCCGGCACGATGCAAGTGCCATCGTCCACGTTGGCGCCGTCGTCGTAGTTCAGTGCATTGGGGTTGGTACAACCGAAGTATTCGCAAGTGCCATCCTCAAAGTCGGCGTCGGTATCGTAGTTGTCGGCCGTGGGGTCCGTGCAGCCGCAGGCATTGCCCTCGCCGCCTCCGCCGGTGCTGATGACCATGGTGGCTTCAGGTTCGCCGAGTCCCTCCGTGGTGAAGGTGAATGCGGCGCGCTGCTCGTCACTGCCTGCCCCGAGGGGGAAAGCTTGGATGGGGAATGTGCCACTGACCACACCATCGGTGGTGAACTGCGCCACGAGGACCCGGAGGTCGGCATCGGGCACGCCATTGAGGTTGGAGGACGTCACAAACCAAGCGCCGCCGACGATGTCGTCGATGCGGATTTCGCCGCCGGCGTCAAACCCGGCGATCCAGTTCTGATTGGGGCTCTGGGCACTTTGGATGTTGCTGTATCCCGCCGTCGGCGTACCGTCCAATCCAATGGTCACCCAGCTGTCGTAGGCGAGGTCCGGGAATGCGCCGAGCAGCAAGGGGTTCACGCCGGTTCCGAAGGTGCTTCCGAAATCGTCCTGGTAGAACGACGTCGACGATGAGATGACCATGGGGTTGGCCGCATTGCCGTAGCATGAGCTGAGCAGGTCGGACGCATCGTTGAGCACCACGTACATCCGGTACGTGGACATGCCCGCAAGGACACCGTCGGTGTGCGTGGTCACCCACTCCACATCGAAGGCATACCCCGCCGTATCGTCGGTGAACGTCACCGAGGTCAGCGTGTCACCATAGACATACGTCGTGTCGGGCGCACCGCCACCGCTGCAAGTGCAGTAATCGCAGGTGCCATCCTCTTCCGTGGCGCTGGGGTTGTAATTGCAGGCCGTCATGTCCATGCAGCCGGCCAGCTCGAGTTCGTCACACGTGCCATCGCCGTCGGCATCGTTGAGGCAGTTCCCCGCGCAATCGAGGTAATCCACGCCCCAAGTGTCGAACGCATCCTCGCAGGAGCCATCATCGATGTCAGCACCGGCGTCGTAGTTGCACGCCGCAGGGTCGATACAGCAGCTGTACTGGCAGGTGCCGTCGTCCGTGGTGGCAACCGCATTGTAATTTGCCGCCTCGGGGTCCACACATCCGGGGAGGATGCAGGAGCCATCGTCGTCATTGGCACCGGCGTCGTAGTTGGCCGCATCCGGATTGGTGCAACCCGGGTACAGACAGGAACCGTTGTCGATGGTCGCCAGCGGATCGTAGTTGCTCGCAAGGGCATCCGTACAACCGTCGAAGACGCAGGAGCCGTCGTCGAATTCCGCTGCAGCATCGTAGTTGGTGGCGTCACTGTCGGCGCAGCCGCCATTGCCCACGATGATGACACCGACCATGCCGAGTGCGGCCTGGTTGGACACGGAGCTGTTGTAGTTGTAGACCCCGGGAACGGTGAAGACGAAGGACCCCAAACAGGTGCCCTCCGGAGAGCCCAGAATGGCCGGAATGGAGAACGGCTGCGGGTTGTCAAAAGGAAGGCCCGGCAGCTGATCCGTGATGGCATTGACATTGTGCAATCCCCCCACATTGGACCAGACCACCGTGTCGCCCACGTTGAGGCTGAGCACGCTGGGGTCGTAGTCAAAACTCGACACTTCGACCACAGCCGTGGCTGGAACACCGCAGGCATTGAAATAGACACAGCCCCCATCCTCTTCGGTGGCGGCATCGTCATAATTCCATGCGGTCGAATCGGTACATCCGGAGACTTCCAATTCATCGCAGACCCCATCTCCATCGCTGTCGTTGAGACAGGTGCCGGCGCAGTCCTCAAACGGCGCAGCGTAAATACAACTGCCGTCGTCGTCGTTGGCGGTCTCGTCAAAGTTGCAGGCCGTGGCGTCGATGCACCCACCGTACAAGCAGGAGCCATCGTCGGTGGCCGCACCGGAATCGTAATTGTCAGCCTCGGGATCCGTGCAGCCACTGGCGCCGGAACCACTGGTGCCCTCAAAACTCAAGTGGAAGCGGAGGTCGCTCTCCCCCACGCCATGCTCGAAAACCTGAACGA
>CALBSW010000080.1 GCA_937967465.1 uncultured Flavobacteriales bacterium
GCCCAAGTCACCACTGCAGTGCAATCGCCAGAGTCGTTGTCGACGTTGATGTCAGCCGGCATGTCGCTCAATACGGGATCTTCATCATCGGTGATGGTGATGGTGAAGCTGGCAGCTGACATGTTGCCTGCGGCGTCCATGGCCGTGTAGGTCACGGTGGTGATGCCCACGGCAAACAGCTCTCCTGGAGATGCATCCGAGGTGAAAGACGACAGTTCGCAGTCATCTTCAGCGGTCGGGATGGTCCAGCTGATGTTGGTGGTGCAGAGGCCCGCATCCGCCGTGCCGGTGATGTTGGCCGGCATGTTGGAGATGACAGGTGCATCCGTGTCAGGGGAGCACTGGGCGTTCAGCGAGGCCGTGCTGGAGACCAGCAAAATCAGGCACATGCCGAAGAAAGCGTTCAAGAGGCGCATCGGTACAGAATTTGGCAATCACAAAGTACCGAGGCTTTCGGGAATCGGATAAGTATTATCTATCGATACATCGCATCTAACCTGTGTTATATGCGACGTCCACAAATTTCTACCGGGTTCTGCGGCGTGAAGTAGGGTCTGTCGAGATGCGACCCAAGTTTAGAGATGGACATGAGAGGGCGGGCAAAAAGGAGGGTGTTGCACCTTTTTGAGCCGCGGATGAGGGGCGCTTTTGAGCCCATCCAGATCCGGTCACATTGGACGTGAGGGCACGAAAAAGCCCCGGACCGAATGGGCCCGGGGCTTTCTGAATTCAGGGTGAATCCGACTTACGCCTTGGCGGTGTCCTTGCTCAAGTCGACCACCGTCGGGGTGGCGATGAAGATGGAGCTGTAGGTACCGACCACGACACCGACCATGAGGGCGAAGACGAAGCCCTTGATGTTGTCGCCTCCGAAGAGGAAGATGGTCAGCAACACCACGAAGGTGGAGAGGGACGTGTTGATCGTCCGGCTCAGCGTGCTGTTGAGCGCGAGGTTGAACACTTCCTTGCGGTCCTTCTTGGAGCCGTACAGGCCGAAGTACTCACGGATGCGGTCAAACACGACCACCGTATCGTTGATGGAGTAACCGATGACCGTCAGGATGGCGGCGATGAAGGCCTGGTCAATCTCCATGGTGAACGGCAGGATGCCCCAGAAGATGCTGAAGAGCGAGAGCACGATCAGCACGTCGTGGACCATGGCGACGAGGGCGCCGAGTCCATACTGCCACTTGCGGAAGCGGATGAAGATGTACAGGAAGATGACAATCAGGGAGAAGACCGTGGCGTTGGTGGCCCCGCGGCGGAAGTCGTCGCTGATGGTGCCGTCGACCTTGTTGTAGCGGTCCACCGTGTAGGCGCCTGCGCCGGATGCTTCCAAGCCGGAGGCAAGGGCAGCTTGAATCTGCTCGTCCTGGTTCTCGGCTTCGCTGTCGATCATGAAGTTGGTCATGATCCGCACCTGCCGGTCGCTCTCCTTGGTCTGGACCAAGGGGTTGCCAGCCGTTCCGTCCTCGGTGAAGGCCACGCTCAATGCGTCGCGGACACTCTGCACGTCGACCGGTTGCTCGAAGCTCACATCAAACGTGGAGCCTCCGGAGAATTCCACGCCGTAGTTCAAGCCCTTCGTCGAGAGGCTGGCCAGGCCACCCGCGATCACGAGGGCGCTGACGATGTAAGCCATGCGGCGGCGTGCAATGAACGGGATGGCCGACTTCGTGAACCAGTTCTCGGTCATCTTGGAGGAGAAGGACATGCCCTTCTTGTTGTCCATCCGGGAGTAGAACACGAGGCGGGTCAGCACGATGGCGCTGAACAAGGAAGTGAAGATGCCCACCATCAGCGTCGTGGCGAAGCCGCGGATGGCACCGCTACCGAAGCTGTACAGGATGATGGCCGTCAACAACGTGGTGATGTTGGCGTCAATGATGGCGCTGTAGGCTTTGGAGTAGCCTTCCTTCACAGCACCAGCGAGGCCCTTGCCTGCGCGCATTTCCTCTCGGATGCGCTCGTAGATGAGCACGTTGGCGTCCACGGCCATACCGATGGTCAGGACGATACCGGCGATGCCGGGCAGGGTCAAGGCCGCTCCCAAGGAGGAGAGGGCACCAATCAAGAAGAACAGGTTGGCGATGAGCGCGATGTTGCTCACCACACCCGCGCCGCGGTAGTAGAAGATCATGTAGACCAACACCACGAGGAGGGCGAAGATGAACGAGCTGAGGCCCGCCTTGATGTTTTCCTCACCGAGCTGCGGTCCCACGGACACCTCGTCCACGATGCGGGCGGGGGCGGGGAGAGAGCCGGCTTTCAGGAGGCTGGCCAGGTCTTCGGCTTCGATGAGCTTCTGCTCGGCGGTCTGTCCGGTGCCGAAGCTGATCTGGGAACGTCCGTTGAGGATGGCGCTGTTGACGTTGGGGGCGGAGAACACGAGGTTGTCCAAGACCACGGCCACGGCGCGGTTGTTGTCGGCAGCGGCGGCCTTGGTCATCTGTCCCCAGATGCCGGCGCCTTCGCCGTTCATGGTCATGTTGCAGACCACGTCACCGATCTCGTCGTAACCGACGCGGGCGTCGACGATGCTCTTGCCGTCCAACTTGGCCTTGCCGCGGCCACTCTGGTCCTGGATGGCGTACAGGGTGGACACGTTGCCGTTGCTTTTGGCGCTCCACAACAGGCGGAGGTCATTGCCGAGGGCGGCCTTGACAGCGGGCATGCGAAGAATGGTATTCACGTCACCGGTGTCCGCTTCGACGCTGTAGCCCACGATGCTGGTGCGGGCGGTGCGCTCGGGCTGGAGAACCGCGAAGAGCGGATTCTTGGCGCGCAGTTGCTCGGTGGTGAGCGCGGTGTCGGCCGGCGCATCTGCTGCATACAGGTCGGGGCGCATGGCCTGACCGGCGGCGATGTTCGCGTCTGCGATGCGCTG
This sequence comes from uncultured Flavobacteriales bacterium, assembly GCA_937967465.1. Lineage (GTDB taxonomy): Bacteria > Bacteroidota > Bacteroidia > Flavobacteriales_D > Sanyastnellaceae > UBA8752. Next base: position 2,888 of record CALBSW010000080.1, read on the forward strand.
GGCCACCTCCTCATTGAAGAAGGTCTCCCAGAACTCGAGGTTGGCCGTGGACTTCAGCTGCTTCCGTGCGCGGGCCGGGTCGTCGATGCCCGGGAGCTCCACGAGGATGCGGCCGCTGAAGGACAGCTTTTGCACGTTGGGTTGTGCCACACCGAGTTGGTCAATTCGCTTGCGAATGATGTTCTCGGTGTTGTTGATGGCCGTCTCCGCCTCTGCACGGAGAATGGCGAGGATCTCATCGTCGGTGCTCTTCTGTGGGAAGAGGTCCCGGTTTTCCATGTTGTGGAACAAGCGCCACAGCTCGACGTCTCCTCCCTGGGCGGCCCATGCTTGACCGAAGAGGGTGATGAAGTCAGCGTTGGATTCCCGGCGCGCGGCCTTGGCTTCTGCGATGGCAGCGCGGAATTCGGCGTTCGTGTTGTAATCGGCGAGGGCGATGACGAGGTCCGGGATGGACACTTCGAGGGTCACGCTCATGCCACCGCGGAGGTCGAGGCCGAGGTTCAGCTCTTGCTCTTTGGCCTCACGATAGGTCTGGCCGAAAACCGGAACAATGGCGGAATCGCCCTTGGCACGGAGGTATGCCTTGGCCTCTTTGGAGGCGGTGGCGTCGAATTCGGCTTCCGTGATGTCGCCGGATTGAAGCAGCTGCTCGGCTTCGTAGACACCCTGCGCAGCGGCTTCCTTCTCAAACTCGCTCGAGAAGTAGTTGAAGCTGAGCGTATACAGGGTGGCCAATGCGAGGAGCACCGTGAAGATCAGGACGGCACTTTTGTTCTGCATGGTTCAGGTGTTTTTAAGGTCCGCAAAGATAGATAAAACGCGGTGTACAGGGTCTGTGGGCCTCCAAAGGCCGCGGGGTTTGAATTACCTTCGTCTACATGGCGCACAGCATCACGGTGAAGGAGGGACGATTACGTCAGTTTTGCGTGCAGGGTTGCGCTGTGGCGTCTGTTTTTTTCGTCGGTCTCCTCCCGGTTTTGTCAGGGTGGAATTCCACCGCAGCGCAGGAGGTGCAATTGGCTGTACTTCAGTACAAAGGCGGGGGGGATTGGTACTCCAACCCGACGGCGGTTCCGAACCTGGTGGAATTCTGCAACGCCGAACTGGACACGGGGTTTGACGAGGCCGTGCCTTACGTGGAAGTCGGTTCACCCCAGCTGTTCAATTACCCCTTCGTGCACATGACCGGCCACGGCAACGTGGTCTTCACGCCTTCCGAGGCCCGCAACTTGCGCACCTGGCTTGAGGCCGGAGGGTTCCTGCACATCAGCGACAACTATGGCATGGCGCCCTACGTCCGCAAGGAGATGGAAAAGGTGTTTCCGGAGTTGAGTTGGGTGGAGCTGCCCTTCGAGCACCCGGTTTACCACGCCGAATACGAGTTTGAAGAAGGGTTGCCCAAAGTGCACGAGCACGACGGAGAGGCCCCGCGCGGTTACGGATTGCTGCTGGACGGCCGCCTCGTGTGCTATTTCGACGAAGAATGTGACCTCGGAGACGGTTGGGAGGACTACGCTGTACACCGCGATCCCGAACCCGTTCGCCGCCGCGCGCTGGAGATGGGGGCCAACCTCGTCAGCTTCGCGTTGTCAGGCGCCCGCGACGACTGATCATGCCAGGGCCCGCCCGGTGAAGGGCGGGTACTCCTCGGTCATGTAGAGCAGGTAGGCATTGAGCCGGGTCCCCCACCGCATCTGTTCCTCGCACCAGGTGAACCAGTTCTCAGGGAATCGTCCTGTGAACAGGATGGCCCACCACGCCAGAAAATTCAGGAAGAGGACCCAATACGCCCTGAAGACCAGGATGACCGCATGTGGGAAGATGATGAGTCCTCCCAGCAGGCCGCGGACGAGGGCCTCGTATCGCGGTACGTCCTCTCTGTAGGGGATATGGAGTTGGATGCTGGGGTGCTCGCCGCTGAGTCCAAAGGCGGGGTAGCCGTCGGCCATGTTGAGCAGGGTCGCGTTGAGCCTGAGATTCCAGTTGAGGATGCCGAGCTGGGTATCAAACCAGTTGCGCGGGTATTTGCCGGTGAACAGGACCACCCAGAACGTGAGGAATTGGAGAATGGCGCCCCACAGGCCGACGAATATCAGGGCGATGGCATGGGGAATGAAGATGTAGAAAACGCCGAAGATGGAGCGGAGCAGGAGTTCGCCGCGGGAATACGACGCCTGTCTCCGGATGGAGAGGGTGATGTCCATGGGTGTTGTGAAGTTGATTTGCTGTGACCGAGGCCACG
>CALBSW010000081.1 GCA_937967465.1 uncultured Flavobacteriales bacterium
GATGCGCCCTCCGTTACGCCGCCCTTGCCCGTGCGGTTTCGATTTGGGAGAAAAAAATGTGGCGATTGCACTGAGTGGCCAGTGAAATCAGGTGTTTTGGAAGGGTGAAAAATCAGGCGTTGAGCCCGAGGACCACGGATTTCGCCCCGCTTGGGACCTCCTCTGCATCGTGGTTGGAGGCCACCACCAAAGTCCGTTCGTTGCGGTGGTTCGTGATGAGGCCGCGGTACCAATCCCGTCCCTTGGCATCGAGGTGGGACGTGGGTTCGTCCAGGAAAAGGGCCGCTGAAGGCGTGGCAAACGCCAGGGTCAATGCAAGTCGCTGGCGCATGCCCGAACTCAGTTGGCCCACACGCCGGTGCTCGTTGCCTTCCAGCATGGCGATGGACACCATGTCCTGCAAGGTCAAATCCTCGGAGGGGAGGCGACAGGTGCGGTGAAAGGCGAGGTGCTCTTCGACGGTGAAGTCGTGGATCAGGGACTGGTCCGGTGCGCAGTAGCTGATGTGGCCGGGCAGAAGTTCCCGGGACAGCCCCTCGTCCCCCATGGACCAGCTGAGCTCTCCCTCACTTGCTCCGTCGAAACCGCACAGGATGCGCAACAGGCTGCTTTTCCCACTGCCGTTCGCCCCGAGCAGGGCCAATGTGCCGCCGGCGTCGACGGAACAGCTCATCCCCCTCCAGATCCAGGCTCGGCCGTGGCGTTTGCCCAAGTCGTGGGCGCTGAAGGAGAGGGTGGCTTTGGACATTCAGAAGGGGCCGCGCACAATGCCTTTGTCCGAGGCGCGGATGAAGTCGAGGATGGTGCCTTTCGCATCGCTGACCGGAAGCTCGATTTCGGCCACTTTCAGGGCTTTCGACATGTTGCCACCCGTGACGTAAAGGGTCCGGTAGATGTCTTCGACCGCCCGCACGAATTCATCCGGGAACCCACGGCGCCGCAACCCGATGGCATTGACGCCGATGTAGCTGAGGGGCTCTCGGGCCACCTTGACGAAGGGCGGGATGTTTTTGCGGACCAGAGAGCCTCCCGCCACGAAGGCGTGCTGTCCGATGCGCACGAACTGTTGGACGGCGACGACCCCCTCGATGATGACCCAGTCTTCGATGGTCACGTGACCGGCAATGCTGGCGCAATTGGCCAGGACGCAGTGGTCCCCCACCACGGCATCGTGTGCAATGTGGGTGTAGGCCATCAGGAGACAATGCGACCCGACGCGGGTGGTCATGCGATCCGTGGTGCCGCGGTTGATCGTGCAGCACTCCCGGATGGTCGTGTGGTCCCCGATGACGGCGGTGGTGTTCTCCCCCGCGTACTTCAGGTCCTGCGGCATGCCCGCGATGACGGCTCCGGGAAATATGCGGCAGTGGGCGCCGATTCGGGCTCCATCCAAGACCGTCACATTGGGGCCAATCCAGGTACCTGGACCGATCTCGACATCCGCTGCGATGGTGGAAAACGGACTGATGGTCACCCCTTCGCCCACCTTGGCGTCAGGGTGGACGACGGCCATGGGCGAGATGCCTTCGGAAGGAAAGGGCGTGCTCATGCGGATTCGGTGGACGGGACGCGGTCCTGGATGATTTGGGCGAGCATTTCAGCTTCGGAGACCAGCTTGCCTCCCACGAACGCCTTTCCAGTCATGTGCACGAGGCCGCGGCGAATCGGACTGGCCAGTTGCAGCTGGAAGAGAACGGTATCGCCGGGAATCACCTTCTGCTTGAAGCGCACATTGTCGATCTTCATGAAGTAGGTGGACCACTGTTCTGGATTCTCCACGCCACTCAAGGCGAAAATGCCCCCGACTTGTGCCATGGCCTCAATCTGCAGCACCCCCGGCATGACCGGGTTGTTGGGGAAGTGGCCCTGGAAGAAGGGCTCGTTCATGGTGACGTTCTTCAATCCGAGGATGCCCGTGTCCGAGCGGCGGATGATTTTGTCGACCAGCAGGAATGGGTAGCGGTGGGGGAGCAGCCGCTCGATGTCGTGGATGTCGAACAGCGGCGCTTCCGTCGGGTCGTATTGGGGGATGCCGTTCTGGGCTTCCCGCAGGCGCTTGAGTTGGCGGGCGAAGGCCACATTGCCTGCGTGACCCGGACGGGCGGCCAAAATGTGGCCCTTGATGAAGCATCCCGTGAGGGCGAGGTCTCCCACGATGTCGAGGAGCTTGTGGCGGGCGGGCTCGTTCTCAAACTGAAGCGCAGTGTTGTTGAGCACACCGATTTTGCCCGGCTCGACCCGCAGCTCCTCCTTGCCGGCGAGGTCGGCGATGGATTGGAGTTCGGCCGCATCGTAGGTCCGCTCGGCGAGGACAATGGCATTGTCGAGGTCTCCTCCCTTGATCAGCCCTTGCTCCAGCAGGGATTTCACTTCTTTGAGGAACACAAACGTCCGGCAGCGGCTGATGTCCGGGACGAATTGTCCCAGATGGTACATGCTGGCGTGCTGCGTACCGAGAATGGGACTGTGGTAATCCACCATGACCGTGATGCGGAACTCCTGGTCCACAGGGGGGACCGCCAGCATTTCCACGCCTTCTCCGTCGTGGTGGGTCAGGGTCTCAGTGAGTTCCAGGAATTTCCGGTCTGCCTCCTGCTCGACGACGCCCACCTGTTCGATGTGGGCCACGAAGGGCCAGCTGCTTCCATCCAGGATGGGCACCTCCGGACCGCTCAGTTCGATGAGGGCATTGTCGATGCCACAGCCGTAGAGTGCAGCCAGCAAGTGTTCGGTGGTGTAGATCCGCACACCCCCTTTCTCCAGGGTCGTCCCGCGACGCGTCTCCACAACCAGGTCGCAGTCCGCCGGCACCTTGGGGGCGTCGGGGAGATCGGTTCTCTGAAAAACGTACCCATGGCCTGGATCGGCGGGGTGCACCGTCAGGGTGCAGGCCTCACCTGTGTGGAGGCCAATGCCGTCCAGGGTGAAGCTCGATCCAAGGGTGTGCTGTTTGTCGCTCCGGATGGAGGCCAGGGGAAAGGCAGTGTTCGACGTCGACATGTCTCAGGAGTTCGGTGCGGAGGCGCCTCAAGGGCGCTGTTGGAATTCGCGAACCAGGCGGCGCAAGGCCAGCTGGGTTTTTTGGTGGTCTTCGATGGGTTTGGCCGGATTGCCCTGAAGGGTCAGTCCCGACCGCTTGATGCTGGCGGTGATGCCGCTTTTGGCAGCCACTTTCGTTCCGTCGGCGATGTGGATGTGTCCATTGATGCCCACCTGGCCACCAATCATGCAGTGGGCGCCGATGGTGGTCGAGCCGGCCACGCCGGTTTGAGCGGCGATGACGGTGTGGTCTCCGATGCGCACATTGTGGGCGATCTGGATGAGGTTGTCCAATTTCACACCTTCTCCGAGCACGGTGGAGCCCAATGTGGCCCGGTCGATGGTGGTTCCGGATCCGATTTCACAGGCGTCACCCAGGACGACATTGCCCAACTGGGGCACCTTTTCATACCCGGATGTGGTGGGGGCAAAGCCAAACCCATCCGCTCCAATGACCGCGCCGGGTTGAAGGACACATCCTTTGCCCAGCACGCATTGGCTGGCCACGATGCTGCGCATGCCCAAGGTGGAGGAGGCTCCGATTCTGGCTTCCGGTCCAACGAGAACGCCGGCTTGCAGGGTGCAGCCGGATTCAATGACCGCCTTGGCCTCCACAACGCAGAGGGGGCCGATTTGGACCTGTTCTCCAATTTCCGCGTCTTCGTGCACCACGGCAGACGGATGAATGCGGGTGGGAGCGCCTGCAGTCTGGGCCTGCACATCGGCGGCAAACGTCTGCATCAGTTTCGCCATGGCGGCATACGGATCCTTGACCCGAATGAGGGCAGTGGTCTCGGGGAGGGCGCTGGCCAGGGTGAGGTCCTCCGACACGAGCACAGCAGATGCAGACGTCGTGTAGAGGTGGGGCTCATAGGCCGGATTGGCGAGGAAAGTCAGCTGTCCTTGGCCGGCCTCCTCAATGCCTGCAAATCCATCCAGGCACCCTTCATCCGGACCTTCAATCTGGCCTTCCAACAATGCCGCTACCTCACGGATGTGCACCTCCATGCGGCGAATTTAGTCCATGCATCGGGGCTCAGGCCATCTTCTCTGCCAAGCGAACAGCCTCGTCGAACGCTTCGAAGGACACCGGTTGGTCCGTCACGGGTTGTCCCAGCCCATCCAGCAGCACCATGTAGACCGTCTGTTCCTCGTTTTTCTTGTCCTGGAGTGCCCATGGCCAAAGGGTTTCTGCATTGGGTGGAATGACCGGGCACGGCAGGTGTGTCTCCACCCAGCGCGCAGCTTGTGCCATCGTCCCGTTCGGGTCGCCGAACTTCAATGTACTTGCCGCCAAGGCCACCCGCATGCCCCAGGCGACGGCTTCACCATGGAGCAGGTCGCGCTCTTCCTGCATGGCCCAGGATTCCAGCGCATGGCCAGCCGTGTGCCCGAAATTCAGCTGTTTGCGAACGCCACTTTTCTCATTGGCGTCCTGCGCCACGATGCGCGACTTGATGGTGACCGATTGCAAAATGGTCTCCCCCACCTTGTCCAGGTCGAGTCCGTCTCCGTCGGTCATCCAATGCGTCAACTGCGCACCATCCAGCGGGTTGGTGGACGTCAGAAGCAGGTGTTTCACGTGTTCTGCCAAGCCAGAACGGGTCTCTCGTTCCGGAAGCGTGCGGAGGAATTCAGGATGAAGGCTCACGCCGGAGGGAGCTTGGAAGGTGCCCACGCGGTTCTTGGCCCCTTGAAGGTTGATGCCGGTTTTGCCACCGATGGCCGCGTCCACCATGGCCAACAAAGACGTCGGGATCAGCCAGAAATCGATGCCCCGCAGATAGGTGCTCGCAACAAATCCCGTGAGGTCGGTGACCGTCCCTCCGCCCAGACCAACCAGGGCACTTTTTCGGTCAAAGCCCACCGAGTCCAGATGACTCCAGAGGGCATGAGCGTGTTCCAGTGTCTTGATGGCCTCGCCAGTATCCGACAAGCACAAGAAGTCGGTGTGGGGTGGCAGGAGGGGTTGAATCAGGGGGAGACAATCCCGCTCGGTGTTGCGGTCCATGACCACTGCGAGTCGGGTGGGGCGGGTCTGATCAATCCATTGAAGAAACCGATGCAGTTGGGCGTCGAGGGGAAGGCTGTCCATGCAGTGCAAATCTCCAAAAACAAACAAGCGGACCGAAGTCCGCTTGCGATGTGGTGCTACCAGGATTCGAACCGGGGACACATGGATTTTCAATCCATTGCTCTACCAACTGAGCTATAGCACCAAAAAGTTGGGCGGCGAAGATACTTCAAACTTGACAATCGCTGCGAATGGCGCTCACAAATCTCGGAGGGTCCCTTTTGAGGAATGGGACATTCTTGAGGCACCCGGATTTTGACCAAATCCTGTAAACAGACATCAGAAGTCAATCTTGATTAGACGAGCTGATGTAATCCTGACGAAAACTGACATGCCAGTTTGTGAACGTTGCAGATAAATCTGTCAACTTCTCCTAATTTCATGGCTCTCTCTCTGGGAGAACCAAAAACCGCGTTAACCAAATCGCTTGACATGATGTCCAAGTCCATCAACTTGATCGTTGCACTGTTCTGTTGCTTCGGTACTGTTTTTTCTCAGCAGCAAGTCGCTGTCAATTCCGCTCCTGCCCCAGAAGGCTACGACCTTGAAGTCGAAGTCGTCTCCGAAAACATCGGCCTCCTTGTCGGTGCGCTTGGTGCAA
>CALBSW010000082.1 GCA_937967465.1 uncultured Flavobacteriales bacterium
ACGGTCAACGTGAATTCGAATGGAACCAAAGTAGACCCATCCAAGACCGTCCCCGTCCCATCCGTTTCACCGGAACAGTAATCACAACCCGTAGCATACGCGCAGCTTCCATCATCATCTGTTGCAGCGGTATTGTAATTACAGGCCGTGCTGTCCGTACATCCGTCCACCTCATCGCCATCACACACCCCATCCCCATCTGTATCAGGGCAACTCAAAATTCCAGTCAGTACCACATCGTCAATCTGACGGTAACGGTTCTTTTTGGTGATATTGATGGTGAATGAGATTTGAGTTGTGGTGGCTCCAACATCCGGGGTAAAACTGGACCCACTCAAAGACCCATTGGTAATGTTTGGCACAATGGTGGAGTTTGACCCTGTCGTAGAGTAGAACAAGGAGATTTCAGTCAAACTCGAAATTTCAATCGGCGCGCTCGTCCACACCGCAGTTTCGTTCTGACAACTGCCCTGATTGGGCGTTGTAAAGCGCCAAGCATTGCCGGTAATCGACATGAAAGCACATGTCGACGTCGTTGAAGCGCTCCAAGCATTGGGGCTTGCACCGGAACTGCCGTTATTGTCTGAATTGAAGTTGGCCTCAAAAATTGTGGTTTGAGAGGAGGCGGGGGAAATCAGCGCGCCCAACAGGCAGGCAAGGACCAACAGGTCCCGGACACGGAGGGGCGCGGCGGAAGACAAGACAACAAGCGATTAGGCTGCTGAAAATTAGCCATTTAGCCCCCAAACCAGACGGATGTTTGGCGAGCCATATTGCGGAATAAGCGTGTTTATAAGAAGGACATCAGAATTACACAGCCAATGGACCCGGGGCCGCAGACATGGTCAATTCAGTCGTCGAATTGCAATTCGAACAACCTGTGGTAGGCGCCTCTGGCGGCGAGCAATTCGTCGTGGCTGCCCTGCTCCACGATTTCGCCGGCGTCCAGACACAGGATGCGGTCGGCATCGCGGATGGTCGACAGCCGGTGGGCGACGAGGACGCTGGTGCGCCCCTTGGTCAGCTCTTCAGTGGCGGCTTGGATGAGCTGTTCGCTCTCCGGATCGATGCTGCTCGTGGCTTCGTCGAGCACGAGGATGCCGGGCTGCTGGGCGTAGGCGCGGACAAACGCGATCAACTGGCGCTGGCCCGTGCTGAGCATCACCCCCCGTTCCTTGACATCGTACGCCAGGCCGCCAGGCAACTGGTCCACAAGGGATTGCACCCCCACAGCGCGGACCGCTTCCTCCACCCTGTCGCGGGAGATGGCCGGGTCGTAGAGCGTGATGTTGTCCTCCAAGGAACCGGTGAAGAGGAAGACATCCTGGAGCACCACCCCGATGGACGACCGCAGCCGGTCGAGGGGAATGGTGCGGATGTCCTCGCCATCGATGGTGATGCGGCCCTTCTGGAATTCGTACAGGCGGCTCAGCAGGTTGATGATGCTCGACTTGCCTGCACCCGTGGCGCCGACGAAGGCAATGCGCTCTCCCGCCTTGACTTCGAAGCTGACCCCCTTGAGCACCCAATCCTCGTCGGAGTAGGCGAACCAAACGTCCTCAAAGACGATGTGCCCCTTGAGCGGTGGCTGGTCTGCGATGTCGGACGGCGGCAAGGGCTCTGCCATCCGCTCGTCGCTGTCCAGCAGGTGGAACACGCGGCTCGCATTGACAATGCCCATTTGCAACACGTTGAAGCGGTCCGCGAGCTGGCGGATCGGCCGGTACAACATGAAGACGTACAGGATGAATTGCAGGACCACGCCCAACGTCATCTCACCGGCTGCGACGCCTTCCACCCCCAGCCAAAGCAGCAAGGCGACGCTGGTGGCCGACAGCATTTCCACGATGGGAAAGAAGATGGAGAAGGCCCAGATGGAGCGGATGTTGGCCGCGCGGTGGGCCTGGTTGTGGACATCGAACTTGGCGCGTTCCGCGGCTTCGCGACCGAACGCCTGGATGATGTTCATCCCCGTGACGTGCTCCTGCACGAAGACGTTGATGCGGGACACCTCGTTGCGCACGCTCACAAACGCCTTCTTGATGGCCTTCTGGAAAATGCGGGTGGCCACGAGCAGCACCGGGATGGGCAACAGGACGAAGACCGTCAGCTTGACGTCAATCCACAGCATCGCACCGATCACCACGACGAGCTTGAGGATGTCGCCGATGGCGTTGAGCAATCCGTTGGAGAAGACGTCAGCGATGCCATCCACATCGCTGATGTGGCGGGTGACCAGCTGGCCGACCGGCGTTTGATCGAAGTACTTCAGCCGGAACCGGGACACATGGCGAAACAGCGTGGAGCGCAGGTCGAGCGTCACACTCTGGGCGACCCAATTCGCCCAATAGGTCTGCCAGAATTGGAGCAGGGCCTCGATGATGATCAAGCCCACCACCCACAGGAAGACGCGCAGCAAACCTGGGCCGTCGCCGACCGCAATGTGGTCGTCCAGGGCGACCCGGATGAGGTAAGGGCGCACCCACGCGAGGCCAGCGAGCAGGACCACCATCACCCCGGTGAGCAGGAACCGACGGCGGTAGGGCGCGACTTGGGCCAGGATGCGGCGGAGCACCTTGGCGTCGAAGATCTTGCCGGTGGTTTCAGGGGCGCTCACTGCAGGAAGGGGTAGTCCACCCGCGAAAGGTACAGGCCACAGGCCGGCGCAGAGGTCCCCGCTTGCTTGCGGTCCTTGGAGGCGATGAGGGCGGCCATGTCGTCTGGGGAGCGGCGCCCCTTCCCCACCTCAAGCAGGGTCCCCACGATGGCGCGGACCATGTTGCGGAGGAAGCGGTCTGCGGTGATGTCGAACCGCAAGCGGTGGGGTTCGGTGCGGGTCCAAGCCGCATGGCGCACGTCGCAAATCGTGGTCTTCTGCCCACCGCCGGTCTTCTGGAAAGCGTCGAATTCACCGTGGAAGACGAGTTGGGCCGCCGCGGCATTCATGGCCTCGATGTCGAGGTCCTGGTAGACGCGGGCACTCCGTCCTTCGAGGAACGGGTCCTTGGCGGTGTGCACCCAGTAAGTGTAGGCGCGCTCGGCCGCACTGAAGCGGGCGTGGTCCTCCTCGCCCACCTCGAAAATGCGCCGCACCCCGATGTCCGGAGGCAACATGCCGTTGAGCTTCCAGGCGGCCTGCTCCCAATCGGCGAAGCGGGCACCGAATTCACCCGGCCACTCGAAATGCGCGTAAAATGCCGTGGCGTGCACCCCGGTGTCGGTCCGGCCACACCCGAGCACGGCCGTCTCTCGGCCGAGCAAATCGGACAGCTTCTCCTCCAGCACCTGCTGGACAGAAATGGAAGCGGGCTGGCGTTGCCACCCGTGGTAGGCGGTACCGTCGTAGCTCAGGTCGATGAAGCAACGCACGGCCACGCCCGACGGAATCAGGCCCAGTCGGCGATGCCCTCCCCGACGTACTCGCCGGCTTGGAGCTTCTCCTGAACCTTTTTGAAGGTCTCAATGGTGTACTCGACGTCCTCGAGGGTGTGCACCGCCGTCGGGATGAGGCGGAGCATGATGACGTCCTTGGGCACCACCGGGTAAACCACGATGGAACAGAAGATGCCGTAGTTCTCGCGGAGGTCGAACGTGAGGTTGGTTGCCTCGCCGAGGCCGCCCTTCAGGAAGACCGGCGTCACGCAGCTGTTGGTGTCTCCGATGTCGAAGCCGGCTTCGCGCAACCCCTTCTGCAGGGCGCTGGCCACCTTCCACAGGTTCTCCTTGTGCTCCGGCTGGGTCGCCATCATCTCGAGGCGCTTGAGCGCGCCAATGACGAGCGGCATCGGGAGGGACTTGGCGAACGTCTGGGAGCGCATGTTGTAGCGCAGGTAGTCGATCACATCCTCCGGACCGGCCACGAACGCGCCGATGGTGGCCATGGCCTTGGCGAAGGTGCCGAAGTAAACGTCGATCTCCTCGTGCACACCTTGCTCATCTCCAGCGCCTCGGCCGTTTTCTCCAACGGTACCGAAGCCGTGGGCGTCGTCCACGAACAGGCGGAAGCCGTACTCCTTCTTGTACTTGACAATCTCGGCGAGCTTGCCCTGGTCTCCGGCCATGCCGAACACGCCTTCGGTCACCACGAGGATGCCGCCGCCGGTCTGCGCGGTGAGCGCACGGGCGCGGTCGAGCTGCTTGACGAAGCTCTCCATGTCGTTGTGGTTGAACACGAAGCGCTTGCCCTGGTGCAGGCGGACGCCGTCGATCATGCAGGCGTGGCTCTCGCTGTCATACACGATGACGTCGTGGCGGCTGACGAGGGCCTCGATGGCGCTCTGGCAGCCCTGGTATCCGTAGTTGAGCAGGAAGGCGTCTTCCTTCTGCATGAACTCCGCCAGCTTGTTCTCCAGCTCCTCGTGGAACTTGGTCTGGCCGCTCATGATGCGGGCGCCCATCGGGTAGCCCATGCCCCACTCCTTGGCGGCCTCGGCGTCCACAGCGCGGACCTCCGGGTGGTTGGCGAGTCCGAGGTAGTTGTTGATGCTCCACACGAGCACCTCCTTGCCCCGGAAGGTCATCTTGTTGGAGATGTCGCCCTCCAACTTGGGGAAGGTGAAGTAGCCATGGGTGTCCTTGGCGTGCTGTCCGAGGGGGCCGCGGTTGCCGCGGATGCGATCAAAAATGTCCAAAACGTAGGTGTTCCGTTGAAAATCGAAGGGGCGAAGGTATTGAACCTCAGCGTGACCCCCTCCCAATGTGCAACATGTGTTGGCAGTTCATGGGGTCCAATGGGCCTGCGGAGGGCACAGGGACCGCTATTTTCGCCCCCATGCACCGCTCCTCCCTCCGCACCTACGGCCGACTTGCCGTGGTTCTGACCCTCATCGGCACCGGTTGGCTCGCCGGTTGCGGGGACTACCAGAAGGTGCTGAAGAGCACGGATCCCGAGCTCAAATGGACGCGCGCCCAGGAATACTTCGCGGACGACCGCTGCATCCAAGCCCTTCCCCTGCTCCAAGAACTCATCGGCTTGTTCCGAGGCACCGAGCGCATGGAAGACGTGTACTACATGTATGCCGAAGCCAACCTCTGCATCGAAGACTGGTACATGGCCCGCTACACCATGCGGAACTTCTCCAAGACGTTCCCGACGTCCGACCGTGCGGAGGAAGCCGAATACCAAGCCGCGCTCTGCAGCTACCGCTTGTCCCCCAGCGCCAACCTCGACCAGAGCGACACGCGCACGGCGATGGATGAGCTGCAGCTGTTCCTCGACCGCCACCCCGAGTCCGAGAAGCGCGACACGTGCAATGCCATGATCGCTGCACTCCGTGACAAACTGGAGACCAAAGCGTGGAACGGCGCCAAACTGTATTTCACCACGGGCAAATTCCAGAGCGCATCCACCGCCTTGGCCAACTTCATGGCAGAATGGCCAGTGAGCCGGTACAGCGAGGAGGCCCAATTCCTCATCCTCAAGTCGCAATTCCTTTACGCCGAACAGAGTACAGAACGGCGTCAAGCAGAACGGTATGCGGATGCCATTGAATCCTACTTTACCTTTGCGGCCCGTTTCCCTGAAAGTGAACTGATCCGCGAGGCGGAACGGTTCCACCGCCAGAGCCGCCAAGGACTCGAGCGGGTCTCCAAGGACTGACGGACAAAACACGTCGAGCACAGCGCCCATGAACGCCAACAAAAACCTCCAGGCCGCCCGCAATACGGTCACCCGCGACACCCACGCCATCGACCAGCAGGTCAACGGCAACCTCTTTG
>CALBSW010000083.1 GCA_937967465.1 uncultured Flavobacteriales bacterium
AGCACGCCCGAAGGCACAGCCGCCTGAAGACTGCGCGTCTACCAATTTCGCCACCTGGGTGTGACACCCGGACTTCTCCGGGAAGGGGCGCAAAATTAGCGCACCAGATTGGATTGACCAATCGGTCAAAGTGTCGACGGGCAGACCCAGTCGCTGACCGGGGCGTCCGTCTCACGGATGGCTTCGAAGCCGCCTCGGATGTCGATGCCGTTGTGATAGCCGCGGGCCTTCAGGATGCTGCCCGCGATGAGGGAACGGTATCCGGTCTGGCAGTGGAGGTAGAATGGGGCGTCCTTGGGGATGGCGGCCAGGTGCGCGTTCAAGTCGGCCAACGGGATGGTTTCCGCGTCGATCACATGCTCTGAGGCGTATTCGCCGGGCTTGCGCACGTCGATGACGTGAAGGTCGTCCTGCTTTTGTTTCGCGGCGAATTCTCCTGCAGACACCGAAGTGATGGTGTCCACCTCCTTTCCGGCTGCCTTCCAGGCACCGATGCCGCCTTCGAGGTGGCCGAGGACCTGGTCAAAGCCAACGCGGGACAGGCGGGTCACTGCTTCTTCGACCTGGTTGGCTTCACAGACGAGGAGGATGGGCTGGGCGACGTCCACGATCATGGTGCCGACCCAAGGGGCGAAACTGCCGTCGAGCCCGATGAAGGTGCTGCGGGGCACATGGGCTTCATGGAAGGCGGCCTTGTCCCGCACGTCGAGGATCACAGCGCCCGTCTCATTGGCGGCAGCGTCGAACGCTTCGGGGGAGAGGCCGCGCGTGCCGGTTGCAAGAACGTCGTCGATGGGCGCGTAGCCTTCCTTGTTCATCTTGACATTCATCGGGAAGTAGGCGGGTGGGGGAAGCAGCCCGTCCGTGACTTCAGCGACGAATTCGTCCTTGGTCATGTTCGCGCGAAGGGCATAGTTGGTGGCCTTCTGATCGCCAACGGAGCCGACCGTTTCACTGCTCATGTTCTTGCCGCACGCCGAGCCTGCGCCATGTCCGGGGTAAACAATGACGTCATCCGGCAGGGTCATGATCTTGTTCCGAAGGCTGTCGTACAGGATGCCCGCGAGGTCCTCCTGCGTCATGTCCGCGCCCTTCTGGGCCAGGTCCGGTCGCCCCACGTCCCCGAGGAAGAGGGTGTCACCGGTGAAGATGGCGTGGGGCTGGCCTTCTTTGTCGCGGAGCAGGTAGGTGGTCGATTCCATGGTGTGTCCTGGGGTGTGCAGGACCTCAATGGTCACCTTGCCCACCTTGAAGACTTCCCCGTCCGTCGCGATGTGCGCGTCGAAGCTGGGGTTGGCATTGGGGCCGAACACGATGGGTGCGCCGGTCTTTTCGGACAGGGTGACGTGGCCGGAAACAAAGTCGGCGTGGAAGTGGGTCTCGAAGATGTACTTGATCTTCTTTCCACCCGCTTCAGCACGGTCGAGGTAGGGCTGAACCTCGCGGAGCGGGTCGATGACGACGGCTTCGTCGCAGCACTCGATGTAGTACGCCCCTTGGGCGAGGCATCCGGTGTAAATCTGTTCGATTTTCATGTCGTTGCAAGGTCGGAAAAATGGGGTCAATCGCCGTCGGGCCGGAAGGTTTGAAGGGCGATGTCGGACTCGTTGGCCTTGGGGTCGATTTCCCCCATGGCGTAGGCCAGTTCGGTGTGGAAGTTGGACTCCCCGATGCGCTGCATCAATCCGGACTTGTTGAGCCGGTCTCGGACGGGCCCGATGGCACCTGCCCAGGCCAATTGAATGCCTTTGGCCTCAAAGGTGTCGAGAAGGTCCTCCAACATGGCTGATGCCGAGGCGTCTACGTACGGGATGGATTTGGCGCTCAGCACCACCCGGCGGATGGGGTCTCCTTCTTCTTCACGGATGGCGATTCGGCTGAGCAGGTAGTCCTTGAAGTGGGATTGGCTCGCATAATTCAATGGACCATCGTAGCGAATGAGCAGCTGTCCCGGCGCTTTCATGGCGCTCGGAAACCGATTCAGATTGCGGTACACCCCTTCGATCCAGCCCAGCTCGGCCGCGTGGGGACGCGAGGTCCGGTACAAGGTGAGGATCAGGCTGAGGGACACGCCGATCGCGATGCCAAAGACCATGCCGGTGAAGGCAGTGAAGAAGAAGGTGACGAGGAGCAGCAAGGCTTCGTCCCGGTGCGTTCTCCACAGCTTTCCGAAGTAGGCGAAGTCGACCAATCCTGCGACGGCGACGGCAATGATGGCGCCGAGCACAGCCTTGGGCAGAAACTCGAAGAGGTCGGTCAGAAAGGTCAAGGTCAGCGCCACCACCGCGGCGGAGATGAGGGCGCTGATGCCCGTTCGGGCGCCACTCCGGTGGTTGACAGCCGTTCTCGAGAAGCCGCCGGTCGTGGGGTAGGCACCAAACATCGAGCCGAGGACATTGGCCGCACCCAATGCCCGCAATTCCTGATTGGCATCCACCTCGTGGTCCTTGGACGCTTGGGCCAGGGATTTGGCCACACTGAAGGCCTCCACGAAAGCCACGATGGCAATGGTGATCGCCACAGGCAACAGGGTGCGCACGTCCTCTCCGGTCAAGGTCGGGGCTTGAAAATGGGGCAGCCCGGACGGGACGGCACCCACGGTGCGGGTGGCGATCCAGTCGAAGGCAACAGCGGCGATGCCGAGGACAACCACAATCAGGGCGCCAGGAATGCGCGGCGCCTTGCGCTTGAGCAACACCAGCGTGGCCATGGACACGACACTGATGCCCACGGTGGGCAGGTGCGTTTCGCCAAGATTGTGCAGGGCACTGGATGCGAGTTCATGCAGCTGCGCAGAGCGGGCCACCTCGATGCCGAGCAGGTTGCCCAGCTGGTTGAATCCGATGATCAGCGCAGCCGCACTGGTGAAGCCGCTGATGACGGGGCGGGAAAGAAAGTCGGACAGGAAACCGAGGCGGAACGTGCCCAGCGCGAATTGAACCGCGCCCATGATGAGCGCCAGAAGCAAGGCCAGCTCGATGTAGCGCTCCGATCCCACCATGGCCATGCCGGCCAACCCGGAGGCCACGAGCAGCGAGTCCATGGCGACGGGGCCGACCGCCAGGGAGCGGGAGGTGCCCATCAACGCGTAAATCACCTGAGGCACCAAAGCGGCATACAGGCCATAGACCACGGGCAGCCCGGCGATCAAGGCATAGGCCATTCCCTGGGGTACAAGCATCACCCCAACGGCAAGTCCGGCGGGGAGGTCGCCCGCGAGGTCTTGCCGGCTGTAGCCCGGAAGCCACTGAAGGATGGGGAAAAGGCGCTTCACATCCGCAAAGCTAGGGCGGTTCCTGCGCGTGTTGCGCCACACAGGTTACGCGAACCTGTCAGAAGTCGAGCACTTCGATGCGGTTGCGGTGGAGCGCGATGGTGCCCTCGGTTTCGAGCTGTTTGAGAACGCGCGACACGACCACCCGGGACGTGTGCAGATCGCCCGCGATTTCGGCGTGGGTGGTGTTGAGCGTGGTGGAGCCATTGACCATGACCCGGTCGCGCAAGTATTTGCCCAGTCGTCCGGTCAGATCCAGGAAGGCCAGGCTGTCCAGCGCTTCGACCATCTCGCGCAGACGCGTGTTGAAACTCTCGAAGACGAACCGGCGGAAGTCCCTGTGCTCGCCCGTCCAATCGTAGACCTTTTCCAGCGGCACAATGACAAAGGCGCAATCCTGCTCGGCCACCGCCCGGATCTCGCTTTTCTTCTCCCCATAAAAGCTGCCCAGGGTCATGGCACAACTGTCTCCAGCTTCGAGGAAATAGAGGAGCATTTCGTCGTCCTGCGCATCCACCCGCAGGATTTTGATGGCACCCTCCATCAAGAGGGGCAATCCCGGAATGGGGTCGCCGACGTCCATGATCATCTGGCCCTTGGGGACATTCATGAAACGCCCCTCCCGGGCAATCGCGTCGAGCAATGCCGGATTCAGGATGTGACCATAAGCGGAGTGGAGCATGTCACGCATGCCTCAAAAATAGCCGCTTGTACTGGACTCGGTGAGCTTGGATTCCCAGGGTCAGGAGTCGCTGCGTCGGCGGTTGGAGGACGGTTTTCCGGGGCCTTTGCGCCGCCGGTTTCCGCCACCACCTCCTTGTCCATGTCGACCGCGTGGGCCGCCTTGGCCTTGGCCGCGTTTGGGTCCGCCGTGGCGCCGCTTCTTGCCTTGGCTGCGTTTGCCGCCACCGCCGCCGCCTTGGGGTCGGCCCGAGTCCAGCGGAATCGGGGGCAGGGGGTTGTGGTAATCGTGGTCGGTGTCCAAGGGGACTTCCTTTCGGATCAGGCGTTGGATGTCGCGGAGGTAGGTTCGTTCGTCTTCCTCGTTGCAGAAGGAGATGGCGATGCCTTCTGCTCCTGCGCGGCCGGTGCGGCCGATCCGGTGCACGTAAGTCTCCGGAATGTTCGGGATTTCGAAATTCACGACGTGGCTCAGTTCGTCCACGTCGATGCCGCGGGCTGCGATGTCGGTGGCCACGAGCACACCGAGGTCACCCCGCTTGAAGGCTTTCATCGCCTTTTCCCGCTGGGGCTGGCTCTTGTTGCCGTGGATGGCTTCGCTTCGGACACCTTGTTTGCGCAGGTGCCGGACCAATTTGTCCGCGCCGTATTTGGTCCGTGTGAAAACGAGGGCACTGGTCACATCCGGTGCCGTCAAAACATCGACGAGCAAGTGCTTCTTCTCGGCTTGCCGGACGAAGTAGACCTTCTGTTCGACGGTTTCCGCCGCACTGCTGCGCCGCTCGACTTCCACCGTGACGGGGTCGAGCAGGATGGTGTCGGCCAATTCTTGGATGTTCTGCGGCATGGTGGCCGAGAAGAACAAGGATTGCCGCTTGGGTGGGAGGAGCTTGATGACCTTCCGGATGTCGTGGATGAAGCCCATGTCCAACATGGTGTCCGCCTCGTCCAGCACGAAGTACTCGAGGTGGTCCAGGCTGATGTAGCCTTGGTCGATGAGGTCCAGGAGGCGCCCTGGTGTGGCCACCACAATGTCCACGCCACGCTGGAGCGCGGCGACTTGCTTGCCTTGTTTGACACCGCCGAAGATGACGGTGTGATAGACCTTGAGGTGGGGGCTGTAGTCCCGGATGCTGTCCCCGATCTGGGCGGACAATTCACGGGTCGGACTCAGAATGAGCGCGCGGATCACTCGGCGATTCTCGCGCCGGGGTTGTGCGGCCAGCCGATGGAGCATCGGAAGGGAGAAGGCCGCGGTCTTGCCGGTGCCCGTTTGGGCGACGCCAAGGACGTCCCGCCCGTCGAGGACGTAGGGGATGGCCTGGGCTTGAATGGGGGTGGGGGTCTCGTAACCCAGAGGTACGAGTGCCCGCATGATGGGATCGCTCAATCCGAGCGAATGGAAATCTGACAAAGGGAAGTGGGGTGTGGTGCGATGACGCTCCGAAATTCACTCGGCCCCACCGCGGTTCCCCACAAAGGTAGGGTGTTCAGCTCACCTGCTCACCATGTTGGCTGGCATCGAGGCCGATCGCTTCCTGCTTGTCGGTGACCCGCATGGACAAGGCGCGGTCCACCAGCTTCAACAGAACAAGGCTGCCGAAGAAGCAAAAGATGGACACGCCAACCAGTGCGGCGACATGCCACAGGAAGGTCCCGGTTTGTCCGGAGGTCAGGCCGACGTCCGCAGCAAAGACGCCAGTCAGCAACATGCCGACCATGCCACCCACACCATGGCTGGGGAAGACGTCGAGGGTGTCGTCCAAAGCGCTCCGTCCCTGGGCGGCGATGGCCCAATTGGACACCAGGGCAGCGAAGGTGCCGATGAACAAACTCTCTTGGATGGACACGAATCCTGCAGCAGGCGTGATGGCCACCAGTCCAACGATGGCGCCGATGCAGGCGCCCAGCGCGTTCATCTTCCGCCCTTGGAATCGCTCATAGAACATCCACGTGATCATGCCGGCAGCCGAAGCGAAGTGGGTGTTGGCAAGGGCTTGCACGGCATCGGTGTTGGCGCCCAGAGCAGACCCGGCATTGAACCCGAACCAGCCAAACCACAGGAGCCCCGTTCCCAGGATGACGAAGGGGATGTTGGCGTGGGTGAGGCGCTTGGCCTTGCGGGGCCCCAGGTGCACGGCGCCAGCCAAAGCCGCGAGGCCGGCCGACATGTGCACCACGGTGCCACCGGCAAAGTCGAGGACGCCCAAATTGAGCAGGAGGCCGTCCGGATGCCACGTCATGTGGGCGAGCGGAGCGTAGATGAACAGGGTGAAGAGCACCATGAACAGGATGTAGCTCCGGAATCGGATGCGCCCCGCCATGCTGCCGGTGAAGAGGGCGGGTGTGATGATGGCAAACTTGAGCTGAAAGAGGGCGAAGAGCAGAAAGGGGAGGCCGCCGCCAATGTCCGGGTGGGCCTGCAGTCCGACGTTGCGAAAGTTGAGGAAGGTGAGGGGGTTGCCGATGATGCCGCCGATGCTGTCGCCGAAGCACAGGCTGAAGCCGACGATGACCCACACCACGCTGATGACACCGAGTGCGACGAAGCTCTGCAGCATGGTGGAGATGACATTCTTGCGGTCCACCATGCCCCCGTAGAAGAAGGCGAGGCCCGGGGTCATGAGGAGGACGAATGCACTGGCGACGATCATCCAGGCGATGTCTCCGGAACTCGCCAGATCCACCGAGCTCCAGTCAGAGGATTGGCCCCCGTTGCCCAAGCCGAGAACGGACAACAGGACGAGTCCCACCAACGCAATGAAGTTGACTTTCTTTCCCATGCCGCAAGTTTCGCAAGCACATCCTGCAGATGCCCTTCTTTTCGGCACTTGTTTTTCACAATAACCGGATTCAAGTAGCTCGTATTCAGGTGTTTAGGCGTGTACTTTGGACACGGTGTTGTCCGGGAAAGGCACAAAAAAAGGACCGCCGAAGCGGTCCTCTTGTTGTGCTGGTGCCCAGGGCGGGACTCGAACCCGCACGCCCTAATGGACACATGGCCCTCAACCATGCCTGTCTACCAATTTCAGCACCTGGGCTGGTGACCCCCCTGGGGCTCGAACCCAGGACCCTCTCATTAAAAGTGAGATGCTCTAACCAACTGAGCTAGGGGGTCTCCAGATCCTCCAGGGGCCCCGTTGGGTCCTCCGGAAGGGGGCGCAAAGATAGCGGGGATTTCGACCCGACAAACTCCGGGGTCAAATTCCTGTGGGACAGGGGGTCATTTTGCAATGGGCATGCGCTGGAACTCGACTTCCGGGTCGAAGAATTTCCGGAGGGTGACATAGGTCCGGGTCCGCTCGGTTCCGAGGTTTTCGGCAATGCGAATCATCTTCGGATTGAAGTCGCCGATCCACGTCAGTGTGGTGCTTTTGTAACGCCCCTTTTCCTGGATCAGCTTCCCTGCGATGTCAATCAGATAGCCGTCGATGCCTTGGCCGTGATAGTTGCGGTCAATGCCGAACACGAGCCCTACCATGATGTCGGACGCGCCGCGCCATTTGTGGTACAGGAACTTCAGTTTGCCGATGGCATTCAGGTTGCCGTCCACATGCCGGAAAATCTGGTTGAGCTCCGGGATGTTGACGTAAAAGGCGATGGGATCGTCCCCATCCATCACGAAGAAAATGATGTCCGGGTCCATGACCGGTTTCAATGCCTTGACGGTGCGCTTGGCCTGTTTGAGGGGCATCTTGGCAAAGCCGTGGTGGCCGCCCCAAGCATTGTTGTAGACGGTGCAGAAATGTGCGGCCAGCTGGTCCTCGGTGAGGTCCTTGGCCGTGATCACTTTCATCGTGCCTCGGGATTCTACCTGGGCGCGCTTGCGCTCAAAGACCTCTTGGATGCCGAGGTCTACTTCCCGACTGAAGATGTATTGCTCGTAATAGACCTGGTAGCCGTGGGCGTCGAAAAAACGCCGGTAGTACTCCGGGTTGTAGTTGAGGGCATAGCTCGGCAAGGAGGTGAAGTCCTTGACCAGCAGCCCCCAGTATTGGTCCTTCTCTCCGAAGTTGATGGGGCCATCGACCGCTTCCATGCCCTGCTCCTGCAGCCACGCTTCCGCTGCCTCGAACAAAAGCTGGGCCACCGCATCGTCGTCGGTGGATTCGAAAAAGCCGATTCCCCCTGTCGGCTGCTTCATGCCGCCGCTGTATTTCGGGCTGACAAATGCAGCGATGCGCCCTGCCCATTGGCCATCCTCGTCCTGCACGATCCAACGCTTTGCGACCCCGCCTTTCTTGAAAAGGCGGTTCTGTCCCGGATCGAAGATTTTGTCGATGTCCTGTTTCAGGTGGGGGATCCACACCGGGTTGTCCGAATAGATGCGCCGCGGAACCGCGTGGAAGGCGGCGCGGGTTTTGACGTCATTGACCTCGATAAGTCGCATGGAGAGGGAATTCAAGGGGGGGCAAATGTGCTACTTTCGGGCAACTATCGCGCCCTTTTCGGGGTTCGATGAAGGAAGCGAAGATGATGAACCGATTGATGGCCTGTGGACTGCTGCTGTCCGCCCTGTCTTTTTTCTCTCCTGCGGAGGCCCAAACAGCGCCGCAAAACCTGGATGAATTCCGTGCCTTGCAAGGGTGGGTGTTCTCGCCCGACTTGACCAAGGCGGAAGGCCTTCCCGATCTCGATGGCACCCCCTCCAGCTTGGAAGGCGGTGCGGCATTGGATGCGGCCACCTTCGATCCCGCGGCCTTCGATGCCCGGGATTATGCCATTGATCTCCAAACGAATCCCGATTTGCCGACTTCCTTCCGCATCGGCAACGTGGGGGTCATTCAATTCCACAGTGAGAACCGCTGTCGTGTGCTCTTCGAGCGCGCCAAGCTGAACCAGGCCAAGCCACACTGAGCACCATGACGTCCTTGACCCTTTCCGGCCTGTTGCGCCATGCCGCTGTCGCCGCCTTGTTTCTGACTTTCCTCGCCCCCGCTCGGGCACAGGAAGTGTCGATTTCGCAAGGCGGGACGTACACCGATTGCGACTTTTTCTTCGTGGACAACGGCCTCACCGCCGGGGATGCGTCCCCCAACGTGGACTACACCATGACCTTCTGCCCGGACCTTCCGGCAGACCCTGTCATCAACTTCTATTTCAACCTCTGCGCCCTCGGCGCCGGAGACACCCTGTTCATGTGGCTGTCTGACGCCGCAGTGGGAGAGCCCGACGGCGTATACACCGGTTTCGATCTTCAAGGAGTGGACATCTGGAGCCAGATGGACGATGTGGTCAATGCGTCGGGTTGCATCACGTGGCAGTTCACCTCCGACGCTACGGACAACTCCAACTGGACGGCGGAAGTCATTTGCGAGGAGCCTTGCCAACGCCCGGAAGCCAATGTCGTGACCACCATCGATGGCCAAGTGGAAACGGTTCCGCTTCAAATCTGTGTGGGGGAAGAAATTCAATTCGATGGAACGGGCTCCACGGCAGCAGAGGACTTCCTCATCGCAACTTGGGACTGGGACTTTGACGATGGCGCGACGGACAATTCGGGACCGGAAGTGACCCACAGCTTCGACGAGCCCGGCGCCTACAACGTCCAGCTCTTCATCGTCGACAACAACGATTGCCCCAATGGCAACCTCGTGGACCACCTGATCCTGGTCTCGACCCCGACCAGTTTCGAGGGCACCACCCAGGACCTGCAGATCTGTGCGGGCGAGGAGTATGAAGTCAACGGCGTTGCCGAAGGCATCACCTACGACAGCACCCCGGATGTGGACTTCGGAGGCGGCCTTTTCATTCCGGACGACCAGACCCAGTGCTTCAGCTCGTCGATTGTCTTCACCTCCTTCAACTCCGGACAGGTCGTGGAGACCGCGGATGACATCGAGAACCTGTTCATCAACTTCGAGCACAGCTTCATGGGGGACCTCACCATCACCTTCATCTGCCCGGACGGCAGCTCGATGGGCGTCCACCAGCAAGGTGGGGGAGGCACCTTCCTCGGTCAGCCGGTGGACAACGATGGCACCCCGGATGTCCCGGGGACGGGGTACGATTACTTCTGGTCTCCCGATGCCACCAACGGAACGTGGGAAGACAACGCCGGGGGCACCTTGCCCAGCGGCACCTACGAATCCGCCCAGCCTTGGACGTTGCTCGAAGGGTGCCCGCTCAACGGCACCTGGACGGTGGAAGTGTGCGACAGCTGGGGGTCGGACAACGGCTTCATCTTTGACTGGTTCGTCAACTTCGAGCCAAGCCTCTATCCAGATCCCATCATCTTCACGCCGCAGATCGGGGTGGATTGCGACAGCAGCTATTGGTCGGGTCCTTTCATCGTCGACGACGGTGGAGATTGCAATGACATCGCCATCCTGCCCGAGAACCAGGGCGTTTTCGAATACGTCTACACCGCGACCAACGACTTCGGGTGTACGGCATCCGATACGATGGTCGTGACGGTGGAGCCAGCGCCCGAGGTGGACTTGGTGGCCGCCGACAATTGGTGTGGTGTCCCCGTGGGATTGACCGCGACCACCCAGGATGTGCCAGGCAACCTCAATGTCGAGTGGGACTGGGAAACCACCGATGGCGTCTTGGCGCCAGGCGGCGGCAACAACAGCAGTGCCACAGCCACCATCGACGGCTTGGATTCGCCCGTCAATGTGACCGTGACCATGAACCTGACGGGGGGCAACATCGACGAGTGTCTGGCCAGTGCCACCGTGCCCGTCGGGCTGTATGCTCCGCCCGTGCTCGGGCCGGACCAGGACCTGTACGGCCTGTGCATCGGCGACGACCACATCCTCCTTCCGGAGCTGCCGCCATCCGATTGGCCGCTGGAGTTCAGTTGGTCTTCTGATCTGGGGGGCACCCTCAGTGAAACGGGAAGCGCACTGACCGTCTCGACCACCGACAATTACTACGTCACGGTCAGCATGGCTGCGCCTTGCATCGGGGAGGACGCCATGTCCTTCAATGTCAACTTCGGCCCCTGTGCCATCGAGACCATCCCCAACCTGTTCACGCCCAACAACGACGGTGAAAACGACGCTTTTGAAATTGAAGGGCTGGTCAACAGTGGCCTCGGCCCGACATTGACCGTCTACAATCGCTGGGGAGAACAGGTGTATTACGAGGAGGACTACGGCAACACGTGGTCCCCCGACGAAGATGAATTGTCCGAGGCGACGTATTACATCATCCTCGATTTCAGCAACTACGCCCTGCCGCTCGAGGACATCGAGCACAATGGGTTGATCAATGCGGTTGGAGACGGTTTCCGCTACGTCGGGCCGTTGCAGATTCTCCGCAACCGCCAATAACCCAGATGAACCACCGCGACAGCCTCGCGGAATTGGCCGCCCTGACGGAGGCGCTGGTGCTGGAGCACCGGGCTGAGGAAGCGCGGTATGGCGCCATCCTCGATGGGCAACCTGTTTCCGTCCGAAAGGCCGAAGGGCTCACGTGGTCGCCGGTGCGCGTCATCCGAACCCGTTTCACCTTGGGCGGTCGCCCCACCGTGGAAGTGCAAGCCGATGGAGGTGAGCCGGGCGCGTTTCGCGCGGGTTCTGCGGTTCAATTGACGTCGGACGACACCAAGGGAGAGAAGGTGTCCCATCGGGGCATCGTCCGCTCCGCCAGGGGGCTGGAGGCCGAAGTGGTCCTCGATGGAGAAGACCTTCCCGATCAAGCCATGCACCGCACATGGGTGTTGGACGCGCGGTTTGACGAGCGCAGTTTCAAGGAGATGGCCCGGGCCTTGAGCGACGTGTTGAATGCGGGACACGATGGCAAACCGTCTCGGCTGGCTGCACTCCGTGAGGTGATCTTGGGCTATGCCCGGCCCGAACCGGTGGAACCTGAACCCTTCGAGCACCCGACATTGAATGCCTCCCAGAATCGGGCAGTGGGCCATGCATTGACCGCGCCAGAGGTCACGACCCTGCACGGGCCGCCCGGAACGGGCAAAACCACCACGCTGGTGCAGCTGGTGCGGGCCTTGGTGCGGCGGGGAGAAAAGGTGATGTGTGCCACCCCTTCCAACGCGGCTGCGGACTTGTTGGTGGAACGCCTCGGGGGTGCCGGTTTGCAAGTGGTTCGGATGGGCCACCCGATGCGGGTGGATCCTTCTGTGGCAGACCGTGCCCTGGACCGACTGGTGGCGGCGGATCCGGACTTCAAGCAGGTCAAGCAATTCCGGCGTCAGGCTGACGATGCCACGCGGGAAGCGGAACGGGAGGTGAGAAATTTCGGCCCGGACCAGCGGGCTGCGCGCCGGGCAGCCTTTGCCGAGGCCCGGCAGCTCCGCAAGGAGGCAGACCGCTTGGAAGGGTTCCTGGCCGAAAGGGCCTTGGAGTCCGCCGAGGTGGTGTGTTGCACCTTGGTTGGTGCGGCAGACCGGATGTTGCAAGGGCGCCGCTTTGGCACGGTGGTTTTGGACGAGGCGGGCCAGGCGCTGGAGCCCGGGGCTTGGATTCCCATCCGACTCGCCGACCGTGTGGTCCTCGCTGGGGACGCCTGTCAATTGCCACCCACGGTCAAGAATCCCGCAGCTTTGAAGGCCGGACTTGGGGTGAGTCTGTTGGAAAAGGCCATCGCCCGTGACCGCAATGTCCACCTGCTCGACACCCAATACCGGATGCACGCCGACATCATGGCGCACCCCAACCGGGTCTTTTATGGCGGAGCGCTCATGGCGGATGCCGCGGTGGCGGACCGCACGTTGGGAGGTCTTGCTCCGCTCACTTACGTCGACACGGCCGGCCGTGGTTGGGACGAAGAGCGCTCCGTCGCCCAGGCGGACAAGACGGGCCGATCCCATGCCAGCATCCGCAATCCCGAGGAGGCCCAATTCACCGTGGATCGGGTGCGGGAGCTGATGGAGGCCCACCCCGAATCCAGTGTGGGCGTGATCGCGCCCTATCGCGCTCAGGTCACCTTGTTGGAAGAGTTGCTGGCCGCCGACGTGGCCCAGGCGCACGGGCGACTGTCCATTCAAACCGTGGACGGCTTCCAGGGGCAGGAGCGCGACATCATGGTGATCGGTTTGACCCGTTCCAACGCCGATGGCGAGGTGGGGTTCCTTTCGGAGCACCGCAGGATGAATGTGGCCATGACCCGGGCGCGCATGCACTTGCTGGTCATCGGAGACAGCGCCACCCTCGGGGCCGACAGGTTCTACGCGGACTTCATCCAGAGCTGCGAACAGTCTGGAGCCTACCGGTCCTGTTGGGAGTGGGCGTGACCCCCGCGATCAACCCACTTCGCCCGTCTCCGGGTCGACACCAGCTGGCACAGCGGCGGCCTCGGCTTCGGGCTGGGCGATGGACGGGTGGTCCGTTGGGACAGCGCCGTATCCGTCTGCAGCGGTGACATTGGTGGAGCCTTCCTCACTCTGGGGGTACACCTCGCTGATTTTGGTGTAGTTGATGGCGGGGATGACAAACCCGATGCCCGATCCCTTGAGGAACTCTCGGGTTTTGTCGTAAGCGTCCTTGATGTCGTCCGCGCTGAAGAGGAAGAACTGGTTCGATTCCTTCTCCTTGCCGCTCCGCTCGTCAAAGCTGGTCAGGGCCACCTTGATGCGGAACCACTTGTCGCCGGTATCAAAACGCACCACTTCCGCGTAGTTGCTTTTGGTGATGGACTGCACCTCGAATGGGCCAGTGCAGACATCGGTCACGATGCCCACCAGTCGGGCTTCTGCTTCGGTGTAGGTGTAGGCGTCCAGCAACAGTTGGTCGGTGGTCTTTTCCTCGGATCCGTCCGCGCCGTGGCGCACGTATTTCACCACGCAGGTGAACCAATTTCTTGTCATGGGGTGGTCAGGGTAATGCAGTCCATGACTTGCTGGGCAACCCGCAGGGCGGCCAGGCCATCCCGGAGGGGGACCTGGGGCGAAGCGGTGCCGGAACAGGCAGCATGGAAGTTGGAAAGTTCGTCGGCGATGGCATTCGCTTCGCCGATGTCTGGGGAGTCGATGTGCAGTTGTCGGGTGGCTTGCCCCGGAACGTCGAAGTACAGGCCGTAGGGATCCCGTTCGGCGTCTTCCTCCAGCGTCTCCAACCGCACCACCTGTGCACTGCGGTTCAAGAGGTCGACGGAGAGGTAGGCGTCCGGTTGGAAGAGGCGGACTTTCCGCATGGGCGACAGGCTCACACGGCTGGCCGTGAGGTTGGCCACCGCACCGGAGGAGAATTCGATGCGGGCGTTCGCGATGTCCACACTGCTGCCCACCACGGCGACACCATTGGCCGCGACGCGGACCACATCGCCTTCCAATGCGTGGAGGGCGAGGTCGATGTCGTGGATCATCAAGTCGAGCACCACGGGGACATCCAGACCGCGGGGGTTGAATGGGGCCAACCGGTGCGCCTCGATGAAGCGGGGGCGATCCAGGTGGTGACGGGCGGCTTGGAAGGCGGGGTTGAACCGCTCCACATGGCCGATTTGCACCACGCTGCCGAACCGGTTCTGGAGGTCCAGCAGGTCTTCGGCCTCCTTCAACGTGGTGGTGACGGGCTTTTCGATGAAGCACCCCTTGCCGGCTTCGATGGCGAGCTTGGCGAGCCGGGCATGCTCGGAAGTCGGGGTGACGATGGCGATCGCGTCGACGGCGTCGATCAGGGCTTCTGGAGAATCAAACCAGGTCGGCACCGCCTCCCAGCCTTCGGATTCCGCCAAGGTGGCCACAGCTTCTTGGGATGCCGGACTCGGATCACAACAGCCCACCAGCTCCCAGCGGTCCTGAAGCAAGCGCAGGCAACGCAAGTGAATGCGGCCGAGGTGGCCTGTGCCAAAGACGCCGATGCGGAGAGGTGCAGACATGGGGAGCGAAAGTACCCGGCACGCCCACCCCGGACCGAATGTTGGCAAGGCACGATTTCCACACCGAATCCCGGCGGGCGGGCCACCTATTTTCGAGGGTCCATGTCCACCGCCGCCGCCAACCTTTCAGACACCTACCGCCACAAGGGACTCCGACGCGCCCTGCTCCAGAAATTGAGGGAGATGGGCATCGCCGATGAGCGGGTGTTGGACGCCATGGACCGCGTCCCGCGGCACCATTTCATGGACGACGCCTTTGTGCATTTCGCCTATGACAACAAGGCTTTCCGAATTGGCGCAGGACAGACCATCAGTCACCCCTACACCGTGGCCCGCCAGACGGAGCTGCTCGGCCTCGAGCCGGGGGCCAAGGTGCTCGAAATCGGCACGGGCAGTGGTTACCAATGCGCGGTCCTCGTGGCCATGGGATTCAAGGTGCACAGCATCGAGCGCCAGAAGGCTTTGTTTGACCGCACGACGCCATTCTTGAAGCAGCAAGGGTACCGCGCGCATTGCTACTACGGCGATGGGTACAAGGGGAAGCCCGCGTTTGCACCATTCGATGGCATCCTGGTGACGTGTGGGGCCCCACGGATCCCGGAGGCCCTGCTCGGTCAGCTCGCTGTGGGCGGTCGCTTGATCATCCCCCTGGACGATCCGGAAGCAGGAGAAGGCAAACAGACCATGACCGAAGTGAGGCGCATGGATGAAGAGACCTTCACCCGCCGCACCCACGGTGCCTTCGCCTTCGTTCCCATGCTCGCCGCGCGGTCCGGCGCGCAGGGCTGATCAATCGCAGGCCACCCCGAATCCGGACAGGGCGTTGAGGACGTCATTGACCCCGACCACCCCATCGAAATCCAAGTCTCCAGGACATTGGGCGAGGTGGGTCACGCATTGTTGCAATCCTGCGTCCCAATAGGTGCCAGTGCCACAGGCATCGCCGTTGCAGCAAGGGCCGGTGGCACACGCCGCCGGTGCATTGTTTCCGGAACCGCAATCCACACCAAATCCGCCCAGCACATCGAGGACGTCGGTCACGTTGACCGTGCCGTCTCCATCGACATCGCCCGGGCACAGAAGCTGCGTGGAACGACACAGTCCGGCATTGTCGTCCCAATAGGTGCCGACGCCGCAGGCCGCCGCCCCGCAGGTCTCCTCCGAGTCGCAAATGCCGTTGCCGTTGTTGTCTGCCGTGCAGCCGCCTCCGCAGTCACCGAGAACGTCGAGGTACAAGCAGGATCCGTCATCTTCCGTGGCCAATGGGGCGTAGTTGCACGCGGCCACATCGGTGCAGCCGGGCACCGCGTCTCCACTGCTGCAGAGCCCGGGGAATTGAAGGTCGATGAGGTAGCTCACAATGCCGGAGCTCGTCCATCCATTGATGATCTGAAGGGTCCAGCTGCCGTCGCCGGACAGGTCGTACAGTCCGAGGTCGACGTTGGCGGTGTAGGTGCCGGGAGTGGACACGTTCCATCCGCCCGGCCACCCTCCAGCGGAGGGGAACCCCGGATCGATGTCGTACCCGCCGATTTGCAGGCAATCTCCGTTGGGCGCGCACAACACCAACACCATGTCACCGGGCCACGATCCGCTGCTCTGCGCGTTGTCGAAGTCCACTGTAATGGAGACGGCTTGGGGTGCGCCGGAGGCTTCAAAGGAGCTGTCGTCGACGCCCGTCCCGGCCAACATGACGTCCAACTGGGCGATCTCAAGTCCTCCGATGACATTGCCGTCTGGACCGCATTCCGCGCAGTCCCCGGCATAAATGCAGCCGTCGTTGTTGTTGTCTCCCGCCGTGTAGTTGCAGGCCGTGGCATCGCCACACTGGAGGTCTGTGGATTCGACCACATTGTCCCCGCATGTGCCGATGCAACTGGCGCTGTTGAAGGTGGGGATCAAGGCATTGTCTTCCACCAAGGGGTGAAAGGTGAGGGTCTTGCTTCCCCCGGCAATGGCGTGGCAGTAGCTCATGATGGTGCCGAGCTGGCCGGTGGGGTTGTCCGTGTAACCGGTACAGTCGCCTTCATAGCTGCCGCAATTGTCGATGGGGCCGCCGGGCCACCCGCACCAGTGGGTGTGGTTGGCGCCGCAGTTGTGGCCCATTTCGTGGGCGACCACGTCCAGGTTCCAGGCGTAGGTGTCGAGGTTGTAAGTGGTGGCGGTGGTCAGGTTGCCGCTGACTCCGGCATTGAATCCATTGCACAAGCCGCTGAGGTAGGCGATTCCTCCGGTTCCGATGTTGGTGCGAATGGTGAAGAAGTGCTTCAGGTCGAGCGGAATGCTGTTGAAGTTGGGGTTGTTGTTCCACTCTGAGTTGAACGCGCCAAGGATGCCGCCTCCGTCATTGACCACGGAGATGTAGGGGTCAGGCGATGCCCAGACGTGCAGGAATCGGGCATCGAGGGTGACGAGGTCACTCAGTTCATTGCGGTAAATCTGGTCCACCGAAGCGAGGATGGCGAGTGCCCAGTCGACCGTGTTCTCGAGGTTGGAGCCGAGGGTTTGGTGGCTGAATTGGTCCACTTCGATGCCGACTTCCACACATTCGAGCAGGGCGGAAGACCGCGCAGCGGCATGACCGTGGGCAGGGCTGCGCATCGGCAAGGCCGCCTGTTCTTCAACCCCACACGAAAAGATGCGGTCATCCGTGGAGGCATCCACTGGGAACAGGGCGTGGAGCTGCCCGTTGCGGCGGTTGATCTCCCAGCGCCGACCTCGGTAGGTCAAGGAGGCCACAATGTGGTCGTGAAACAGGATGAACGTGCCCGACGCCGCGCCTTCCACTTCGTACGTCGCGATGCGCGGCGTCACCTGAACTTCTCGGAAACCGGCTTCGTCCGTCACCGCCACCGTGAACGCCTCAGACCGCACGTCGAAGCGTTTCATGCGCAGCGGGACCTCTCCATCCGGGAATGGAATCCGCACCGTCATGCGGTCCGGCTGCTGGCGACGCAATGCTTGAAATGCGGCATCATCCAGCGCGAGGCCCACGGCATCCGAAGCCTTGCGGGTCGGCAGCCAGCGGGCGTCGAGGTCGGTGGGTTCGAACAGCCCTTGTCCTTGCGGTTGTGCGAGGAGGAGGGAGGGCAGCAGACAGAAGAGAAGGGCTGTGCGGATCATCGGCGGAGGGAAGTCTTGGGCAATCTAACGCCCTTTCTGAGCCGCGGGGCCCAACATGACAAATGTCACATGACCCCTTCGAGCGCTCCTCGGCCCTCTCGGACGACTTCGGCGTCTCCGGAGGTGCAGTCGATGACCGTGGAGGCTTCGAGGTGGCCCAGTCCGCCACTGACCACGGCGTCGACTTGATGGCCGTATTTCTCGTGAACGAGCCCGGGGTCGGTCATGTATTCGATGGCCTCGTCATCGTGGTGGACGGAGCTGACCACCAAAGGCTTGCCCAATTCGTCGATCAAGGCCTTCGGAATGGCGTGGTCGGGGATGCGGATGCCGACTTCCTTCTTCGACTTGCGGAAGATGCGCGGAATCTTCACCCCGGCATTCAAGATGAAGGTGAACGGGCCCGGCAAGGCGCGCTTCATCAACTTGAAGGTGGGCTGGGGCAGCGGCGCCGTGTACTGGCTCATCTGGCTCAGATCGGAGCAGATCATGGAGAAGTTGGCTTCGGTGGGGCTCAAGTCGCGGAGCCGGGCCATTTTCTCCAGGCCCTTCGAAGACCCAAGCGCACAGGCAAAGGAGTAGACCGAGTCGGTGGGGATGATCAGGACGCCGTCGCGGCGCAGAATGTCCACGGCCTGCGTCACTTTTCGCAGTTCAGGGGTCTCTTGATGGATCTCGATGAGCATGACAATAAGTTGGCGAAAACGGGGCGGAAAATCAACCCGCGCAGCGGACGCAAGTGAGCGCTCCCGGCATCAGGAGCAGGCGGCCGGTGGGAATGGGTTCTCCGCACCGCGTGCACAGGCCGAAGCGGTCGTCGTCAAGGCGTTGGAGCGCCCGGTCCAGTCCCTGCCGTTGCTTCTCGGCTTGGCGCAGGGCGGCCTCGTTGACGGACTTGTTGTTGATGGCGTCCATCCGGCTGACCCGGCCGATGGCCTCGCTCGGGGGGATGGGCTTGGTCAGTTCGCGGTATTCCTCAATCCGCTCGTCGAGGTCCCGCGCCTTGCGCTCGATGGCCACTCGAATCTTCTCTTTCTCTTCAGCCGAAAGCATGTCCCAATTAAACCCATCTTGCCGGCAATCGTCACAACCCCATGAGAACCCTTCTGTTTTTCTGCCTGTCCATCCTGCCGGTCGGCCTCCTGGCCCAGCCCGAACTCGCGTCCTGGCTCCTCAACACCGATGGGGCCACAGGCCAATATTGGAACGGCAATGACCTCGTCCCGATGCAGGATGAGTGCGACGTCCAGCTCGTGCAGTACAGCGCGGACAATGTCTACATCCACGCCACAGGCATTCCGCGTTATGCGACGGCGCCTTTCCCGGACGGCAACCCCTCGCAGGCCACCGCGCAGGACTACCTCTTCCAGATTCCCCGCAACCCGCAGGAAGGACCGACGGGCGGCACGGCGACCGGGCTTGGCCACACCGGCGTCCTCATCAACGGGGTGGTCATCTTCAATGCGCAGGACGCATTCAGCTACAACAATCAGGGCTTTTGGCACCAGAACGGGGGCTTCTTTGAGAATGACGGATTCGACTGCGCCAAGGGCCACCCGGCCATGGGCCAGTATCACCACCACCAGGTGCCGACCCGCTTTGACGACAGCTTCGCGCCCACCAGCGACGTGTGCGGGGACTTTCCCAGCGAGGCGCTCTTCACCATTGACCCAGCGGCGCACAGCCCGCTCATCGGCTATGCCTTTGATGGCTACCCCATTTACGGGCCATATGGTTTCGCCAATGCGGACGGTTCGGGCGGCGTCGAGCGCATCGAAACCAGCTGGCAATTGCGCGACATCACGGTGCGACATACGCTGCCGGACGGCACGGAGCTCGCACCCAATCAATATGGCCCAGACGTGGGGGAGTTGGTGACACCGGCCATTCCCCCGGGCGCGGCCCCGGTGGCCGCTGTGCTCGGAGCCTACATCGAGGACCACGAATACGTGGAGGGATCCGGGCATCTGGACGAATTCAACGGTCGCTTCGCGGTGACGCCCGAGTATCCCGAGGGCACGTACGCCTACTACGCCACCGTGGATGCCGACCACAACGGTCAGTACCCCTACTTCTTCCCGGCCTACCGCGGGGTGGTGGAAACCGACAACTTCAGCGGTGGTCCCGGCCCAGGTGGGGGCGGGGGAACCAATGTCACCATCGACGAGGAGGTCGATACCTGGACGGGCGGGGTGTCGGACATCCCGGTCCAGAATGGTGCGCCGTTCTTCGCCTACCCCAATCCGGCGTCGCGTTCCGACGTGGTGCGCTTCTCCGGCCGGGTTCCGGACCACTTGGTCGTCCGGGATGCTGCGGGGCGCGTCGTCGCCGAATGGACGGCAGCCGAGCTGGCGGGGCCGACTGGCATGGCCTTGGATGGGCTCTCCCCGGGCATCCACACCTGCACGGACGCCATGGGTTCTGCGCGCACCCTGCTGATCATCCGTCCCTGACAACGGCGTTGCATGAAACACATCTGCCTTCTTCTGCCTGTCCTGTTTCTGGTTTTGCCCGCCCAAGGTCAGTGGGTGCTGGACGGCGACTGGAGCGGCGATGGGCGCAGGTTGGAGGTTTCGGACCGGTGGGAGGTTCCGGTGTCCATTTCCTTGGCTTCAGGTGAAGTCGTCCTCTTGAATGCGGCCTACGATGCCGAAGGCGAGGTGGTGCCGCGGTGGCGCGGGTTCACGGGGTGGGGGAGTCCATCCTGGGAAGGAGAAGGCGCATCCGGTGAACGGCCGGTGGACGCTGTGCACGGCACGTGGGAGAACCGGTGGTTCATGTTGAGCGAAGTGCCCCACGCCGTGGGGGATTCCCTCGGCAGCCTGATGCGGATTCGGGCCTTTGACGGATCGTCCGCGATCGGGGATTGGGGAGAGGAAGGCGTGGTCGACTTGACGTTCGTGGGGCCCCTGAATGAGGGGAGCAGCCTGGACGCCAGAACCGAAAGCACCGGGGGGCCACAGGAGCTGTGG